>CACLSX010000017.1 GCA_902609705.1 uncultured Pelagibacteraceae bacterium
TCCCGTTAACACCGCTTAGCTTTCTAGAAAGAGCAAAAGATATTTATCCAAATTATGAGGCTTTAGTATATGAAACAAAATCTTTCACATGGACTGAAGTATTTAACAGGTGCATCAAATTTGCAAGTGCACTAGAGAAGATTGGTATTGTTGAAGGAGACACAGTTTCAGTTATGACCTTTAACACTCCAGAGATTTTCGAGGCACATTATTCTGTTCCTATGACAGGAGCTGTTTTAAATACAATTAATTCAAGACTTGATGCAAAAACTGTTGCTTATATTTTAGAACACAGTGAAGCAAAAGTATTAATAATAGACAGGCAATTACATGCTGTTGCAGAAAAGGATCTTTCTCCCTCAATTATAGACTTCATATTTAATAAACTTCTTCTTATATCTGCATGCTTAATAATTAAATCTGTTTCTCCATTAGAATTATTATTTGATTTACCTTGTTTTCTCTCTTTAGAATAACTTAAAGCAGTTTGATAAGCTGTTTCAGATAGACCTAATCCTTGTATACCGACAACGATTCTTTCTAAGTTCATCATTGTAAACATAGAATTTAAGCCTTTGTTCTCTGGTCCGATCATATACCCTTTGGCATCATCAAAACTTAATACACATGCCGGTGAACCTTTAATACCCATTTTTGATTCAATTGAAACAGTATTGACGCCGTTTCTTGGACCAATTGATCCATCATCATTAATTTCATATTTTGGTACTAAAAATAAACTTATCCCCTTCGTTCCTTTTGGTGCGTCCTGCGTTCTTGCTAAAACAAGGTGTATAATATTTTCAGTTAAATCGTGGTCACCAGAAGTAATAAAGATTTTTTGTCCACTTATATTATAAGTACCATTTTCATTTTTAATTGCCTTTGTTTTTATTAATCCTAAATCTGTTCCACATTGAGGCTCTGTTAAACACATTGTCCCACTCCATTTACCCTCAACAATTTTAGGAAGATATGTGTTTTTGATTTCTTCAGTTGCATGACTCAAAATACAATTATATGCACCTATACTTAATTCACTATATAATTTAAAAGATAAACTTGATGATGAAAGCATTTCATCAAAAAAAGCACTTACAGTTTTTGGCATTCCTTGACCACCATATTTTGGATCACAAGTTAAAGATACCCATCCATCTTCTATAAATTTTGAATATGCCTCTTTATAACCTGGAGGGGTTCTAACTACTCCATTTTCATAGACACAAGGATTTTCGTCTCCAGCTTTTGCTAAAGGAAGAAGCATTTCTTCATTAATTTTTGCAGCTTCCTCTAAGATATCTTTTACTAGATCAGAAGTAACTTCTTTATATTTTTCAATTTCGTTATAATTTTTATTATCTTTTAGATGTTCAAATAAGAACATCATATCTTTCACAGGTGCGGAATAAACAGTCATAAATTTAATAGTATCAAATTAAGTTAATTTTTTTATTTTTGCAAATATGCAATAATCGCATCTCCCATACCAGAAGTTGAAATTTCTTTTGTTCCTTTTGACATAATATCTTTAGTTCTTAACCCATCATCTAGTACATTTTGCACTGCTTTTTCTAAGTCATCAGCCTCTTTATCTAAGTCAAGAGAGTACCTCAGGGCCATTGCAAAACTCAAGATGGTTGCAATTGGATTTGCAATTCCTTTTCCAGCAATATCTGGAGCAGATCCATGAACAGGCTCATACATTGCTCTCATTTCACCATCTTTATTTTTTGCACCCAAAGAAGCTGAAGGTAATAAACCTAAAGATCCTGTCAACATAGATGCTTCATCTGACAACATATCACCAAACAAATTATCTGTCACAATTACATCAAATTGCTTTGGATTTCTCAAAAGTTGCATTGCACAATTATCTGCAAGCATATGATTTAACTCAACATCTTTAAATTCTTTATCGTGAAGATTTTGAACTTCCTCTTTCCATAATTGACCTGCTTCCATAACATTCGATTTTTCACAGGAAGTAACTTTATTGTTTCTCTTCTTTGCTAGATCAAATGCAACTCTAGCAACTCTTTTAATTTCTGATGAAGTATAAGTATGAGTGTTTATTCCTTTACGTTCACCATTATCAATTGGCTTGATACCTCTCGGCTCACCAAAATAAATACCACCTGTCAATTCTCTAACAATCATGATGTCTAGACCTGATACGATTTCAGGTTTTAGCGTAGATGCCTCAACTAATTGTTTAAAACAAATTGCAGGCCTCAAATTTGCAAATAATTTTAATTCTTTTCTTAGCTTCAGAAGAGCTCTCTCAGGTCTTTTGGAAAAATCTAAATTATCATATTTTGGTCCACCCACAGCTCCTAAAATGACTGCTTCACATTCTAATGATTTATAAAATACTTCATCTGTAATCGGTGTTCCATGCTTGTCGTAAGATGCTCCTCCAACTAAAGCCTCTTCCATATCAAAATCAAGAGATTTATTTACATTAAACCAAGTTATAATTTTTTTAACTTCACCAATAACCTCGGGACCAATGCCATCACCTGGTAATAATAAGAATTTTCTTTTTTTGACTTTAATCATTAAATATCCAAGGCTTTGTGGATTTTAATTTTTCTTCAAATGAAATTATTTTATTAGACTTTTCCAAAGACAGTGCAATATCATCTAGTCCCTCAATTAAACATTTTTTTTTAAATTCATCTAATTCAAATTTGATTTCTTTATTCCCAAAAATTATTTTTTGATCTGGTAAATTTATTGCAATTTCTTCTTGTCTCTTAGAATATTCAGAAAGTTCTTTTATCTGTTCATCATTAACTTTAATAGGCAATATTCCATTTTTAAAACAATTATTATAAAATATATCTGCGTAACTAGTACTTATAACGCAAGTGATACCAAAGTCTAAAAGTGCCCATGGCGCATGTTCTCTAGATGATCCACATCCAAAATTATTCCCTGCAATTAAAATCTTAGAATTATCATATGGGGATTTATTTAAGATAAAGTCATCTACTACTTTACCTTTTTCGTCATATCTCATTTCATAAAATAAATTTTTTCCAAGTCCTGTTCTTTTTATTGTTTTTAAAAATTGCTTTGGAATAATCATATCTGTATCGATATTTACAATTGGTAAATATGCAGGAATACTTTTTAATGTTGAGAATTTGTTCATTTAACTATTGTATTTTCTAACATCATCTAAATTTCCAGATATAGCAGCTGCAGCAGCCATAGCTGGACTAACTAAATGAGTTCTTCCACCTCGTCCTTGTCTTCCTTCGAAATTTCTATTTGATGTTGATGCACATCTTTCTTCTGGCTTCAACTTATCTGCATTCATAGCTAAACACATTGAACAACCTGGCTCACGCCATTCAAATCCAGAATTTTTAAATATTAGATCTAAACCTTCTTGCTCTGCTTGTTGTTTTACTAATCCTGAACCAGGAACTATCATTGCATTTACATGAGAAGCAATTTTTTTATCTTTTAAGATTTTTGCAGCTTCTCTTAAATCTTCAATTCTTCCATTTGTGCAACTTCCAATAAAAACTTTATCAATTCTAATATCTTTTATTTTAGTTTTCGGCTTTAAACCCATATATTTTAATGACCTGTTAATAGAATTTTTTCTGTCTTCGTTTTGCTCATTTTCAGGATCAGGAACAATTCCATCAATATCTACTACATCCTGAGGCGAAGTTCCCCAAGTTACCATTGGTTTAATATCTTTGCCCTCAAGACTGATTTCTTTGTCAAATACTGCATCACCATCAGACTTTAATTTACTCCAATATTCTAATGCTTTGTCCCAATTTGAATTCTTTGGAGACATTGGTTTGCCTTTTAAATAATTAAAAACTTTTTCATCTGGCTCTATTAATCCAGCCCTTGCTCCACCTTCAATTGTCATATTGCAAATCGTCATTCTTTGTTCGACACTTAAATTAGAAATTAAGTTTCCAGCATATTCAATTACATAACCAGTTCCACCGGCTGTACCAATTTTTCCGATTATTTGTAATATTACATCCTTAGATGTTACTCCAACAGGAAGAGATCCATTAACGTTTATTCTAAAATTTTTTGATTTTTTTTGAACTAAAGTCTGTGTTGCCAAGACATGTTCCACTTCCGAAGTTCCAATTCCGAATGCTAATGCACCAAATGCTCCGTGAGTAGCAGTGTGACTATCACCACAAACGATAATCGTTCCTGGTTGTGTAAATCCCTGTTCTGGACCAATAATATGAACTATTCCTTGTCTTTTATCGTTCATTCCAAAAAGATTTATTCCGAATTCTGCACAGTTTTTTTCTAGTGTCTCGATTTGTATTTTTGAATCTTTGTCAGTAATAGGCACTGATCTATCCGTTGTTGGAACATTGTGATCTGCTACTGCTAAAGTTAAAGAAGGTTGTCTAACTTTTCTATTAGAATTTCTTAAACCTTCAAATGCTTGTGGACTAGTAACTTCATGAATTAAATGTCTATCAACAAATAAAAGTGAAGTCCCATCTTCTTGTTGATGAACAAGGTGATCATTCCATATTTTATCGTATATAGTTTGAGGCATTGTAAAAAATTATTTTTTTACTTCAGGATTTTCTTTTTTTTCATCAGTTTTTTTTTCTACTGATGGGGTTTCTTCTTTAGTTTCTTTTTTTTCTTCTGGTTTTTTTGCTTCTACTTTTGGAGCATCTTTATTGGTATCTTGTGGGCTGTCTGCTGTTTTTTGCTCTGTATCAGGTATAACATTTTCTTCCGTAACTTCGTGTATCTTAGTTTCGATATCTATACCTATTTTCTTTTTAATTTTTTCTGCAATTCTTGCAGATTTACCTGTTCTATCTCTCAAATAATATAACTTGGCTCTTCTAACTTTTCCTGACCTTACAACTTTAATTGTATCTACAATCGGACTATATAAAGCAAATGTTCTTTCCACACCTTCACCAAAAGAAATTTTTCTTACAGTAAAAGAAGAATTGATATCTCTATTTTTTTTCGCAATACACACACCTTCAAAATATTGAATACGATCTCTTTTTCCTTCAGTTATTCTAACTCCTACTTTAACAATATCACCTGGGAAAAATTCTGGATGCTTTCTCTCAGAAATAATTTTTTTTACTTTAGATTGATTAATTTCTTCAATTGTCTTCATTTTAATTCTCTTTAGTCTTTTTATATAATTGCCACAAATCCGGTCTTCGGTCGCGTGTTATAGCCTCAGATTGAGATAAACGCCAGTCTTTAATTTTGGCGTGATCGCCTGATAATAGCACATCTGGAACACTTTTTTCCTCCCATATTTGAGGTTTTGTAAATTGAGGATACTCTAAAAGTCCGTTTTCAAAACTTTCTTCTTTAGCTGAATTTGTATTGCCAAGAATACCAGGAATAAATCTTAAAATTGCATCAAGAATTACAAATGAAGCTCCTTCACCTCCAGATAAAACAAAGTCTCCTATACTTACTTCCTCAATATTTCTTGTTTTTAATAATCTTTCATCAACTCCTTCAAAGTGTCCACAAATTATATTTATTGTTTTTTCTTGAGATAGTTGTTTTGCTAATTGATGATTGAACAACTTACCCTTCGGACTTAAATAAATAATCTTTTCGCCATCTTTAACATTCTTGTCTATTGATTTTGCTAATACATCTGCTTTCATTAACATACCTTCACCTCCTCCGTAGGGAGTGTCATCAACAGTTTTATGTTTATCAAATGCATACTCTCTTATATCCACAGTATCTATTTTCCATTTATTCTCTGATAGTGCTTTACCAAAAATACCTTGGCCTAAATAGCCTGGAAAAAAATCTGGATAGAGTGTGAATATACGAGCTTCTAACATTATTTTTTTTCTTCTTCCTTAGGTGCTTCTGCTGGCTTAGCTTCTTCCTTAGGTGCTTCTGCTGGTTTGGCTTCTTCCTTAGGTGCTTCTGCTGGTTTAGATGCATCTCCTTCTGGTTTCGCTTCTCCACCTTCGTCAGCTTTTTTTCTATCTTTTTTAGGAATTGCTTTTTGAGGATTGTTTCCTTTTTCAGGCATTGGCATTATATCGTTTTCTCCCAATAACCTTGCAACTCTTGTTGTTGGCTGAGCTCCTTGACCTAACCAATATTTAATTCGCTCAGAATCTAAGCCAATTCTTTCCTTTTTATCCTTCGGTAATAACGGATTATAAAAACCTAATTTTTCTATAAACCTTCCGTCTCTTGGAAACCTACTATCAGCCACAACAATTTTATATACTGGCCTTTTTTTAGTACCTCCCATTGATAGTCTCATTTTTAACATTACTTATATCTCCTTTATTTTAATTGATTAAATAGTTCAGGCGGGATCCCTTTATCCGCCATTCCTTTCATGTTTCCTTTAGACATTTTTTTCATCATTTCTGACATCATCTTAAATTGTTTTAACAACTTATTGATAGTGGCAATGTCTGTACCTGAGCCATTAGCAATTCTTTTTTTTCTTGATCCATTTATAATTTTAGGATTTTCTCTTTCTTGCTTTGTCATTGATAAAATAACAGCTTCATTTTGAGTTATAATTTTTTCATCTATTCCTGATTGGTCCATTTGTGATTTAATTTTTGAAACTCCAGGGAGAAATGACATTATGCCTTCTATTCCACCCATCTTTTTCATTTGACGTAATTGAGAAAGATAATCTTCCATCGAGAATTGACCTTTTTTAAGTTTCTCTTCTGTTTTCTTTAAATTTTCTTGATCTAAATCTTCTGAAGCTTTTTCAACTAAGGAAACGATATCTCCCATTCCCAAAATTCTATTTGCAATTCGATCAGGATGGAAAACTTCAAAATTCTCAATTTTTTCTCCAACACCAAGAAACTTTATGGGGACCTCAGCAACATATTTCATACTCAATGCTGCTCCACCTCTTCCATCTCCATCTGCTCTTGTAAGTATAATACCGCTCAAATTTACTGTATTTTTAAATTCCTTGGCTACATTAGCAGCAACTTGACCTGTTAGAGAATCTGCTACTAGTATAGTTTCTGCAGGATTAATAATAGTTTCAATTTGTTTGATTTCATTCATCATTTGAAAATCTATTTGTGTTCTTCCAGCGGTATCAAATAAAACTACTTCACAACCATTTAAATTTGCAGCACTTAAAGCTCTTCTACAAATATCAGCTGGAAGCTGGCCCTCTATAATTGGCAAAGTTTCAATATTATTTTGTTCACCCAAAATTCTCAATTGCTCTTGCGCGGCAGGTCTGTAAACGTCTAAACTAGCCATCATTACTTTTTTCTTATTATTTTTTTCTAAAAATTTTGCTAATTTTGAGGTTGTTGTGGTTTTTCCTGAACCTTGCAATCCAACTAACATGATTGGAACTGGAGGGACAGCATTAAGGGAGATTTCAGAATTCTTATCACCTAAAAAAGATACTATTTCGTCATAAACGATTTTTACAACCATATCCCCGGGAGAAGTTGATCTTATAATTTCCTGACCTAGCGCTTTAGGCTTAACTCTACTAATAAACTCCTTAACTACGTCTAATGAAACATCGGCTTCTAACAAAGCCAACCTTATACCTTTTAAACCCTCGTCAACTTGCTTTTCATCAAGAGAAGGAGCTTTTTTTAATGAAGAAAAAATTTCTTCAAATTTATTAGTTAAATTTTCAAACATAATTTCGCACAGCAAGTATCGCACCAGTGGGCGAACCCTCGCTGACTGGTGTCGATCTCTTTGTTTCCAAAGACACCGCAAATTGCTGTATTTTGCGGAAGTGCGCGTAAATTATATTAGAGGTTCAAAAAGTCAATAAATAAGTTAAGTATTATTTATATGGAATTTGAAGCATTTAAAATGGATGGATTAGGTAACGACTTTGTTATTATTGATCAGAGAATAAATAGTTTAAACTTATCAAATGACCAAATCTTAAAAATTTGTGACAGAGATTTCATAGGGTGCGATCAGTTGATCTACATAAACAAAAGTCAAAAAGCTGATGCTGGTGTTGCTTTTTTTAACTCGGATGGAAGCCGCTCAGATGCATGTGGAAATGGAACTAGATGTGTTGCTTATTTACTAAGTATTGAAAAAAATAAAAAAGAAATTGAAATTTCGGTATCCTCAAAAATATTAAAATCTAAAGTTCTTAATAATAAAGATGTTGAAACAATAATTGGAACTCCAAATTTAGAGTGGAACAAAATTCCTTTAAGTAAAAATCTTGATACTAAAAATCTATCACTTGGTATGATTGATATTGACGGAAATAAAATTAATGGTGGTATTGCAGTGAATGTTGGTAACCCTCATGTAATATATTTTTGCGAGGATATAGAAAAAATAAATTTAAAAAAATATGGACCATTAATAGAAAATCATGAAGTTTTCCCTGAGAAATGCAATGTCACAATAGCTCAGAAAATTAGTGATCAACATTACAAAATTAAAGTTTGGGAGAGGGGTGCAGGTTTAACAAAAGCTTGCGGGACTGCAGCATGTGCAACAGCAGTCGCAGCTAATTTAAATCAACTACAAAACAGTAATTCAAAAATAGAATTTTCAACAGGAATTTTAAATATTCAAATTGACAATGAATTAAATATAAAAATGAGAGGTCCTGTATCTGAAATTGAAAAGATTAATATCAAAATATAATGGGTATTTTTGAAAAATTTAAAATCGGATTTAAAAGAAGTGCAAGCAATATAGCATCAGGCCTTAAAGAAATAATAGTTAAGAAAGAAATTGACGATGCAACTCTTGATAAAATAGAAGAATTCTTGATCGGCTCAGATGTGGGCATAGATGCAGCATCAGAGATAAAATCTATAATTGCTCAAAAAAAGATTGATCCTAAAAATGATCCAATCAAGGAAGTTTTCGAAATACTTAATAATTATATTTTAGAACTAATGACACCCCTAGAAAAAAAAGATTTTTTTTTAAAAAAGGAAAAGACAAATATAATATTAGTTTCAGGTGTTAATGGAGTTGGTAAGACAACTACTATTGGAAAATTAGGAAAAATATTTATACAAAATAATAATAAAGTTCTTTTTTCAGCATGCGATACATTTAGAGCAGCTGCTATTGATCAATTAGAAGAATGGGCTAACAGGGTTGATGCTAAAATTGTAAAATCAGATCCTGGTTCAGATCCGGCTTCAGTTGCTTTTAAAGCAATGGAAATAGCTCAAAATCAAAACATAAATCAAGTAATAGTAGACACGGCAGGAAGATTGCAAAATAAAAAGAATTTAATGGATGAATTAAAAAAAATAGGAAATGTAATTAAAAAAAGTGATGAAACAGCACCTCACGAGGTTATTTTAGTTTTAGATGCAACGTCGGGACAAAACATAATTAATCAACTCGAACAATTTAATAAATTACTTCCAATTACAGGCATCATAATGACAAAACTTGATGGAACTGCAAAAGGCGGAATATTGATTGCGATTTCAAAGAAATATAAAGTACCTATTGTTGGTCTCGGACTTGGAGAAAAAGAGGATGACTTACAAATATTTGAAGCTGAGAAGTTTGCAAATGCTTTTACCCAAGTTAATTAAGCAAATTTTTAGAAATTAAAGGTTTATAGATATTGCACTCAAAATTATTTTTTAGAGATTTATAACCACAGTTTTCAGCATAAGAAGAGATAATAAAATTTAATTTTCCAGAAGTCTTAGCAATTTCTAGCTTATTATTTTTTATGTCGTATTTTAAATTTTCATTAAAATTTTTTTTTGCACTTATCAAAATTAAAGTGTTGTTGTCATTTAATAAATAGTAAGCAAAATCCTCTGGGAAAAGTGGGTAATTATATTTTTTTGATATTTTTTTAACTTTTTTTGGAAACCAGTCATATGAAATTAAAGGGTAATCTTTATTTAAATTTTTATCATATAAGTATAAGTCCTGTGGAAAATCATTAATATAATTAGAAAATTCTCCCTTTGCTAAAATAGCTTTCTTCCGTGTTTTAAAATATAGAGTGAACTCACTATTGTAAGAGTTCATTTTTCCAATATGAAAATAATTGTTATCATAGTACTCATTATTTATTTCTGAGCTAAGTTTTGTTGGCAATATTAATAAAAAAAGTAATAAAGGGAATTTAAACATATCTAAAATTAGAATTTAAAAGTGATGTGGATTTGTTTAAATTATGTCTTAATTTAAACTTTTTATAAAATTGTCGATTGATTGAATTAAATTTTTATTAAATTCCATCATATGGTCGTCATTGTCATTAAAATAATTTGACTTAACACCACCATATTTATTAAATATTTCTTCACCCATATAGAATGGTACAATATTATCCTTTTTTCCATGCATCACATGCATGGGAAACTTTATTTTGTTAATTTTTTCAATAGATTTGTATTTATCTTTTAAAATAATTTTTGCAGGAAGATATGGGTAATATTTTTGCGCCAGAATCTCCATGGATGTAAAAGGGGACTCTAATATTATACCTGCAAATAAATTGTTACTTGCGGTCTCTATTGCTACAGCAGTGCCAAGAGATTCTCCATAGAGAACAATATCTTTATCTTCTATATTGTTTTGATTAAGCCATTCTTTGGCTTTAATTGCATCTTTATAAAGTCCAATTTCAGTTGGTTTGCCTTTATTTCCACTAAAGCCTCTATATGCAAAGATTAAATAGTTTAAATCTAAATCTGCAAACTCATTTAGTTTATAAATTCTATTATCTAATTTTCCAGCATTTCCGTGAAAAAAAAGCAAGGTTTTAAAGTTATTATTTTTTTTGTAATACCATCCAACTAGATCATTATCAGATTGAATACTTACTTTTTCGATTTTGTGAGATAGAGGTCCTTCATCTAAATAATTATTTTCACCAGGATGGTATAATAATTTTCTTTGATAAAAATAAACTATTAGAGAAACTCCAAAGTAAATAATAAAAATATAAAACAGAATTTTTGCAAATAACATTTTAGGCTTTAATTTCATTTTTACTTTTTCTTCTTACCAAATAAATACCAAAAAATACAAATATGGTACCTATTAAATGATAATTCTCTAAAATCTCAGAAAAAAATATTATTCCATAAAAAGCTCCATAAA
The DNA here is from genome assembly GCA_902609705.1 of uncultured Pelagibacteraceae bacterium. Lineage (GTDB taxonomy): Bacteria > Pseudomonadota > Alphaproteobacteria > Pelagibacterales > Pelagibacteraceae > Pelagibacter. The sequence continues at coordinate 11,104 of CACLSX010000017.1, forward strand.
TTGTGTAGAGGTATAGTGTGAAACCGGTTGTTGATGGTCCTAAGTATTTAATAGTTAATGTGTATAGTGAGAAAGCGATTATACCTGGAGAAATTGCTGCAAACAAAATCCAATAATAAAATTCTTCATTGAATAAAGTTTTTTCAAAATAAATATGCTCTATAAAATAAAAAGGCAAAATAGATAAAAAACCAAAGAAAGATATAATTGTTAGCCTTGGAAAAAAATTAAGTTCTGAATTCCATTGAAAAAGCATAACTGTATAAATCGCCCAGCCTAATGCTGCTCCTAACATCCAAAAATCTCCAGAAGCAAATTTTAATTCAAGAAGTAAATTGATATCGCCCTTTAAAATTACAGCAAACACTCCAACTAGACAAAAAAGTAAACCAACAAATTGAAAAATATTTATCTTATCTTTAAAAAGAAAATATGAGATTAAAATTATAAATATTGGTGAAGAAGTATAAAGAATTCCCATATTAACAATGGTTGTAGATGAACCAGCCATATATGGAAATATTCCACAAACACCACATCCCATCAAACCTAGAAAAAAACTTCTTTTACTCTCTTTTTTAATAGTCTGAAAATTTTCAACTAAATACTTATAATTTAGGATAAATAAAATAATGAAAAAAATAAACCATCTCCAAAAAGATAAAGATATGGGAGGAACATCATCAACACCACCTCTTGCTACAATTAAGTTACTAGCCATAAAAAGTGGCTGAAATAATAGTAGAAAATATCCGATAAAATTTTTATTCATTTTTATTTAAAATTAAAAAAAATAAGTAACTTAAAATGCATAAAAACAAAAAAATTGAAAAAGAAATTTGATAGCTCATTGTAATAGTAGCACCTAAATTTCTGGAAAAATCTATTATTAAACCAATTATCCATTGTACAAAAAAAGTACCAGAAAATAAAAATACATTGAATGAAGTTAAAGATTTTCCTGCTAATTTAGTAGGAAAATTTAATGCTATTGCTGGTTGGGTTAAAGAAATTACTATTGATGATAAAATATAAAGAGTAAACATCGTTGCACCAGCTTTGTCTCCCATTATGACTATTAAAAATAAAATTATATAACTTACAGGAAGTGTAAATTTTACAATTCTCATACTGTCAATTCCCTTGGAAGATAGTTTTGGCAAAAAATATCCCCATATTAAAAAAGAAAAAAGCATAGTTACATTTATCCAAAATAAACCTGTCGCACTTTGTATTGCATCATAACCCGTCACATTTAGCATCCATGGGCCAGCCCACAATGTTTGTATTGCTTGAACACCTCCATAATTAAAAAATGCAAGCGGTACTAAGCTAATAAAGAATTTATTTTTCCATATGTGGGAAAGATTTTGAAGATTATTATTTTGGTCTTCATCCCTCTTAGTTTCCCACGAAGGTATTAAAATTGATATTAATATTATGCTTATCAAAATTAAAGAGGCTATAATTAAAAAAATAGATCGCCAACCAATTATTGGTAATAAAATTTGAACTGGTAGAGTTGATGCAACAAATCCAAAATTTGCAACCATCAACATCCATGAATTTGCACGTTGTTGATATTTTTCTTCAAACCATACTCTGTAACCAGTTAAAGGACCCATTAAACAAGCAGCAACACCTACACCAATGAAAATTCTAGAAATTAATAAACCTGCAAAACTTTTAGCAAAAGCAAATGAAATAGTTCCAATAAGAGCAATGATTAATAAATATCCGATAACTTTTTTTGGACCAAATCTATCTAATAACATACCAGTAGGAATTTGCATGAGCGAAAACCCTAGAAAATATCCTCCAGCTAAAAGTCCAAGATTTGCGGCACTTAAATTGAATTCAGTTGAAAGAGCAGGTGTTAATGTTGCGGTAATTGATCTCAGTAAATTTGATATAAAAAAGCCAAAGGCAAATACAGAAAAAATTAGAATACTTTTATTTATTTTATTGATCATTTATATTTTTTATGAAATTACAGTTCTATTATGAATAATCATTCAACAAAAGATAAAGATGCCATTTCTTCAAATGGTATGGCCGCAACATCACATCCAATAGCTACAGAAGAAGCTCTTAGAATATTGCAAAAAGGTGGAAATGCAGTGGATGCAGCTATTGCAGCTTCTGTTGTTCTCTCTGTTGCAGAGCCTAATGCCACAAGTATAGGTGGAGATTGTTTTGCAATAATAAAAATGAATGGTAAAGACCCTGTTTCATATAACGGATCAGGTATTGCTCCAGCAAAAGCAAATTTTGATTATTTCAAGGAAAAGAATATAGATAAAATCGGTTTAACAAGTCCTCACGCAGTAACTATTCCTGGTGCATTAGATGCTTGGAATTCAATTCATAATGATTTTGGAAAACTCGATTTTGAGGAGTTGTTTCACAAAGGTATAGATATTGCAAAGAATGGTTTTAAAGTGACTAAAGTTGTTGCTAACGCCTGGAGCAACGTATTTAATAAATTAAACGATAACCCATATTCTAGAAAACATATGCTAAATAATGGTAAGAGTTATCAATTTAATGAGGTAAATAAAAATCCTGCACTTGGAGAGACTCTCGAAAAAATTTCAAAAAATGGAGTTAAAGAATTTTATGAAGGATCAATTGCTGAAGATTTAGTTAAAACTTTAAAAGAGTTTGGGGGCTTACATACAATTGAAGATTTCCATAAGCAAAAAACTATTAAATCAGAGACTTTATCAGATAGATATAGAGATATTATCATTCATCAATGTCCTCCGAGTGGCCCTGGAATAACAGTCTTAGTAATGATGAAATTATTAGAAAAGTTAGGTATTGAAAAATATGATGTGAATTCATTTGAAAGGTTCCATCTTGAAGCAGAAGTTACAAAGCAGGCTTATAAACTTAAGGAAGAAAATATTGGTGATCCAGAATTTGTAGATTTAGATTTGAAAAAAATATTAAGTGAACAAAACATAGATAATATTTCAAAAAATATATCTATTAATGGCTGTGCAGATGTAGGAGATCTAAATATTCCAAACCATCCTGAAACAGTTTATTTAAGCGTGGTAGACAGAGATTTAAATGTAGTTTCAATTATAAATTCTGTTTGCTATGCTTTTGGATCTGGAATAACAGGTGATAAATCTGGAGTGGTTCTTCACAATAGAGGAACTAATTTTAGAGTTGAGGAAGGTCATCCTAATTGTATTCAAGGATTAAAAAGACCGCTTCATACCATAATTCCTGGAATAGTTATGAACAACAAAGGAGAATGTGAATTATCTTATGGAGTAATGGGAGGACAATATCAACCTGTAGGACAAGTTCATGTTTTAAATAGCATTATTGATTATAACTTAACTCCTCAGCAAGCCATTTCATTTCCTAGAGCTTTCCATTTCAATAACATTTATAAATTAGAGAAAAGTATTGATGAAAAAATTTTTAATAATTTAAAAGAAGTCGGTCATAATGTTGAGTATATAGATGGTACTCATGGAGGTGGACAAGCAATTCAAATAGATAGAGAAAAAGGAAATTTAGTTGGCGGTTCAGATCCAAGAAAAGATGGATACGCAAAAGGTTATTAATTTAAATGAACTCTAGAATTGTTAGAAATATTATAGAAACACAAAATGATAATCGAATTGCAATAACATCTGAAAGTAGTTCTCCACTAAAATTTGTTGATTTAAAATCATTAATAGAAAGAATTTCAAAACAATTATCAGGTAATGGTATTAATAATAAAGATCGTGCAGCAATAGTTTTGCCAAACGGTCCTTACATGGCAACTAGTTTTTTGGCGATTTCAAGCTACATGTCTGCTGCACCTTTAAACCCTAACTATAAATCTGAAGAATTCGAATTTTACCTAGAGGATTTAAAACCAAAGATAGTGATTGTAGAGAAAAATTCTAAAAATCCAGTAGTAGAAGTCGCAAATAAATTAAAAATTCCTGTTTGCGAAATAAAATCAGACGGAAATACTTTAAGCGGAGATTTCAATCTTTTTGAAAAAAGCAGTGATTATGTTTTGCCAGGCGAAGATCATGAAGCTCTTGTGCTGCATACTTCGGGCACTACATCAAGACCTAAGATTGTTCCATTAACAAATAAAAATATTTTTTCTTCAGCAGATAATATCTCCAAAAGTCTTAATTTAACTGATAAAGATCATTGTCTAAATATTATGCCATTATTTCATATACATGGCTTAATTGCAGTTCTTGCAGCCTCTATGAAGGTAGGGGCATCTGTATGTGCAAGTAGTGGATTTAATGCATTAAAATTTTTAGATAATGCAAAAAGAGAGAAAATAACTTGGTATTCTGGAGTACCAACAATGCATCAAGCAATATTGATGAGAGCAGATAAAAATCTAGAAACTGCTAAACAATTAAATCTTAGATTTTTAAGATCATCATCAGCATCTCTACCTCCAGCTGTATTTGAAAAACTAAATGAGGTATTTAATTGTCCAGTAATAGAAGCATATGGGATGACGGAAGCTACTCATCAAATGACCTCAAATCCTTTACCGCCTAAGTCCCAAAAACCTGGCTTTGTAGGAATTCCTGCTGGGCCAGAAGTTTGTATTATGGATACTAATAACAAGATTTTAAATCAAGGAGAAGAGGGAGAAGTTTGCATTAGGGGTGAAAATGTTACTTCCGGATATGAAAATAATCCAGATGCAAATAAAAATAGCTTTTCAAATGGTTGGTTTAGAACAGGAGATCAGGGATATTTTGATAAAGATGGTTATCTAAAAATCTCAGGAAGATTGAAGGAAATAATTAATAAAGGTGGTGAAAAGATTTCACCTTTAGAAGTCGATAACATTCTTATGGATCATCCAAATATTGAGCAAGCTGTTTGCTTTGGATATGAAGATAAAATGCTTGGGGAAGATATAGCTACCGCAATAATCATAAAAGAGGGCATGAAGTGTACTGAAGATGATATAAAAATGTATGCAAATGAAAAACTTGCAAAATTTAAAATTCCAAAGAAAATATTTTTTGTAAATGAAATTCCTAAAGGTGCAACAGGTAAACTACAAAGAAATACTTTAGCTAAAAAGTTTGGATTAGTGAACTAATGACTAAAATTTGTATATTTGGAGCTGGGTCTATTGGTGGATTTATTGCTACAAGTTTAAAAAAAACAAACGCACAAGTCTCTTTAATTGCTAGAGGAGAACATAAAAAAGCAATAGAGCAAAATGGATTAACTTTTATAAGAGATGATAATAAAGTTAATTTTAAATTTGATGTAACAGACAATCCTAAAGATTTGGATGAACAAGATTTCATAATTATTTCTGTAAAAGCTAACGCTATTAGTAAAATTTCAGAAAGCTTAAAACCAATTATGGGTAAAAAAACTTCAATTATATGCGCCATTAATGGATTGCCTTGGTGGTACTTTCATAAAGCTAATACGGGTACCAAATTAGACAATCAAATAGTTGAAAGTGTGGATCCAGGTGGAAAAATATGGCAAACTCTAGGACCTGAAAGAGCAATTGGTTGCGTAGTTTATCCAGCTTGTCAGATATTAGAGCCAGGTGTTATTAAACATAATGGTAATGGTGAACGATTTTCTTTAGGTGAACCAGATGGAACCAGATCAGAAAGACTAAAAATAATTTCAAGTTTATTCATAGAAGGCGGTTTAAAAGCTCCTCAGAAGAAAAATTTAAGAGACGAAATTTGGGTGAAACTATGGGGGAATTGTTCATTCAACCCAGTAAGTGCTCTAACAAATAAAACTATGGATGAAATGGGTAATGATCCTGAAACTTACAATTTAATAAAAGTTTTAATGCAGGAGTGCCAACAAGTTGGAGAAAAAATCGGAGTTAAATTCAATATATCAATTGAGGATCGAATTAAGGGTGGAGTCTCAATTATAGGACATAGACCTTCGACCGCTCAAGATTTAAATGCTGGCAAACCACTAGAAATAGATCCAATAATTGGTTCAATTATAGAAATTGCAAATAAGCTTGATTTAAATGTTCCAAAATTAAAAGAGATTAATGAAAAATTAAAGTCCAAGGCAGAAGACTTGGGTCTTTATACAAGATCAGAATTAATTGATAAATTAACAGTTTAAAAATTTAGTGAAATATCTCTATGTATTGAATTACATTTAGATACATAGATAGCTTGCTCTTTTGTTAGTTTAGACTGCAACCTTAGTCCAATTGTTTCTTTGATTGCATTATTATATTCCTCAAGTTTTGGCATTAAGTTTTCTTTAGCATTTGCTCTCCAGCTAACTTCTTTATTGAATAACTCAACAACTTCTTTTGATTTTGTTCTAATCGCCATTGGATCAAGTTCGTCTGAGTCTACCATTGATAATAAATCATCTACACTATTTAAAAATTCATCCATTCCAGAGATCTCACTCAACTTGTCAAACAATCCATCCATAATTGTAACTGATCTTTCATATACTTTTGTATTGCTTTCCATAGCTATAAAATAATCTAACTGTTTAATATCTTTTGATACTTCTTGAAGTTTTACTCCATCGTTTATGAACATTGCGAACTGATCAAGTAGATCGTAGGCTTCATCTACATTCTTTCTATATCTTTTTGTTGTTGTATTTTTAGCTTTATTTATTTTGTCGAATTCTGAATTCTTAGCTTGCCAAGTATCTGGAATTGAGTTTTGAATTTCCTCAATTTCAAGTTTTACATCCTCAATTCTTAATTCTATTTTGTTTTTCTCATCTAATTCGTCATCATCTAAATTTCTAATCTCTGCTTTATATTTTTCTATTTTTTTATTTAATTTAAGTATTTTCTTTTGCTTCTTTCTAACAGTGAAATGCAGATCCCTATAATCAACAGCATATGCATTGTATTCGACCTCAACTTTTTTTAATTTATCGACTAGAGCAAAAGTTCCTAGTGCACTATCAAAATGATCTTCTAAAATTTCCATTTTATCATCTGGCAGATTAGTTGGAGCCTCAGATTGGAATTTTAATATTGCATTTTTAATTGTCTCACCGTTTGAATCAAATCTTGCAAATTTGTACTCTTGCAAACAGTACTGTAATTTAGGATTCATTGGTGGAGGAGCAACATTCGAAGTTAAATATACTCTATTTGGTAGATAATTTACTAAGCTAGGGTATGCACCGACTATTCCCAATCCTATAAGCTGAAGAATTATAAAAGGCACAACACCTTTCCAAATATCAAGTGTTTTAACAATTTTAGGAGCTACACCTTTCAAATAAAAGAGTGCAAATCCAAATGGCGGCGTTAAGAAGGAAGTCTGCAAGTTAACACCAATCATAACTCCCAACCAAACGGCTGTGACGTTAGCCCCTGTTTCAGCTAATAATATTGGTGCAATTATTGGGACAACAACAACTGCAATTTCAATAAAGTCTAAGAAAAATCCTAGCAAGAAAATTACAATCATCACAACAACAAATTGTGTCCAAAAACCACCCGGTAAATCTTGTAAAAAGTCTCTTACTAATTCTTCTCCCCCAAAAGCTCTAAATCCTGAAGTAAGCATTGCTGCTCCTAAAAGGATAATAAATACCATTGAAGTAGTCACACAAGTTTCTGTTACAACTTCTTTTAAAACATTTTCTGTTTTAAAGGTTCTCCAAAAACTCCAACCTATTCCATATACAAGTATGACCACAAAGAAAGCGGTTATAAAGATTGCACTTAAATCTCTTTCCTCCAAATTTTTTACATTTAATTCATAATTTGATGCAAAGAATGTAATTGGAATTAGAGATCCAATAATTAAAATTAAAGGATAGAAAGCACTTTTCTTTCCTTCATATAATC
>CACLSX010000018.1 GCA_902609705.1 uncultured Pelagibacteraceae bacterium
TTTCCCTTTTTCTTTCTCTCTTTCTAATCTTGTTACAGAAATGGGTCCTTCAGAAGAAAATATACATTTTTCGTCTTTCAACTTTCTTTTAAAGTTTGCTGGTAATTTTTCATAAGCTAAATATTGGGAACAAAAATCTGTGTTTGCCTGACCTTTTTTTGGAACTAATTTAGATAATAGCATTGTAAATCTAGGTGGCTTTTTAGTATAAATTGAGTCAGTATGAAATTGCTCGCCAAAACTAGGGCCTTTATCTGTAGATTTTCTTTGAACAACAGTTATTTGAGGATATTTTTTATTCAATCCTTTAAGTCTTGGATAATTTGCAAGTTTTCCAAATTTTTTTGCAAATTTTACATAATGATCAGAACTTAATTTTTGGTTTCTAAAATAAATCATCCCATATTTTGAGAGAGCAGATTTAATTTTTTTTAATGTAGTCTTATTAATTTTATTTAAATCACAGATTAATTCTGCACCTATATTTTTTTTATTAGGAATAATTTTAAGCATTTTTTAAAAAGAAACTTTTTAATTGTTTAATTGTTTCTTTAGGATTTTGCTCTGGTATAAAATGTCCAGATTTAACAGCAACTCCAACAACTTTTTTATTTGAATATTTTTGCCAAATTTTAATAGGTTTAAATTGTTTACCTATAACACCATTTTTTCCCCATAATACTTGAACAGGAATATTTAATTTTTTCTTTCGATCGTATCTGTCATGATCAAGATCAATAGTTGCAGATGCTCTATAATCCTCACATGATCCATGTATTCTTTTTGCTTGGCTAAAGCACTTTAGATAGCCCTCTTCAACTTTTCCAAATTTATGATTCCCAGACCATTTATCTAAGCAATACTTCATCCATTTTCTTGGATCACTCATTATCATTCTTTCGGGTAGCCACTTTGGTTGAATTAAGAAAAACCAATGGAAGTAAGCTTTTGCAAAATCTCTAGTTGTTAGTTCATACATATCTAATGTTGGACAAATATCTAAAACACTGAGAGCAAGCACGTTTTTTCTGTAGTCTCTTGCCAATCTATGAGCAACTCTCCCACCCCTATCATGACCTGCAACAAAAAATTTAGGATATCCCAATTTTAACATCATTTGTTTCATGTCACTCGCCATTTCTCTTTTTGAATAATTAAAATGTTTATTATCAGATGGAGGGGCTAAACTGTCTCCATAACCTCTTAGATCTGCTGCAACAACTGTAAAGTTTTTTGATAACTCAGGAGCAGTTTTGTGCCACATTAAATGTGTTTGAGGATAACCATGAAGTAATAATAAAGGAGGACCATCTCCTTTAATTTTACAAAACACTTTACCTTTTTTAACTTGTACGTATTTGCTCTTAAATCCTTCAAACATTTATTTATTTTAATTTATATTTTTATAATTCAATCAGTAATTTTAAAATTGTTCAAATACAACGTTAATAAGCTTAATTATTAAATTGAATTATCATTCATTGGATGTATACCTTCATTTTTGTGAGAATTGAAGAAGAGCTAAAACTAGATTATTCCGACGTACTTTTTAGACCCAAGAGAAGCACTCTTAAAAGTAGAAAAGATGTTAATTTAAAAAGAACTTATCGTTTTAAATACAGTAAAAACGAATGGTCTGGAATTCCTATAATGGCAGCTAATATGGATGGTGTAGGTGTACTTGGTGTTGCCGAAAAATTATCTGAATATGGAATGATCACATGTTTAACAAAACAACATGATGTAAAAAAAATTAAACAATTTAAAAAAATTAAATCAATATATCCAAATGTAGCTTTAAGTATTGGAACAAAAAAAGAGGATTTTCAGAATTTAGATAAAGTTTTAAAAGAATTTAGTTTCATTAAATTTATCTGTATTGATGTTGCAAATGGTTACTCAGAGCATTTTAGTAAATTTTTAAAATCTGTAAGAGACAAATATCCAACGAAAACAATTATAGCTGGTAATGTAGTTACCGCTGATATGACTCAAGAATTAATTTTATCAGGCGCAGATATTGTAAAAGTTGGAATTGGACCAGGGAGTGTGTGTACAACAAGAATACAAACTGGGGTTGGCTATCCTCAATTAAGTGCGGTAATAGAATGTGCCGATGCAGCTCATGGATTAGGTGCACATATAATTGCAGATGGTGGATGCACATGTCCAGGTGATGTTGCGAAAGCATTTGGTGGGGGAGCTGATTTTGTTATGCTTGGAGGAATGTTTGCAGGTCATGATGAAGGCAAAGGAAAATTGGTAAAATCTAATGGCTCAAAGTATGTTGAATTTTACGGATCAAGTTCTGAAACTGCAAATAACAAACATTATGGTGGACTTTCAGACTACAGAAGTAGCGAAGGCAGAACAGTAAGAGTTAAGTACCGTGGTAAAATTAATGATACCATTTTAAATATTTTAGGTGGTGTAAGAAGTAGTTGTACATATGTTGGTGCACCCTCTTTAAAACAATTAAGTAAGTGCACAACTTTTGTCAGAGTTACTAAGCAATTTAACGATACATTCACTAAATAAATGAAAGAATATTCAATAGCTTCTATTGCTGGTGACGGCATTGGAAAAGAAGTTGTACCTGAAGCGCAAAAAATATTAAAAGAAATTTCTCAACAACATCAATTCAAATTAAAGATAGAAGATTATGATTTCGCGTCATGTGATTATTACGAAAAGCATGGAAAAATGATGCCAGATGACTGGAAAGATAAATTAACTAAACATGATGCAATTTTTTTTGGTGCGGTTGGCATGCCAGATAAATACCCTGACCATATTACACTTTGGGGTTCATTATTAAAATTTAGAAGAGAGTTTGATCAATTTATTAATTTAAGACCTGTAAAGCTTTTTGAAGGTGTTAATGCACCATTAGCTAATAAAAAGCCAGGTGATATTGACATGATAATTGTAAGAGAAAATACTGAAGGGGAATACTCATCAGTCGGTGGAAGAATGTATCAGGGAACTGATAGAGAAGTAGTTATTCAAGAGACAATAATGTCAAAATATGGAATAGATAGAGTACAACAATTTGCTTTTGAATTGGCTAAAAAAAGAAAAAGAAAAAAATTAACAAGTGCAACAAAATCAAATGGAATATCAATTACAATGCCTTATTGGGATGAAAGATTTAATGAGAATAAAAAGAACTATTCTGATGTGGAAACTGATCAGTATCACATTGATATATTAGCTGCTAGATTTGTTTTAAGTCCTGAACGTTTTGATGTGATAGTCGCATCAAACCTTTTTGGAGATATTTTATCAGATCTAGGGCCAGCTTGTACTGGAACTATTGGAATTGCACCATCTGGAAATATTAATCCAACAAATAAATACCCATCATTATTTGAACCTGTGCATGGATCCGCACCGGATATTGCGGGACAAGGGATAGCTAATCCAGTAGGACAAATTTGGTCAGCTGCAATGATGTTAGATTATTTAGGTGAAAAAGAAGCTTCTGATAGAATAGTAAAATCAATTGAATTAACTCTAAAAGATAAAGACAGTCGAACAAAAGATCTTCAAGGCTCTAGTAATACAGAACAGTGCTCAAAAAAAATATTAGATAATCTTAGTTCAGTCTAAAATTTAATCAAAATTATGAATTTTCTTAAAAATAAATCTATTACCAAAGTTATAATTTTATCTATATCTGGATTTTTTATTTTAGTTTGCCAAGATTCTACTGCAAAATATTTGGGAACATTAATGCCATTAAATCAAGTAATTTGGGGCAGATTTTTTTTTCACTTTGTGATTATTTTAATTTTATTCGCGATATTAAAACCTAAGTTAAACTTAAAAAGCAATTTTAAAATTAATATTATTAGATCTATATTAATGGTTTTTGCTACTTTTTTTTTCATTCATTCTTTACAAAAATTTGACCTTGTGGACATCTATGTAGTTTTCTTCTCAGCTCCATTAATAGTATCAATTTTAACGGCATTGTTTTTAAAAGATATTCTTTCATCTAAAGGTATAATTTTAATGTTATTAAGCTTTGGGTGTATAATTTATTCAATGAGTCCTAGTATGAAAGTCTTAAGTTTAGACTTGATTTTTCCTTTGGTACCACCAGTATGTTGGGCTTTATATCAATTTTTTACAAAATTTATTTCTGGTAATAATGATCCTTTAGTGGCGTTATTTTATGCTGCTGTTGTTGGGGCCATTGTTTTCTCTATTTATGTAATGTTAGACTGGACTCCTATTGAGAATAATAGCTTGTGGGTTTGGTTGATATTTCTTGGTGTATTAGGTTTTACCAGCCACCTTTTAATTATATTTGCAATTCAGCTATCAAATTTATCTTTTGTAACTAATTTTCAATATTCACAATTAATTTGGTCAACATTAATCAATTTTTATATATTCGGAGTACCTTTTGATTTTAATAAAACTTTTGGAGTTATTGGAATAATAGTTTTTGGAGTTTTATTTGTTCAGGCCGAGAGTAGAAAAAAAAAACTTAGTTCTTAAAATCCTTATTGTTTAAAGGTTTTTCTAATACCTCAACTGGATATTTTTGTTTTTCAATTTCAATATATATATTTTTGTCTTTTAATGTTTCAACTGTATTACCAGAATTGACATATCCAAAAGAAAGATTTTTATCATAACAAAAAGAATAATTTCCTGAAGTTGTTTTCCCAATAATTTTATCATCCATATAAATAGGTTCTTCATGTAATAAAAGTGGCTCACCAGGTTTACTGTCTTTAAGAGTAAACATCATCATCCTTTTATCTAATTTTTGGTCTTTAATTTTTAATAGAGCATCTTTTCCAATAAAGTTTACATTTTTCTTATAACTAATTGCAAATTTTAAACCTGCTTGATACTGATTTTCCTCTGGTGAAATATCATGTCCCCAGTGAACAAATCCACTTTCCATTCTCATAATATCCATTGCATGCATTCCACAATGAGATAGTTCGAAGTTTTTTCCCTCTTCAATTAGAATTTCATATAAATCCTTAGCTAAACTTGACTCAACATAGAGCTCAAATCCTAATTCACCAACATAAGAAAGTCGTTGAGCCCAAACTTTAACACCATTTATCATGATGAACTTCCCAGTTCCAAACTTAAATTCATCATTACTAAAATCATCATTACTTATTTTCGAAATCATCTCTCTACTCTTTGGACCGAATAATCCTAGACAACAAATGTCCTCTGTTACGTCTTTAAATGATACATCTTCATCTAAATACTTTAATATATGATATTTATCGTGTTCTCTCGTTGCTGCTGAGCTTACAATTCTAAAATAATTTTTATCCATACATACAACAGTTAAATCTGTTTCTATTCCACCATCTTCATTTAACATATGAGTGTAAGTTGTTTTTCCAATCTCATTTTTAATGTTAGCAGTGCACAACTTTTGTAGTTCTTGGTGAGTTTTTTCACCTTTCAAATCAAATTTTGAAAATGTTGAGAAATCAAATAGACCAACATTTTTTCTTGCATTTAAAGTTTCGTGTTTTGCTGAAGGGTACCAATTTTGATAATTAAAACTATATTCATATTTAGGCTCTTTACCATTTAATGAATACCACATTGGCCTTTCAAATCCTCCTGCAACTCCAAAACAAGCTCCTACTCTTTTTAATTCTTCATGATAGGGCAAAAGTTTTTGATTTCTTGATGTATTTGGTTGTTTATAAGGCCAATGCATTCCATACAGATCACCAAGCGTTTCTGTTACTCTTTCCATAATAAAGTTTTTTGATGAATGGAATTTTTGAAACCTTTTAATATCCACTGAAAATAAATCTTCATTAATATATCCATTCATCATCCATTCGGCAGTAACTCTACCTGCTCCTCCTGAACTTGCAATTCCAATGCTATTAAAGCCACAACATGTATATAGATTTTTAACTTCAGGGGTTTCGCCTAATAAATATTGAGTATCTGGAGTAAAAGACTCTGGACCAGAGAAGAATTTTCTTATTCCTGCACTTTCTAACATTGGCAATCTATGAAATGATTTTTCTAAGAAAGGTTCAAAGTGATCAAAATCATCTGGCAGTTCACCAAACGAAAAATTGTCCGGCACTCTTCCTGCATCTTTAAAAGCCGGTTTTGCCTTTGGTTCAAAAATACCAACAAGCATTTTTCCTGCATCTTCTTTCAAATATAAACAAGCATTATAATCTCTTAAAACGGGAAGATTTTGAGGTAAATTTTTTATTGGCTCAGTGATTATATAAAAATGTTCATTTGGGTATAAAGGAACACTAACATTAATTTCTTCACCTAATTGTCTTGACCACATTCCTGTAGCCATAACAACGTATTCACAATCGATGACACCTTTATCAGTTTCTACCCCACTAATTTTAGAATTTTTAATTAAAATTTTTTTTACAGGTGTTTTTTCAAAAATCTTTGCGCCCTCCATTTTTGCAGCTTTTGCAAGTACGTTAGTTACTCCAACTGGATCTGCTTGAGCATCTTTTGGCATATAAACACCACCCACAATATCTTCACTATGTAATACGGGATACAATTCCTTTAAACGTTTTTTATTAAGAACTTCTACTTCAACATCTGATAATTGAGCAGTTGTTGCTTGTCTTAGTAGTTCTTGCATTCTTTCTTTGGTAGATGCAACTGTGATTGCACCATTTTGCTTCATTCCAGTTGATAGACCAGTAGTCTTTTCTAAATCTTTATATAGATCTAAAGAATATTTTCTTATTTTCGTAATTGTTGATGATGCACCTAATTGACCTAGAAGACCTGCAGCGTGCCAAGTAGTTCCTGATGTTAATTGATCTCTTTCAAGCAATATTACATCTTTCCAACCAAATTTTGCCAGATGATAAGCACATGATGTTCCAGCAACGCCTCCGCCTATAACAACTACTTTAGTACTTTTTGGTAACTCTTTCATACTTAATGTGATTTATACGATTAAATTTAAAAGCAAACAATATGATCGATATGGATGGGTCTTTTTATACCAAATTTTTCATCGACTTCATGTTGATGAATATGATGAGAATGCACAAAAACTGGTATTAATTTATTACTTAATGTTTTTAATGTATAAATAAAATTTGATCCTCTGAATTTTCTATCTACTACCTCAAGTTTAAGATTGCTCGCATCATCATGCTGTAAGTCCTCTGGCTGTATTAATAGTTTTACTTTAGATCCTATTGGGAACGGTCTAGCGAAATTTCCAGTTATTGTACCTAAATCCTCATTTTCAAGACTTTTCGGACTGGTAACTTCTGCTGGTATTAATGTGCCTCTATTTAAAAAATTAACTACCTCTACTGAATTTGGCAAATGATAAACATTATATGGATCATCATATTGCTTTAATTCACCATCTAATATTATTCCACATTTACTGCCTAGATAAAAAGCTTCATAAGAATCGTGTGTTACAATTATTGTAGTTATTTTAGAATTTGTTAAAATTTGTTTTAATTCAACTTGAATTTCCTCCTTAAAACTTTGATCTACATTTGATAATGGCTCATCAAGCATTAATAAATCAGGTTGAGAAACTAAAGATCTTGCTAGAGATGCTCTTTGGGCTTCACCAGCACTTATCTCATGCGGAAATTTATTTAATATTTTGTTTAAGTTTAAAAAATTAATTACTTCTTTAGTTTGTATTTTTTTATCATCTTTCACTCTATCTGAGCCAAGATTAATATTTTTTTCTATATTGTAATGAGGAAATAAGCTGTTCTCTTGAAATGATAGAGCAATATTACGATTTTCTGGTTCGATATGAATATTTTCAGAAGAAATTGTTCTGCCTTTTAGATTAATTTTACCTTTATTAATTTTTTCTAAACCTGCAATAGTTCTTAATATTGTGGTTTTACCTATGCCTGAGGGGCCAAGTAAACATACAATTTCACCTTCATTTTCAATTTTTAAAGAAACGTTATTTACTTTATTTTTCCCGCCAGCAGCAAAAGATACATTTTCAATTTCAAAAAAATTATTAGCCATTAGTCTTTCAAAATAAATTTGGACGTAATCAAAATAAATGTACTTGCAATTAATATCAAGAATAATGATGGAACTGCTGCAGCTTCTAAGAGATCTTGAGATGCAAAAATATATGCTGTTGTAGCGAATGTTTCAAAGTTAAATGGTCTCAATATCAAAGTTATAGGTAATTCTTTTATTACTTCTATAGTAATCAATATCCCTATAAGAAAAACAGAATTTTTTAAATAAGGAACATGAATTCCTAAAAAAGTTTTTATTTTCGAGTAACCAAGGAGATAAGAACTTTCATCAATTGACCTATTTATTCTTTCATAACCAGTTTTCAAACCGTTATAAGCTAATGAATAAAATCTGATAAAATAAACTATTACTAAACCAAAAATAGATCCTATAAATACTCTCTTTATAGAATTAAATTCAAAGGCTTTTATAAAAGTATTATCAAACCAAGCAATAAAAGTGATGAATGCTACAGCTAAAATTACACCAGGAATTGCATAACCAGTAATAGAAAATGTTGTAAGATAATTTAAGAATTTACTTTTAGTTACTCTGTTTCCATAATTTGAAATAAATGAAAAAATTACTAGAACAACACTTGATAAAAATACCAAGTAAATTGTGTTTATAAATAATTGAAAAGTATTTAAATCAAATAAATTTTTTGGAAAAATTATTGTCCAATACAACATTTGTAAAACAGGGAATAAAAAGCTGATTAAAAAAACTAAAAAACAAAATCCGAATGCTAAAGAACCTTTTGAAAAGTTTAATTTAATTTTCTTCTTTTCTTTAATTCCTCCCTTAACTGGAGAGTGATATTGAGCTTTTTTTCTTGAGATATTCTCAATAAAAAAAAGTCCTAATATAAATAATAGCAAAAAAAATGAGAGCTGATTTGCAAAAGCTAAATCATCAAAAGATATCCATGAATCATATATTCCAGTAGTAAGAGTTGCTATTCCAAAAAATGATACTGCTCCAAAATCTGATAATGTTTCCATAGCAACTAATGCTAAACCCGCAACTATAGCTGGTCTTGCAGATGGTAAAATGATTTTAAAGAAAGATTTATATTTTGAAAAACCTAGATTTTGTCCTAATTCTATTAAATTTTGAGACTGATAATGAAAAGATGCTCTAGTTAAAACGTAAACATATCCAAATAGTGAAAAAGAAATAGATAAAATAGCACCAAGCATACCATCAAATTTTGGAATGGATTGATTATATTCACCAGGTCCAAATAAAGATTTCAATATTGAGTATAGTGTTCCAAAGTTTTCAAAAAAAGCAGTTAATGAATAAGCATAAATGTAAGCAGGTACTGCAAAAGATAATATTAAAGCCCATTTAAAAAATTTAACGCCTGGAAAATCATAAAATGAAACTACGTATGCACTGCCAACGCCTAAGAATAATGTAAGAACCAAAACTCCTAAAAGTAATATTAAGGAATTATAAATATATTCAATTAAAAATGTATTTTTTAAAATATCAAAGTAATTAGTTGTTTCTTGGAAGAAACTTGCAAACACAGTTAAAATTGGAATTGCAACAACAAATGAAACTAAAAATGATGAAAGGTACCAGGAATTAAATTTCATATATTATAATCCGCCTTATAATCATGAAAATCAAAAGTGCCCATGGTTTAGGAGACCAAACCATAGGCACAAACTTTAGAAAATCAAAAATTAAATACTTTTAGGATATGCGGAACCTCCTTAGTTTTAATTTCAGACAATTTTCTATTATTTACACGTTTATTGATTTTTTCACACTCCGAAGCACATGCAGGACAGGCTTTGGAAGATTTATTATAATCAATTTCCGTAATAAATTTTTTTTTAACAGCTATCATTTACTTCCAACCTGCAGCCAACATTACTTCTAATGCATCTGCTTGTTTTGCACCGTATGACTTAACACTTGTTTTAGTATCCATTACAAAGTTCATCTCTTTGCCTGGAACTAAATCATTAGGTGTTACACCACCGATCATTGGATACTCAAAAGTATTATTTACAATGTGATTTTGAGCCTCTGTTGATAATAAAAACTCAACTAATTTTACAGCATTAGCTTTGTTTGGTGCATGTTTAAGCATACCAGCTCCACTAATATTAATGTGCGTTCCTCTATCTTGTTGATTAGGGAAAAAAGGCATTACTTTTTTTGCCGCTTCTTGTTGTTCAGCACCTTTTTTTCCAGATAACATCAATGCATGATAATATGTATTTGCAACAGCAATATCAGCTTCTCCAGCCGCAACAGCCATGATTTGAGCGCGGTCGTTACCTTTTGGAGTTCTAGCCATGTTTGCTACAACAGCTTTAGACCATTCTGCAGTTTTAGCTTTACCATTATTCTTAACTAGTGAAGCAACTAAAGACTGGTTATAAATGTTGTTAGATTTTCTTATTACTAATCTACCTTTCCATTTTGGATCAGCTAGACCTTCGTAAGTCATGCCATTTAGTTCATTTGCATTTACTCTTTCAGGTGAATAATAAATTATTCTTGCTCTCTTAGCTATTCCAGTCCATTTAGCAGATCTAAATTGTGCAGGTACAGCATCCTTAATAACTTTTGACCAACCAGCGTTTTGCATCATGCCTTTGGCTGCAAATGCACCTAATCTTCCAGCATCAGCTGTGATGTATAAATCTCCAACACAGTCTGCTCCCTCTTCTGTAATTCTTTTTTGCAGGGCTTTATCTTTACCTGATACTACGTTTACTTTAATTCCTGTTGCTGCTGTGAACTTTTCATATAATTGAATGTCAGAATCATAGTGTCTTGCACTAAAAATATTGACCTCAGCTGCAATCGTAAAACTTGAAATTAAAGCAAAAAACAATGAAATTATTGTCAATTTTCTCACTCTACTCCTTAAATTTATATTTATATTAAACGTAATTTGTCCTGCAATGCGGATGATAACTATTCTCAATGAAAATGATTATCAATTGCAATATTGTCGCAATTGATAATCAATCGCAATTAGTGCTGTTTTTAGGATAAATTATTTAAAATTCCCACTCAGAAATTTTACTGTAAAGGAAGTTTCTAAAAGCTTGAACTCTAGCAACATTTTTAAGTGATTGAGGATATACAAAATGTGCCTCAGTAGTTGGACCTTGAACGCTTGGTAAAACTTTAACAATATTTGGTTGTTTCACAGTTAAGTAATCTGGAATTGCAGCTAGTCCTACACCGCTTTGAACAGCTAATAGTAAACCATAAACACTATTCACTCTCATTACAGTTTTTCTTTTTTTATTATCTTTCATTCCAAGTTTTAATGCCCAATCTGGATTATAAACTGGTGATGGAGCTCCTCTACCAAATGAAATAAAGTTGTGCTTATTTAGGTCATTAACTGTCTTAGGATATCCATGTTTTTCTAAGTATTTTGGTGATCCGTAGATGTGATAATTAATATCTATGAGCTTTTTTTGAATATAATTAAGTTGTTTCGGTCTTCTCATAAATATTCCAATATCTGCTTGTCTTGTGCTTAAATCTAACTCCCTATCATCAAATATGAGTTCAACTTCAATTTCTGGATTTAATTGCATAAATTCTTGTATTCTTGGCGTCAGCCAAGTTGTTCCAAAACTAACAACGGTTGTTACTGATAGTTTTCCGGATGGTTTATGTTTTTTATCTCCTAAAGTTGTTTCTACCTCTTTTAATTTGGAGATAACTTCATGAGCTGTTTTAAATACATATTCTCCATTTTCAGTTAGTGTTAAACCTCTAGCATGACGTTCAAATAATTTAACTTTTAAATCTTCTTCTAAAGATTGAATTTGTCTACTTATTGCAGATTGACTTAGATTTAGAATTACTGTTGCGCTAGTAAAGCTACCTGCCTCAGCAACTGCATGAAATATCTTTAATTTATCCCAATCCATTATTTATTTACGTCTACTACTATTTTATTTTTTAAATTTCCTTTTAATATATCAGGATAGATATTTAATAATTCTTCTAACCCAATAGTATTTACTGATTTTTCTAAAATATTAAAATCTAGCAAAGCAGGAAATTCTCCCCATACAAACTCTTTTCTTTTTTTACTTATGTTAACTGAGTCAACACCCCATAATTTCACTGCTCTTAATATAAATGGAATTACTGATGTATTTAATTTATTACCACTAGCATTTCCACATATGGCAACAATTCCTTTTGGTTTAGTTTGAGCAATAGCATTCGATAAAATGTTACCACCAACGGTATCTACAACGCCATCCCATGTTCCTTTATCTATTAATCTTGCTTCACCCTCAAATTCTTTACGATCTATAACGTTTTTTGCACCAAGTTCTTTTAAATATTCAGCTTTATCTGGTTTACCAGTTATAGCTGTTACATTAATTCCCATTTTAGCAAGAACCATTACTGCAACCATTCCAACACCTCCTGTAGAACCAGTTACTAATACATCATTAACTTTTGACTGCATCAATAGTTCCTCTCTTGCTTTAACTGCAAAAGCACATAACAAACCTGTAAGACCAGCAGTTCCCAAAATCATAGCTTGTTTATTTGTCATTCCCTCAGGTGTTTTTGTAATATGATCCTTTTTAACTTTTGCGTATTGAGAATATCCACCATCAAAAAGTTCTCCTGCTCTACAACCTGTTAATATAACTCTGTCTCCTGCTTTAAATTCTTCACCATCTCCTTGTTCAACAGTTCCAGAAAAATCAATACCAGGTATTCTTGGATACTCTTTTACTAATTTACCACCATCTTTTAGTATCATTGCATCTTTCCAATTAAGATCAGAATAATCTATCTTAACTAGCACCTCACCATCTTTAAAATGATCTAAACTTAATTCTTTGACTTCTCTCGTAAAATTTTCGTTCTGATTGTTTATTACAACTGCTTTAAATGAGTCCGCCATGTTTATCAGTAAATATTATTTTGCAATAAATCGCAAATATCTATTTTGATAACTTAAATCGTCTTTAAACTGTCCAAGATAAAAATTTGTAACTGTGGTAGCTTGCTCTTTTTTTATACCTCTCATAGTCATACACTGATGAGTTGAATCTATTGTTACCGCAACTCCTTTTGCATCCAACGACTCCATTAAAGTATTAGCGATCTGAACAGTTAATCTTTCTTGTGTTTGTAATCTTTTAGAAAATACTTCTACTACTCTTGCTATTTTACTTAATCCTACAACTCTTTGATTTGGAATATATGCTACATGAGCAATTCCTATAATTGGTGCCATGTGATGTTCGCAATGACTTTGAACTGAAATATTTTTTTGAACAACCATATCGCTATAGCCTTCAACATCACCAAATGTTTTATCTAAAACTGCTTTAGGATCTTCTTTGTAGCCTTTGAAATATTCTTTAAATGCTTTTGTAACTCTTTTTGGAGTTTCCAATAAACCTTCTCTAGTAGGATCTTCACCTAGCCATTTAAGGATTTTGACAAAAGCTTCTTCAGCTTCCTTGTCTGTTACTTCATTAATTTTTTTTTCGTTTTCGTTTTTTACTAATTTCATGACGTGCTTTTATATATATAAAACCTTAATTTTAAAATATTTAATATATTTATTATTATGTTAGATAATTCCACATATATGTTTAAAAAAAGAGAAAATGTAGCAGAAATAGAAGAAGGTAAGCTTTTATCTCCTAAATTCGACAATGATGGATTGATTCCAGTCATTACAACATGCTCAAAAACAAAAGAAATATTAATGCACGGGTATATGAATGTCGAAGCCTTCAAGTTAACAATCGAAACTAAAGAAGCTCATTACTGGAGCAGATCAAGACAATCAATTTGGCATAAAGGAAAAACAAGTGGGTTTGTTCAAAAAGTAAAGGAGATTCGAATTGATGATGATCAAGATGCAGTTTGGATGACTGTAGATATTGGCGAAGGCTCTAGTTGCCACGTTGGTTACAGATCCTGTTTTTATAGATCTGTTCCTTTGGGTAAAATTGATAATGCAAGACAAATCGAAATGAAATTTGAAGAAGAAGAAAAAAAATTTGATCCAGAAGTTGTTTATAAAGGGCAACCTAATCCAACAAAAATATAAAAAATTAATGAAAGTTTTAAGTCCGTTTGGACCAAAAATTGCTGTTGTTAAAATTCCGTTAAACTTGGTAAAAAAAATTAATGACGAAGTTGAAAGTATTATTAAAGATAAAAAAAAATTGAAATCAAATGACTATTCAAAAAAGTTGGTGGGTCAAGTTGAGCAAGAAATTGAATTAAAAAATAAATTTATTAAAAAAAATTTAAAAAGTTTTATTTCTAAAAGTGTAAATCAATATTTAAAAAAAAATATTAATAAGAAGTCAAAAAATATTAAAATTAAGAATTTATGGGTCGTAAGACAATTTAAAAATGATTATAACCCTGTACATTTTCATGATGGCAATGTTTCTGGAGTTGGTTATTTAAAAATTCCAAACAATTTAACAAAGGGACATAAAAAAATCAAAACTAACGGAACAATTGATTTTATTTATGGTTCTAAATCTTTTTTAAATAATTCTATATTTAATCATAAACCAAGAGTTGGTGATCTTATTTTATTCCCAAATAATTTAATGCATACTGCATATCCATTTAAATCTGATGGTGAAAGAAGATCATTTTCTTTTAACATCGATATTGATAAAAAATTAACAGAATTATTTCATGGCTGATAAACAAAAAAACGTATTAGACGAAGACTTGGAGTTATGTTCAAATGATCCATTAACAGGATGGTATAGAGACGGATGTTGCAATACAGATGAAAATGATCATGGTGTGCACACTGTTTGTGCAAAAGTAAATACTGAATTTTTAGAATGGTGTAAAGAAGCAGGCAATGATCTAATTACACCTCATCCTGAGTTTGGTTTTCCAGGTTTGAAAGATGGAGATAGTTGGTGTGTGTGTGCAGGTTGGTATGCTCGAGCTTTAGAAGCGGGAAAAGGATGTCCAATTTATTTAAAGAAAACTCATAAAAACACTTTGAAACTTATTCCAATTGAAACTTTAAAAAAGTTTGCAATCGATTTATCCTAACTACATATTTCCATATTTAGGTCCACCCCCACCTTCTGGAGTGACCCAAGTAATATTTTGAGATGGCTCTTTAATATCACAAGTTTTACAATGTATGCAATTTTGTGCATTTATTACAAATTTTTGAACAGAATTTACTTCTTGAACTTCATAAACTCCTGCTGGACAATATCTTTGTGCAGGCTCATCAAATTTTTCTAAAGTATATTTTATTGGCAAATCTGGATCTTTAAGTTTTAAGTGGACTGGCTGATTATCGTCATGAATTGTACCTGTTAAATAAACCGAACTAGTTTTATCAAAAGTAATAATGTTATCAGGCTTAGGATAATCAATTTTTGGCATTTTATCTGCTGGTTTTAAAGCTTCATGATCAGCATGTTTATGCTTTAATGTGAAAGGAAGCTTTCCTCTAAATAAAATCTGGTCAATTCCAGTAAATAATATACCCAGAATTAAACCCCAAGAGAAACTTGGTTTTACATTTCTCGCCTCATATAATTCTTTGTAAACCCAACTTTCTTTAAATTTTTGTTCATATGTGGATAAATTCAAATTTTTTGTAAGATGCTCATAAATTGTTTCAGCAGCGATCATTCCACTTTTCATTGCAGTATGAGACCCTTTTATTTTAGGCATATTTAATGTTCCCGCATCACATCCAACTAACAAAGCACCTGGCATAAACATCTGAGGTAAACTCTGTATACCTCCCTCAATTAAAGCTCTTGCGCCATAAGAAATTCTTTTTCCACCTTCAATTATTTTTTTTATATCTGGATGAGTTTTAAATCTTTGGAATTCATCGAAAGGTGAGAGATGAGGATTTTGGTAATCTAATCCAATTACGTAACCAAGAAAAACTTGTTTATTTTCTGCATGATACATAAAACTTCCACCGTAGGTGTTATTGTCTAAAGGCCATCCAGCAGTATGTATTACTAAACCTTCTGTATGATTTTTTTCATCTATCTCCCAAATTTCTTTAAAACCAATTCCATATTGTTGAGGATTTTTGCCTTTGTCTAATTCAAACTTTTTTATTAATTCTTTTCCTAAGTGACCTCTGCATCCTTCTGCAAATACCGTAACTTTTGCATGTAATTCCATTCCTGGTTCATAAGTATCTTTTTTATTTCCCTCTTTGTCTATACCCATATCTTGGGTTGCAATACCTTTAACTGATCCATCATTATTATATAAAACTTCACTTGCTGGAAATCCTGGGAATATTTCAACTCCTAATCCCTCAGCCTGCTCTGCTAACCATCTACAAAGATTTGCAAGACTTATAATATAATTGTTATGATTTTGTTGAACCTTAGGAAGCAACCATGTTGGCCAACTTAATGATTTTTGTTTTCCTAAAAATAAAAATTTTTCTTTTGTAACTTTTGTTTTAATTGGAGCATTTAATTCTTTCCAATTAGGTATTAGTTCGTCTAAAGCACGTGTTTCAAACACGTTACCTGATAAAATATGTGCACCTATTTCAGATGCTTTCTCTAAAAGGCAGACATTAATATCTGGATTTAACTGCTTTAATTTAATTGCAGTTGAAAGTCCTGATGGTCCGCCACCTACGATAACAACATCGTATTCCATCACTTCTCTGGACATA
>CACLSX010000019.1 GCA_902609705.1 uncultured Pelagibacteraceae bacterium
AAAGTGGGTTTGTTTGATCCATAAATTGAGATAATTGAGACGTTGCAAAAAAATCTTTTAGAGAAATTGTCAAAGGTTTAGCGTTAATTAAATCTTGTGGCATAGCAGACTCAACATCTAATGTTGTCATTTTTTCTTTAATTGCTCTTTCCATTCTATAAACACCAATTCGAGCTTGATTCTCAACTAGTTCACCTACCGATCTAACTCTTCTATTTCCCAAGTGATCGATATCATCAACATCGTCTTTACCATCTCTCAAGTCTAACATTTTCTGAATTATTGCCAGTATGTCATCATTTCGTAAAATTGTAATTTTATCAGAACAAGTTAGTTCCAATCGTGAATTCATTTTTACTCTTCCAACATCTGATAAATCATATCTGTCAGAACTAAAAAATAAGTTATTAAATATCTGAGTAGCTATTTCTATTGTTGGAGGTTCTCCAGGTCTTAAAACCTTATAAATTTCTGTAATAGCATCATTTTTGTTTTCATTTTTATCATTGAAAATACTTAATAATAAATATGGACCTTTATTTATTGAGTTAGTTTTAGAAATATCTAAGGATTTAATATCAGCTTCGATAATTTTACTAATTATAGTCTCATTTATTTCTGTTCCAATTTTAAATACATCTTCACCAACAGTAATATCTCTGTGTAAAAATTTACCATACAAAGACTCACTTGAAACATAAATTTCTTTTAGACCATCATTAGAGAGTTTTTTTGCCGTTAAAAAATTTATTTTATCTCCTAATTTTACAACGACTTTATTATTTTTTGCATCAATTACTTCCTCTGAAAAATTTTTGGCTCTGTAATTTTCGGGATCAAATTTAGTTTTCCATTTACTTAAATTTTTATCATAATTTAATGTTTCTTTTTGATAAAATTCATCAACAATATCGTTTTTTGAAAATCCTAAAGCTTGTAATAAAGTAGAGACTAGTATTTTCTTTTTTCTATCAATTCTAAAATATAACAAATCCTTAACATCAAATTCGAAATCTAACCAGGATCCACGATTTGGAATTACACGACAATTAAATAATAATTTTCCACTTGCATGAGATTTTCCTTTATCATGATCAAAGAATACACCTGGACTTCTGTGCATTTGATTAACAACTACTCTTTGAACGCCATTGGTTATAAAAGTTCCACTATTTGTCATCATTGGAACCTCCCCCATGTAAACTTCTTGTTCTTTTGCAGATAAAATATCTTTTGTGTTATTTTCTTGATCAATCTCATAGACAACTAGTCTGAGAGTACATTTGAGAGCTGCAGAATATGTTAAACCTCTAGCTATACATTCTTCAACATCAAATTTAGGTTTTTCTAATTTATATGAAACATATTCTAATGTTGCTTTATCATTTAAATCTTCAATTGGAAAAATACTTTTGAAAACTCTATCAAAACCTTTGACTAGATGTTGTTCGACATCCTGTTTAAATTCTGTCAATTCTTTATATGAATTTTTTTGTACCTCTATAAGATTTGGAATAGATAAACTTTCTTTCAGCTTACCAAAACTTTTTCTAATGTTTTTCTTTTCTGTGAAAGATAACTGCATCTCAACTACTGATTAAAAATATAACCAGTAAATAATCCTATCTAATTTATTTTAGTTCTACTTTTGCGCCAGCTGCTTCGAGTTTTTGCTTAATCTCTTCTGCTTCTTTTTTATTAACACCTGATTTGACTTCTTTCGGTGCACCTTCAACTAAATCTTTTGCTTCTTTAAGTCCTAAAGCAGTAATAGCCCTAACTTCTTTTATAACATTAATTTTTTTATCCCCAGCTGCAGTAAGCATAATTGTAAATTCATCTTTTTCTTCAACTGGTGCTGCTCCTGCTCCTGCTGCTGGTGCAGCCGCTACAGCTGCTGCTGCAGTCACTCCCCATTTTTCCTCTAATTGTTTTGAAAGTTCAGCTGCCTCAACAACAGTTAAACTTGATAAGTCATCTATAATTTTATTTAAGTCAGCCATAGTAAATCTTGTCCCTGGTTATTTTTTTGATTTTTCGAGCGCTAAAATAGCGATTTTTGACGCTGGCGCAAGTAAAATACTTGCTATTTTTTGTGCTGGAGACCGCAATATTCCTACTATTTTGGCCCTAGCTTCATCCAATGAAGGTAAGGTAGCTACATTTTTGACGCCAGCAACGTCTAAAATATCTGAACCCATGATTCCACCTAGAATCTTTAAATTTTCATTTTCTTTTGAGAAATTTGTTAATATTTTTGCAGAAGTTATTGCATCTTCAGACAAAGCTATAGCTGTAGGACCTGAAAATAAGTTTGAAAGATCTTTACATCTTGTTTTCTCTAAAGCCAATTTTGTTATTCTATTATTTGTAATTTTAAATTTTATGCCATGTTCTCTCATTTTAGCTCTTAGGTCATCAAGTTGGTTCATCGTTAAACCTTGATAGTGAGTAACTATCACAGATTCAGACTTTTCGAACTGGTTTGTCATATCAGATATATACTGTTTCTTTTGTTCTTTATTCAACATAACTAAATACTTTTACCTAATTTAATTTTGTATGAAACGCCCATTGTTGACGTTATAAAAGCTTGCTTTATTAAATCTCCTTTAATTGTATTATTTGATTTTTCCTTTTCTAATGCATCTAATACCGCATTAAAATTCAATATTAATTTATCATCCGAAAAAGATTTGTTTCCTATACTCACGCCTATATTTCCATCTTTATCATTTCTTATTTCAACTTGTCCAGATTTTGCATCTTTTATAGCTTTTTTTAAATCATTTGTTACTGATCCTAATTTTGGATTTGGCATTAATCCTTTTGGACCAAGAACTTTTCCTAATTTTGAAAGTTTAATCATCATCCCAGGAGTACAAATTAATTTTTCAAAATTTATATTTCCTGCTTTTATTTCTTCTATAATCTCATCACCACCAACAACTTCTGCTCCAGCATCTTTTGCTTCTTGAGATTTATTTTCTTCACAAACAACGCCAATTTTAACTTTTTTTGAACTTCCACCTGGTAAATTAATTACTGTCCTAATATTAATCTCGCTTTTCTTTTGCTTGTTATTAATTTGCAAACTTAGATCTAAAGATTCATCAAATTTTGTTGTACAATTTTGTTTTAAAATAGGTATTAATTTATCCACTTCTTCAGATTGCAAATTTCTAGTTTTTTCTGGTAATTTTTTAAATCTTTTTGATGACATTATTCTATTACCTCTATGCCCATTGATCTTGCAGATCCTGCAATAATTTTAGCAGCTTCATCAACATCATGTGCATTTAAATCTGCCATTTTTTTTTCTGCTATTTCTTTTAATTGTTTTTTGGAAATTTTTGCAACGATATTTCTTCCAGGTTCTTTTGAACCACTTTTTAATTTAACAGCTTCTTTGATAAAATGAGATGCTGGTGGTGATTTAATTATAAAATCGAATTTTTTATCTTTATAAACAGTAATGATCACTGGCACAGGTTTACCTGCAAAAGATTTCGTTTTTTCATTAAATGCTTTACAAAAATCCATGATATTAATTCCCCTTTGACCTAGCGCTGGTCCAACCGGAGGTGCTGGATTTGCCTGTCCACCATTAATTTGTAACTTTATATATCCACTAATTTCTTTTTTTGCCATTAGCTTGCCTTTTCTACCTGACTATATTCTAAATCAACTGGAGTTGGTCTACCAAAAATAGATACTGAGACTTTTAATCTCAATTTCTCTTCATCTATATCCTCAACTAAACCACTGAATGATGCAAAAGGTCCATCTATAACTTGTACCTTTTCACCTACATTGTATTCAATACCCGATTTAGGTTGCACAACACCATCTTTAATTTGACCGAGAATTTTTTCTATTTCTTTTTCAGAAACAGGGATTGGTGTACCTCTTGTTCCTAAAAACCCACTAACTTTTTTCAAATTTTTTATCATGTGATAAATTGTGTTATCCATTTCACTCTTTAATAATACATATCCAGGAAAGTATTTTTTCTTTCTTTGAACCCTTTTTCCTCTTTTAACCTCCGTAATATCATGAGTAGGAACAATAATTTCCTCAATTTTATCTGATAAATTTGCTTTTGTTGCTTCTTCCTTTATCTCTTGAGCAACTTTATTTTCAAAGCTAGAATGAGATTGAACAATATACCAGTTTTTCATTACAGATTAACCTTTAAAACTAACTCTAAAAAAAATTGAAGAACTTGATCTAGTAAAAGAAAAAATAAAGCTGCTACAATAGCCATAGCTACAACCATTAATGATCCTTGAATTACCTCTTTTCCAGTTGGCCAAGTGACCTTAAAAGCTTCTTGCTTTACATCTTGTATAAATTTTAATGGGTTCTTCATAATTTAATTTGGCAGGAGCGGAGGGAATCGAACCCCCAACCTCCGGTTTTGGAGACCGGCGCTCTACCAATTGAGCTACACTCCTATGGAGTTTACTCTATAATCTTAGTTACTACTCCAGCTCCTACTGTTCTACCACCTTCCCTAATGGCAAAGTTTAACTTTTCAGCCATCGCAATAGGTGTAATTAATTTTACTGTAAATTTAGCATCATCTCCTGGCATCACCATTTCTGTACCAGCAGGTAATTCTACTTCACCTGTTACATCTGTTGTTCTAAAATAAAACTGAGGTCTGTATTTTGTGAAAAAAGGAGTGTGTCTTCCACCTTCTTCTTTTTTCAATACATAAGCTTGAGCTTCAAATTTAGTGTGTGGAGTAATTGAACCGGGTTTACACAGTACTTGGCCTCTTTCTACATCGGTCCTTTCAACACCTCTCAACAATGCACCAATATTATCTCCTGCTTCACCTGAATCTAAAAGTTTTCTGAACATTTCTACACCAGTACAGACTGTTTTTTTTGTTTCTCTAATTCCGACAATTTCTATTTCATCACCGGTTTTGATTACTCCTGACTCAACTCTTCCTGTTACAACTGTACCTCTTCCTGAAATTGAGAATACATCCTCAACAGGCATTAAGAAATCTTTATCTTTTGGTCTGTCAGGTTGTGGAATAAATTCGTCTACAGATTTCATTAGTTCCATGATAGAATTTTTTCCAATCTCATCATCTCTGCCTTCAACAGCAGCTAATGCAGAACCTTTGATAATTGGAGTTTTATCACCTGGAAATTTATATGATGTTAATAAATCTTTTATTTCTTCTTCAACAAGTTCAATCATTTCTTTATCATCAACTTGATCTACTTTATTTAAGTAAACAACTATAGCTGGAACTCCAACTTGTCTTGCTAAAAGAATGTGTTCTCTTGTTTGTGGCATTGGACCATCAGCAGCGTTAACAACCAAAATTGCACCATCCATTTGCGCTGCTCCTGTGATCATATTTTTTACATAATCAGCATGACCTGGGCAATCCACGTGTGCATAGTGTCTTTTTTCTGTCTCATATTCTACGTGAGCTGTTGAAATAGTAATTCCTCTCTCTTTTTCCTCTGGAGCTTTATCAATTTGATCATAAGCAGTAAATTGTGCACCACCAGACTCTGCTAATACTTTTGTAATCGCAGCAGTTAATGTTGTTTTACCATGATCGACATGACCTATAGTACCAATATTACAGTGCGGTTTATTTCTTACGAACTTTTCTTTTGACATTACTTGTTTACCTCATTTTTTCTTAATTTAATTTTTGGAGCGGGTAAAGGGAATCGAACCCTTACATCCAGCTTGGAAGGCTAGCGTTCTACCATTGAACTACACCCGCAACACCCAAGTATACTCCATGTTGTAAAAAAAATATTGAATGGTGGAGGGGGAAGGATTCGAACCTTCGAAGACCGAAGTCAACGGGTTTACAGCCCGCCCCATTTGACCGCTTTGGTACCCCTCCTTAAATTATTTTAGGGGGAAGCACCCCATGTTCAATAAAGCTTTAAACAACATGCGTTTTATATATTTTTATTGTACAAATGCAATACGTGAAATATAGGAAAATAGCTTAAAATTACTGTAAATTAGGCAATAATCATGAACAAATCATCTTTTTTTATAGTTGGAAAACATGCGGTTATAGAAGCATTAAAAAATCCCAATAGAAAAGTATTAAAAATTTTTCTTACTGAAGAAAGTAAAAAAAATATACACAGAGTAAGTTCAAGAAAAAATCTTCTAAAAGATTTAAAAGTTTATTACAAAACGCGGAAAGAACTTGATAAATATTGTTCAAGAGACGGAATTACTCATCAAGGATATGTAGCTGAAATAGAACATTTTGAAAAAAATAATCTAAAAGAATTCATTAATATAAAGAGTCATTTAACTTTTGCTTGTTTGGATGAAGTAACAGATCCTAGAAATATAGGTTCTATAATTAGAAGTGCTACTTCCTTTGATATAGATGGAATTATCATTAAAGAACGTCATTTTCCATCAGAAAGTAAACTGATGTATAAATCTGCAAGTGGTTGCATGGAGCATATTAATATATTTGAAGTATCCAATATTAATACTACACTTAAGTTCTTAAGAGAAAAAAATTTTTGGATTTATGGTTTTGAAGCAAAAAGTGATAAAAAGTTTAATGATATTAAATGGAATGGTAATAATATTTTACTTTTTGGCTCAGAAGGCTTTGGTTTAAAAGAACATACAAAAAAATATATAGATTTTTCCGTAAAAATAGAAATAAATAAAAATATTGAGAGTTTAAATATATCTAACAGTGCAGCAATAGTCTTTCATCATATAAATCAGTACAAAAATAAAACTTGATAATCTTAAAAATCGTAATACAAAACTCTTCGTGCCCTTGTAGCTCAGCTGGTAGAGCAATTGATTTGTAATCAATAGGTCCGCGGTTCGAGTCCGTGCGGGGGCACCATTAATTTATTTCATTTCTTAATTGCTCGATTTTAATTTTTTTCTGAAGACTTCTATTTTTATCAAATATTAAATTAAATTTAATTTTTTTGTTAGTTATGATTGATATTGATTTTGCATTCCTTACCTCTATATTATCAGCAACAGCACTTATAGGTCTCTTTAAATAATTTAAATTCTTGATTGTAATTTTAGATTTATCACTAACTATTTTTCCTTTCCATCGTCTTGGTCTAAAAGCACTGATTGGACTTATTGATAACTTATTGGAGTCTAAGCTAAGAATAGGACCATGAACAGAAAGATTATAAGCTGTACTACCAGCAGGTGTTGATACCAAAACACCATCAGAAATTAAATGTTTTATAATTTGTTTTTTACCATTTGAAATAGTTAATGATGCTGTTTGTCTACTTTGTCTGAGAACTGAAATTTCGTTAATTGCTATACATTTTTTTATAATATTTGATTTATTTTTTACTCTCATTTCTAATGGAGATATTGAGACTAATCTTCCTTTGATTAAATTTTTATAATTAGTTTTTTCAGAAAATTTATTCATAAGGAAACCATAATTTCCTGAATTTATTCCATAAAAAGGTTTTTTGTATTTATTATATTTTTTTAAAGTTTCGAGCATAAAACCGTCACCACCTATCACAATTATTAAATTAGATTTTGATAAAGAATGTGTATTTATTTTTTTTAAGACTGCGTTTTTAATTTTAAATGATCTAGAATTTTTGTCTGAAATTACAAAAGGATTAACCATTAGTGGTGCCCTCGGCCAGACTCGAACTGGCACTCCCAAAAGGGCAAGGATTTTAAGTCCTTTGTGTCTACCAATTTCACCACGAGGGCATGAGTTATTTTCATGAGTATTTATGGTAATATCTATAATTGAACAAGTTTAAAATGTAAAATTTTAATATAATTTATTTTTAATAAATGAATGATTTAAAGCTGATAGTTGAAAATATAAATTCAAAAAAATTAGATTTAGCACTAAAACAGTGTGAAGATTATAGTGTTAAAGAAAATATATATTTAATTAATAATTTTATAGGTGTTATTTATTCATTAAAAAATAATCAAGAACTAGCTGAAGAATTCTTTAGAAAGTCTCACAAATTAAATGAAAAATTTGAAGATCCACTAAAAAATCTGTACTTAATTAATATTAGAAAAAAAAACTATTCAGAAGCAATTAATATTGCTCAAAAACTAAGTTATTTAAATAGTACAAATGATTTATTTATTTATCAGCTTGCTTATGCTTATGAATTAAATAATGATAATTTATCTGCAATTGAAAAGTACGAAAAATGCAAAGATTTAAATGGTAAAAATAAATTAAAAGCTCTCAATAATATTGGAAATATCTATTTAAAAAGTAATAAACCAAAAACTTCTCTCAAATACTTTTTAGAGGCAAATGAAATTGCAAAAAACGATAAAATAATAATTAATAATATTCTCTTGAATTACATAAAACTTAAAGATGAAAATAAATCAGACGAATATTTTGAAATTTCTAAAAAAATAGACAGCAAATATATAGAATTTATTTATAACGAGGCTCAATATTATATTTTTAAAGAAAAATTTGACAAAGCAATAGAGCTCCTAAATAACCATAAAGATAAATCAAAATTTTTGATAATTTTAATAGAACTATATTTTAATATGGGAAATTTCAAACAAGGAGAGCTATTGCTAAATAGTATTAGAAATCAGATTAAGAAAGATAACAATTTTTTTAATTATATTGGTATTAGATCACTTAGGGAGGGGAACTTTGAAGATGGTTGGAAATTCTATGAAAGTAGAGGATCAAAAACTACATCTTATCTAAAAGAAATTAAAGAATGGAATGGAGAAAACCTTGAAAATAAAAGTATTGTTGTATTTTATGAACAAGGAATTGGGGATACTCTACAATTTTCAAAATATGTTTATTCTTTAACAAAAATATCAAAAAAAGTAATTTTTATAGTGAATAATAGTATTAAAAATTTATTTAGAACTGATTTAATTAATCTAAAAATTGAAACCAGAGATAGTTTTATAAATAAAGAATTTGATTATAAAATCTCTTTAGGTTCATTAATAAAATTTTTCTATTTGAAAAAATTTAGTTCACATAATCAATTAATTAATAAAAATATTGATACTAATGAAGAATGGAAAAATAAATTAAATTTAGATAAACCAAATGTAGGTTTAGTTTGGACTGGCTCATTCCTTGGTCCAAATCAACCATTTAGATCTATACAATTAAAAAATTTAGTAAAAATTTTAGATCTAGATATTAATTTTTATTGTTTACAAAATGAAATATGGCAGAGTGATAAAGAATATTTTAATACTGATAAAATTAAAGATTTTGGGAAATATGATTTAGTTGAAATTTCTTCAATTATAAAAAATTTAGATTTAGTAATATCAGTAGATACAGCTATTTTACATATTTCTGCAATTTTGAATAAAGAAACTTGGGGAGTATTTAATATCTATCCTGATTGGAGATGGGGAGCACTTGATAAAATAAACCCTTACAGTTCTCTAGTAAAAATAAATCAAACAAAATTTAATCAATGGGAGGATGTAACTGACGAAATATATGAGAGATTAAAAAAAAAATTTAATTTAAATTAAATTGATATTCTCTAGCTTCAATAATTTGTTTTGGTAAATTAAGCTCAACATCATCTAAAAATATAAAGTCATCTTTCTTGATATCTTTTTTTAAAATAGCATTATCAGTATATCCCATTGGCAAAATTCTTTCCTGTTTTGATTTTTTTGATGAAATCAATCGGCCTCTAGCACAATAGCCCCCTTCTCCATCAAGTTTTTGTCCTGCTTTTAAATCTTTTTTTGCAACGCTGGCTATCTCGGCATTAAAGTTTTTTGTATGACCAGTTGCTTTATTATCAAGGACTATTGAATAAATTGATTGAGCCAATTCTAATCCAATATAATGATAAGGCCTCCAAATTGCAGAATAACTTCCAGAAGAGTCCGTCACCATTCCATAGTCTTTGAAACAGTTTTTGACATACTCATTTTGAGCTTTAATAACAATATACACTCCCCATCTAAGATCATTAGGAATATCTTTTTTATCTAAATCTATACTTGAAATAACTTCTACTTGACCAGAATAATCTAATAAACCTCCTTCAGATCGTGGAATTAATTTTTTTGCAATATCATAAACTCCTATTGGAGGATAAGTTAATCCATTATTTGGGCACTTTAGATCTGTTGCATTACTGACTGCACACATTTCAATTGATGACTTATCTCCACATAAAAAACTATTAAACATCTTAGGATTCATCCCAGACTCATTTTCAGCTCTTTCTTTAGTTAAGCCATAGTGTCCCCAGACAGTTTCTGGTGTCGAATATTCAAAAGATGGATGATATTTGGTGCCTTTTCCTGCACATATAACGTCAAAACCATTTAATTTTGCCCATTCAATTTGTTCTAAAATTAATGATGGTTGATCGCCATATGCCATTGAACAGATAACATTATTTTCTTTGGCTAAATCAGATAAATATTTTCCGCACAAAACATCTGCCTCTACATTAACCATAATGACATGTTTTTTACTTTCTATTATTTTTTTTGCATGGATAGTGCCTACAATGGGATTACCTGTAGCTTCAATAAATACATCGATTTCTCTGTTTAAAACGTCGTCTAAATTGTCTGTAAAATTAATTTTATCTATAGTTTCATTAGACAATCCACTGCTTGAACAATTTTTTTTAGCTCTATCAATATCAAGTTCAATTATTGAGTCTAAAATGATTTTGTTTAATTGATTGTATTGGGCGAGAAACATAGAAACAAACTTGCCACAACCAATAAAAGCAATGCGGATAGGTTTTTTTAAGTTCTGGAGTTTAGAATATAAATACACAAATCTATTTTAATAAGAAAAAAATAATAAACCAATAAGATAATAGCCCAGAAATAATTGTAGCAATTACATTTCTTGAAAAGAATCCAACAACTAAAGCAACAGTTGCACCATAAATTTTTGGATCTGTAATTTCTACAAACGAACCAAAATCATTAAAAAAAACTCCAGGAAATATTATTGCTGGAAATACGGCTGCTGGAACATAATTAAGAACCTCTTTAACTTTTGTTCCAAGCATATCTCTATCAATTAAGGCTACCATCGCCATTCTAGAAAAATAAGTTACAATTCCAGATACTATAATTGAAAACCAGGTCATTTTTTAAACCTCAACATTATAAAAGCGGCAATTAGAGCAACTATAGGAGATAATATTATGTAAGATTTAAATGGAGCATCAAATAAAATTAATGATGCAAATCCAGATACCAACATCACAAAAACATGATCTAATTTTCTTAAGTCATTTACAATAATTGCTAAAAAAGTAAGAGGGATCGCAAATTTTAAACCCAATTCTTCAGGAATAAATGAGCCCAATATAATTCCACTAATTGTGGATAACTGCCAACAAAACCAAAGTGTTACTCCTGTGCCAAGAACATAATAATGCGGATTAGATAAATTTTTATTCTGTTTAATGTACTTGTTAGACTCTGCAAAACCTTGGTCTACAATAAAGTAAGATATAAATAATTTTTTTATAAAACTTAGTTTTTCAAGATATTCGGATAAAACTGCCCCATATAATAAATGTCTAGAGTTTATTACTCCAACTGATGTAATAGCTACCAATGAGGAGGCTCCACCAGACAAAAGTTGCATAAATATTATCTGTGAAGCACCGCCGAAAATGATCAAAGAAGTTGCATAAACCAAAATTGGATCAAAACCTAATTCAACGCCTATAGCTCCAGTTATAATTCCAAAAGGAATTACTGACAACATATGAGGTAAAACAGCAACCGTACCTTTAAAAAATATTTTTGATTTTGAAAGCATTAATTAAAAATTCACTAAAGCTTTTTTGAGATATTTTTGATCTAATTTACAATCTTTATAGCCTTGCTTAACAACGTTTAGATATCTTTCTGTTGGATATCTAAAAATTGTTTTTTTTGGCATTATATAAGTCATCACAGTATTGTTGTAATACTTAAAATACATTTTCTTATAAAGAATTGGATAATCTTCATAAATATCAAGTTTTTTTTCATCACTTTTTGATATCTCATACAATCCACCAGGCACAATGGAATTACTTTTCTTTTCTATATCCGCTGCACGATACTTGCTTCTAAAATTAAGTGTATATCCTTTTAAATTTATCTTTTTAATAAATTTTGAATCTTTACATCTTCTTTTCATTTGAAAATGATTTAGATTACTTCCGTAAGCAAAATAAAGCATAATTATCGCTCAACTATTTCAATTTGTTTGTCTTTAACAAACTTAAGTATTTCTGAGTTACATTTATCAATTTTTGTTTTATCTACTGATCTCACAACGATTGATACCCCTAATTTTCCAGCTTTAAAAAAAGGATAACTTCCGATTTCAACTTCAGAATTATTATTTTGGACCTCTGTTAAAGATTTAGCTATTTCACTCTCAACAGTTCTTAAATTAATTGTTTCGCTTAATATTGGCTCCCCTCCAACTAAAAGGTTATTTATACTTCCAAGCATAGCCTTCATAATAGATGGAACTCCTGGAAGACAAAATACATTTTCAACATAAAAACCTGGTGCACCGCTAGAAGGATTTAAGATTAGATTAGCACTAACAGGCATTTTAGCCATCTTTTGTCTGCCTTCATTAAATTCGCCTGGTTTATAATAATTTTCTAATATTGAAAAAGCTTCTTTATGAAAACCATATTCAATATTAAATGCTTTAGAAACAGATTCAGCAGTTATGTCATCATGAGTTGGTCCTATTCCTCCAGTTGTAAATATATATGAATATTTTTTTCTAAGTTCATTAATTGTATTTATAATAATATTTTCATCATCAGGAATTACACGAACTTCGACAACAGGTATGCCTAATGAATTTAACCAAATTGCTAAAGTGCTAGTATTAACATCTTGAGTTCTCCCCGACAAAACTTCGTTACCGATAATTAAAATACCAGCATTTATCTCTTTTTTATTTTGCATATGTAAATATAAGTAAATCTATATGAAATTTACAAATAGCCTTATTAAAGGAAAATTATTAAAAAGATATAAAAGATTTTTCGCTGATATAAAAGTAAATAACAAGATTATAACGGCACATTGTCCTAACACTGGATCTATGCAAGGCCTATTGGATGAAGGTAATGAGGTATTAGTCACAGAGCATAATGATCCAAAAAGGAAATTAAAATTTACATTAGAAATTATTAAAGCAAAAAAAAGATATGTTGGGGTAAACACTCATAGAGCTAACAAAATTGTTAATCATGGTTTGGAAAAGAAATTAATATCAGAGTTTAAAACAATTAAAAATATTAAACCTGAATTTAAATTTAGTGATGATACAAGATTTGATTTTTTATGTGATAATTATTTAATAGAAGTAAAGAATGTTACATTATTTAGAGAAAATGATATTGCAGAATTTCCTGATGCAATAACATCAAGAGGAACGAAACATTTAAATATGTTAATTAAATCAATTAAAAAAGGCTATAAGCCGTATGTCTTATTTTTAACGCAAATTCAAAATATAAATAACTTTAGAATTGCAAAAGATATTGATCACATTTATTTTGAAAACTACAAAAAAGCAAAAAAAGCAGGAGTAAAATTTCTTGCTTATAGATGTAAACTTAGTTCTAAAGAGATTAAAATTGAAAAAAAAATTAATATTTTAGATGACTGATTATAAAGAAAAATTTGAAAAGATGAGAGTTGCCGGTAAGCTTGCATCTAAAACTTTAGACATGCTTACAGATTATATTAAACCAGGAATATCAACAGATAAGATTGATAAATTAGCTTATGAATATATAAAAGATAATGGAGGCTATTCGGCTCCATTATTTTATCGAGGATTTGAAAAATCATCCTGTACATCATTAAATCATGTAGTTTGTCATGGAATACCTTCTGATAGAGTTTTGGAAGATGGTGATGCTGTTAATGTTGATGTAACAGCAGTTGTTGACAATTATTATGGTGATACAAGTCGAATGTATGAAATTGGAAATGTGCCAGTTAAGGCAAAAAATTTAATTGAAGCAACCTATGACTCATTAATGAAAGCAATATCAATTTTACAACCAGGTAAAAAACTTGGAGATATAGGATTTGAAATTCAATCTTATGTTGAAAGCAAAGGTTATTCAGTTGTAAGAGATTTTTGCGGTCACGGAATAAGTA
Source organism: uncultured Pelagibacteraceae bacterium (assembly GCA_902609705.1). Lineage (GTDB taxonomy): Bacteria > Pseudomonadota > Alphaproteobacteria > Pelagibacterales > Pelagibacteraceae > Pelagibacter. Next base: position 14,191 of record CACLSX010000019.1, read on the forward strand.
ATGTTTTTCATGAACCTCCCAATATTCTTCATTATGGATCTAAAAATAATGGCAAAGAACTAATACCTGGTATGACTTTTACGATTGAACCAATGATAAATTATGGAAAATATGACACAAAAGTTTTAAATGATGGGTGGACTGCAGTAACTAAAGATAAATCTTTATCAGCACAATTTGAGCATACTGTTGGTATCACTGAAGATTCATATGAAATTTTCACAGAATCTGTTAAAGGTTATACGAGGCCCCCATATAATTAATGATATCAAGATATTCTAGAAAAGAACTTGTCAGTATTTGGTCTGAAGAAAACAAATATAAGATTTGGCTAGATGTAGAAATCGCTGCAGCTGAGGCTATGGAAAAATATAAAATTATTCCTAAAGGTGTTGCGTCATTAGTCAAAAAAAAAGGCAAAATCAAAGTTAAAAGAATTCATGATATAGAAGCAAAAGTTAAGCATGATGTAATTGCTTTTTTGACATCAATTACAGAACAAACGGGTCTTAAAGCAAGATACCTTCATCAAGGAATGACATCATCCGATGTTTTGGATACAACTTTAAATATTCAATTGGTTCAATCAGGAAACATTTTACTAAGAGACATTGATAAAATTTTATCTGTTCTAAAAAAACAAGCAAAAAAATATAAATTAACTCCATGTATTGGAAGAAGTCATGGAATTCATGCGGAACCAATTACATTTGGTCTAAAATTAGCATCATTTTATGAAGAATTTAAAAGAAATAAATTAAGATTAAAAGATGCAATAGAAAATGTATCAACATGTGCAATTTCAGGGGCTGTAGGAACTTTTGCAAATATAAATCCTAAAGTCGAAACTTATGTTGCAAAAAAATTGAAATTAAAAGCTGAGCCAATTTCAACTCAAATTATTCCAAGAGATAGACATGCACATTATTTTTCAGTACTTGGGATTATTGCTGGATCTGTTGAAAGAGTTGCAACAGAAATAAGGCATTTACAAAGATCTGAAGTTTATGAATTACAAGAATACTTTTCAAAAGATCAAAAAGGCTCATCTGCTATGCCTCATAAAAAAAATCCAATATTAAGTGAAAATCTTACAGGGCTTGCAAGAATGGTGAGAAGCTATGTAATTCCAGCTTTAGAAAATATTTCTTTGTGGCATGAAAGAGATATTTCTCATTCTAGTGTTGAAAGAAATATTGGTCCGGATGCAAATATAACTTTAGATTTTGCTTTAATTAGATTGTCAGGAATTTTAGAGAAAATGATTGTTTATCCAAAAACGATGATAAAAAATTTAAATTTAACAAGAGGTCTTGTTTTTTCTCAAGAAGTAATGTTAGAACTTACTAAATCAGGTATCGCTAGAGAGAAAGCGTATAGATTGGTTCAGTCTCATGCAAAAGCTAGTTTTGCAAAAAATACAAACCTATTAACACTTTTAAAAAGTGATAAATCAATCACTGGCAAAATAAGTGAAAAAAGATTAGATAAAATCTTTACATATGACAAACATTTAAAAAATGTAAATTATATATTTAAAAGAGTATTCAAATAATGAAAAAAGGAAAAAAATTATACGAAGGTAAAGCAAAAATAATCTTTGCAAGTAACGATAAAAAATATGTTATCCAACATTTTAAAGATGATGCGACAGCATTTAATAATCAGAAAAAAGCAGTGATGGATGGTAAAGGAATTTTAAACAATAGAATTTCTGAACATATATTAACTCAATTAAATAATGTTGGTATCAAAAATCATTTAGTCAAACGTTTAAATATGAGAGAGCAACTAGTTCAGCATGTTGAAATTATACCTATTGAATTTATTGTAAGAAATATTGCAACTGGATCATTAACTAAAAGATTGGGCATTGAAGATGGGACAGTCTTAGATAATCCATTAATTGAGTATTGCTTAAAAGATGATGATTTAGGTGATCCCATAGTAAGTACTGAACATATCTTAGCTTTTAAATGGATGGAAAAAGAAGAATTAAACTTAATTAATAAAGAATTAAATAGAATAAATGATTTTCTTCAAGGCATGTTTAGAGGTGTTGGAATTAAACTTGTAGATTTTAAAGTAGAATTTGGAAGATATGAAAAAAACGGAAAAAAAGAGATCATGCTTGCAGATGAAATTAGTCCAGATACTTGCAGACTATGGGATGTAAATAGTGATAAAAAATTAGATAAAGATAGATTTAGAAAAGGACTTGGAAATCTAATTGAGGCTTATCAAGAAGTTGCAAGAAGATTAGATATACTTCATGAACAATCAAATATAAGACCATTAAAATACACCAAGCCACAAGCAGTAAAGATTAAAAAAAAATAATGAAAATTAAAGTAATTGTAACTCTCAAAAATGGAGTTTTAGATCCTCAAGGAAAGGCTATTCAACAAACACTTAATGGAATGAACTTTGGGAATGTA
>CACLSX010000020.1 GCA_902609705.1 uncultured Pelagibacteraceae bacterium
ACTAGAGCAATTCTCTTTGATTTAGATGGTAATATAAAATTTACATCCCAGTTTGAATTTAATCAATATTTTCCAAAAAATGGATGGGTGGAGCATAATCCAAACGAAATTTGGCTTACAACTCTAAAAGCGTTGAAAAAAGTAATAAAAAAAGCATCACTATTAAGAGGAAAAATATTAAGTATAGGAATAACTAACCAGAGAGAGACAACTATTCTTTGGAATAAGAAAACAGGAAAACCAGTCTACAACGCAATTGTTTGGCAAGATAGAAGAACCCAAGACTATTGTGAAGAGTTAAAGAAAAAAAATTATGAAAAAATTTTTAGAAAAAAAACTGGATTATTTATTGACCCATATTTTTCTGCAACTAAAATTAAATGGATACTAGAAAACGTAAAAAATGTTAAGAAACTTTTAAAATCAAATAATTTATTATTTGGTACTGTTGATACTTTCCTTATTTGGAAACTTACTAATGGGCAACATCATTTAACAGAAGCAACTAATGCTTGTAGGACCATGTTATTTAACATTAATAATAATAAATGGGATAAAGAAATCTTAAAAAAACTTAAAATTTCTGAAAATATTTTGCCAAAAGTTAAAAATTCAGCTGATAATTTTGGTTTAACAAGTAAGAGAATTGTCGGCAGTGAAATACCAATATCAGCAGTTCTAGGAGACCAACAAGCAGCTGCAGTAGGACAGTCATGCTTTGAAAGAGGTTCAGTAAAAAGCACATATGGAACTGGTGCCTTTGTCATAATGAATACTGGTTCAAAAAAAATTTATTCTAAAAATAAATTATTAACAACAATATGTTACAGATTGAATGGAAAAAATACTTATGCTCTTGAAGGATCTATTTTTATTGCAGGTGCAGGTGTACAATGGTTAAGAGATAAATTAAAATTTATTAACAATGCTTTTGATACTGAAACAATTGCTCAATCAAAAAAAAATAATGAGGGTGTATACGTTGTGCCAGCCTTCAGTGGAATGGGAGCACCTTATTGGAGGCCTGATGCAAGAGGGGTAATAACAGGTTTAACAAGAAATAGTGATTGGAAAACCTTAGTTAGAGCAGTATTAGAGTCAGTTGCCTATCAAAGTAATGATTTATTTAATGCAATGAAAAAAGATGGTTTAAAACCAACTAAACTTAAGATTGATGGAGGCATGGTAAAAAACAACTGGTTTTCGCAATTTTTATCTGACATCATAAATATAAATACAGAAAGACCAAAGGTATTAGAAACAACTGGTTTAGGAGTAGCTTTACTAGCTGGATATCAAATTGGATTATTTAAATCATTATATCAAATCAAGAGGAAATGGAAAAAAGATAAAATTTTTAAGCCTAAAATAAACCGAAAAGTTAGGAACTATTTAATAAATGGTTGGAAATTATCAGTTCAGAAAGCTCTATTATAAAAAATACAGATAAAAATTTAATTGTCGTTTATGAAATATATAAATTTTATTCTTTTATTTTTGCTAAGTATTTTTAATTCAAATTATTTACAGGCTAATGATTTAGTAATAAGCGAACTGCAGAAGGGTGGAAAAATTGTATTTATAAGACATTCACTTGCACCAGGAAATGGAGATCCTGACAATATTGATTTAACAAAATGTGATACTCAAAGAAATTTAAATCAAGAGGGCATAGAGCAATCAAAAAATATTGGAATATTATTTAGCGATAATAATATTCAAATTGATAAAGTCTTATCTAGTGAATGGTGTAGATGCAAAGACACTGCAAGATTTGCTTTTAATAATTATGAAACCTTCAAAGGTTTAAACTCTTTTTATCAAGAGAAGTTTTATAAATATAAAGATGAACAAATTAAAAGTTTAAAAAAATATATATCTAATTGGAATAGTGATAAAAATCTTATTTTAGTAACACATTTCGTAGTTATTTCTGAAATGTTAAATTTTAGCACTTCATCTGGTGAAATTGTTGTTATAGATAAAGATTATAAATTTATAGGAAGTATTGAAACCATGTAGTAATTATACATGATTATTATATTGAATTATGAAAGTTGGATTTATAGGTGTTGGATGGATGGGATTTGGTATAGCAAATAACATCCTTAAAAATAATCATGAATTATTTGTAATTGCCAATAAGAATAGAAAACCAATTGATAGAATAGTAAAAGAGGGTGCAAAAGAAGTTAAATCCTATGAAGAACTTTGCAAAAGTGGATTAGATGCTTTGTTTTTGTGTGTAACAAATTCTCCTATTGCTCATGAAATTGGTAAAAAAATAGTTTCATTACTGACTGATAAAACAATTGTCATTGATATTACCACTCATAATCAAAATGGATCTGTTGAAATGGAGCAAATATTAAATGCAAATAATATTCCTTATTTAGAGTGTCCCGTAATGGGAGGCCCAGTTCAAGCGGAAGAAGGAATATTGGGTGGAATTGTTGGTGGATCTGAAGAAAATTTAAAAAGATCAGAAGAACTTTTAAAATGTTTTTGTAAAAATTATTATCATTTTGGTGGGATTGGAAATGGTGCAAAAACGAAATTATTAAATAATTTTCTATCTTTAGGAACGGCTACCTATGTAATTGAATTAATCAAAGCCGCAAAAAAATTAGATATTGATTTAGATAAACTTTATAAAGTAGCACAATTAGGATCAGGTAATTCTAATGCTTTAAAAAGAATTTTTGATAAGGTTTTAGAGGATGATTACACAGGTTTTAAGTTTACAGCGACTAATACATTAAAAGATTTAACTTATATAACTGACTTATTAAAAGGTATGGATAATGCAGAAAAATTATCTGATTTATCGAAATCCTTTTATAAAAAAGCTGTTGATGATGGTGATGGTGACCTTTTTATAAGTGAATTAATAAAGAAGAATTAATCTTTTTTATCTTCTTTTTCTTTTTCAGCGAAGAATAAAGCAATTGCAAATAAAGTTGTCCATCCAATTCCTAATAAAGCTTTTGGACTTGTTTCAGCACTCCATATATCTAAAAATATTGCACCTAATGCAAGACCGACGAGATAAATAACAATTGCAATATTTGTTTTGCTCATATCAATTAAGCTAATGTTTTACACTATTATTCTAATTGGACAATTATAAACAATCATATATAAAGCACCAATAATTTGGGCGAGTGGCGGAATTGGTAGACGCGTTGGTCTTAGGAACCAATAGTGCAAACTGTGAAGGTTCGAGTCCTTTCTCGCCTACCATAATATATGAAAGTAACAGTAGAAAATAAAAAAGGTTTAGAAAAAGATATAAAAGTTTTTATCGATAAAAAAACTATATCTGGATATCTCGAAGAAAAATACGAAGAGATTAAAAAAGATGTCGTCTTAAAAGGATTTAGACCAGGTAAAGTTCCTACAGAAATTTTAAAAAGACAATTTGGAAAAGCAGTATACGGAGAAGTAATAGATAAAGTATTAAAAGATACAACAACTAAAGCTCTAGAAGATAATAAAATTAAACCAGCTGGTCAGCCTAAAATTGATTTAAAGTCATTTGGTGAAGGAAAAGATCTTGAATACACAATTTCAGTAACAGAATTACCTAATGTAGAAGTTGGATCATTAAAAGATTTAAAAGTAGACGAGTACTTTGTTAAAATCGATCCTAAAGAAACGGATAAAAGAATTGATCAAATAGCAAAAACTCAGAAAAATTTTAAAGATGCTGAAGAAAGTTATGCAGCTAAAGTGGGTGATTTAGTTATTTTTGATTATAAAGCAACAGTTGATGGTAAAGATTTTAAAGGAAATGAAGGAAAGAATACTCAACTAGAACTTGGAAAAGATTTATTTATTAAAGGATTTGATAAGCAATTAGAAGGTGTCAAAAATAAACAAGATAAAAAAGTAGAAGTTAAACTACCAGAAAACTTTCCAGAAAAAGAAGTAGCTAACAAACCAGCAGTGTTTGAATGTAAAATTACAGCAGTAAAAAAACCAGAAGATACAAAAATTGATGATAATTTTGCAAAAAATTTAGGAGCAAAAGACTTAAATAATTTAAAAGAATTAATATCTAAACAAATCAATGATGAATTTAAAAATTCATTGGAAATGATTTCAAAAAAACAAATTTTAGAACAAATTGAAAAACAAAAACTTGATCAGTTACCAGCAAATCTCATTGAACAAGAATTAAATTTATTAGCTCAAGGTATGAAAGAAGAAGAAAAGAAAAAAAATATGAAATACTTTGAGGAACAAGCAAAAAAAAGAATTAAAACTGGTTTAATTTTAAATGCATTTGGTGAAAAAAATAAAATCAAAGTTTCTCAAGAAGAGTTAAATGCAGAAATACAAAAACAATTTAGAATGATGCCTGGGCAAGAAAAAATGGTTAAAGAGTATTATGAGAAAAATCCAGGAGCTATCGAGAGTTTAAGAGGTTCTATTTATGAAGAAAAAATAATTGCCGAACTTAAAAAAATTGCAAAAGTAAATAAAAAAGAAATTAGTAAAGAAGAAGCTGAAAAAATCTTAAAAGAAGAGAATGAAAAAAATTTAAAAGAGCAAGAGAAATTAGCAAAATTATCTGAAGGTGCTGATGATAAAGTAAAAGAGAAAAAAGAAATTAAGTCTGAAGATAAAAAAGAAAAGAAAACAGCCAAACCATCTAAAGCTCCAAAAAAAGTAGCTAAAAAAACTAAATCAACAAAAAAAGTTAGCAAAAAGTAATCACAAGTTGTATAAGTAAACCGAATCACTTATGACAACAAAAATTCCAGAACATCTAAGTACTTTAATCCCAATGGTTGTTGAGCAATCAAGTCGTGGTGAAAGAGCTTATGATATTTATTCAAGATTATTAAAAGAGAGAATTGTTTTTGTAGTTGGACCAATTAATGATGCAGTTGCATCTTTAGTTACTGCTCAATTATTATTTTTAGAGTCTGAAGATCCAAAAAAAGAAATTTCTTTATACATAAATAGTCCAGGTGGATTAGTGACAGCTGGTTTAGGAATTTATGATACGATGCAATATATCAAACCTGAAGTTAGCACATTGTGCATTGGTCAAGCTGCAAGCATGGGATCATTTTTATTAGCTGCAGGATCTAAAGGAAAAAGATTATCATTGCCAAATTCAAGAATAATGGTTCATCAACCATCTGCAGGTTTTCAAGGTCAAGCAACTGATATAGAAATTCATGCTAATGAGGTTATGTCTTTGAAAAAAAGATTGAATGAAATTTATTCTAAACACACAGGTAAGTCAGTTGATCAAATCAAAGAAGCTTTGGAGAGAGACAATTTTATGACTCCAGATAACGCAAAAGATTTTGGTTTGATAGATAAAGTAGTAGAAAAAAGAGACTAAACAACAATATATAGTTTATTCACAACCTATACTTGATTAAGAAGTAATCTTTGTAATAAAGTATACAAATTGATTCGTTATAAAAAACTATGAGCAACAATAATAAAAATATTCTTTACTGTTCTTTCTGCGGAAAGAGTCAACATGAAGTCAGAAAATTAATTGCTGGACCAACAGTTTTTATTTGTGATGAGTGTGTTGAATTATGTATGGACATCATCAAAGAAGAGAGCAAAGATACTTTTGTTAAACATCAAGACGGTTTACCATCACCAAAAGAAATTTGTGCAGTTCTTGACGATTATGTAATTGGACAAGACCATGCAAAAAAAGTTTTATCAGTTGCTGTTCACAATCATTACAAAAGATTAAATTACGAAAATAAAACTAGCAAAAATGTTGAACTTTCAAAATCAAATATTTTATTAGTTGGACCAACAGGATGTGGAAAAACACTATTAGCTCAAACGTTAGCAAGAATTTTAGACGTGCCATTTACAATGGCAGATGCAACTACATTAACAGAAGCTGGATATGTTGGTGAAGATGTTGAAAATATTATATTAAAACTTTTACAAGCAGCAGATTACAATGTTGAAAAAGCACAAAGAGGAATTGTTTATATTGATGAGGTAGATAAAATTAGCAGAAAATCAGAAAATCCGTCAATTACTAGAGATGTTTCTGGAGAAGGAGTTCAGCAAGCTTTATTAAAAATAATGGAAGGTACAGTTGCTAGTGTACCTCCTCAGGGTGGAAGAAAACATCCACAACAAGAGTTTTTACAAGTAGATACCACAAACATTTTATTTATATGTGGTGGTGCATTTGCAGGTTTAGATAAAATTATTTCTCAAAGAGACAAAGGATCATCAATTGGATTTGGTGCTGAAGTCAAAAGTCTCGAGGATAAAAAAGTTGGTGAGTGGATGAAAAATCTTGAGCCAGAAGACTTATTAAAATACGGACTGATACCAGAATTTATAGGAAGATTACCTATAACGGCTACGTTAGATGATCTTGATGAAAAATCTTTAGTTAAAATTTTATTAGAACCAAAAAATTCTTTAATAAAACAATATCAAGAATTATTTAAATTAGAGGGAGTAAAACTTACCTTTAAAGATCAATCAGTAAAAGACATTGCCAACAAAGCTATATCTAAAAAAACTGGTGCAAGAGGACTTAGATCGATTCTAGAAAATATATTATTGAAAACAATGTTTGATCTACCAAGTCAAGATAACATTGAAGAAGTTATAATTGATTCTGGTGCGGCGAAAGGTGTATCACCGCCTGTTATTGTTCATTCAAAGAACAAAACTAAAACTGATAAGACTTCAGCAGCATAATTTCGCGTTAATAAACCATAATTTCCTATTGCATTATAAGATATAATATCCATATTTCTATGATGGATATAAAAGTGACATTACCATTATTGCCATTAAGAGACATAGTTGTATTCCCAAGTATGGTTATCCCTTTATTTGTTGGAAGAGATAAGTCCATTACTGCATTAAATGAAGTAATGAAAGGTGACAAAAAAATTGTGCTTGTCACACAAAAAAATTCTGAAGTTGACGACCCAAAGAAAAATGATGTTTTCACTTATGGATGTGAAAGTAACATTTTGCAACTACTGAAACTGCCGGATGGAACGGTTAAAGTATTAGTTGAGGGCACAAAAAGAGTAAAAATTGTTGACTTTAAAGATGATGAAAAATTTATCAAATGTTCATTTGAATATCAAAAGGATATTATATCGAAAGATGATGATCTACTTCCATTAAGCTTAACAGCCATAAAAAGATTAGAAAAATTAACTAGCGTTAATAAGAAAATATCCTCAGAGACAATAAACAATATAAAGCAATTAAAAGACCCATCAAAAATTGCAGATAATATAATCTCTCATATCAATGCAAGCATTTCTGAAAAACAACAAATCTTTGAAACTTTAGATGTAAAGAAAAGATTAAACAGTGTGATTAAAATCATGGAAAATGAGGCAAGCATCATTGGTGTTGAGAAAAGAATAAGAGGAAGAGTTAAAACTCAAATGGAGAAAACTCAAAGAGAGTATTATTTAAATGAACAGTTAAAAGCTATTCAAAAAGAATTAGGTGAAATTGAAGATGGTAAGGATGAGACCACAAGCTTAAAAAAATCAATTTTGAAGGCAAAAATGCCAAAAGAAGTTGAGAAGAAATGCATGTCCGAATTAAAAAAATTAAAAAATATGAGTCCAATGTCTGCTGAGGCAACTGTTGTAAGAAACTATCTTGATTGGATGATAGATTTGCCATGGTTTAAAAAGGATAAAGTAGACATAGATTTGAACAAAGCTTTAAAAATTTTAGAAGAAGATCACTTTGGGTTAGAAAAAGTTAAAGAAAGAATAATAGAATTCTTAGCAGTGCAAAAAAGAATGGATAAAATTAAAGGTCCTATACTTTGTTTAGTAGGTCCTCCAGGTGTAGGTAAAACTTCTTTGGGTAAATCAATAGCTAAGGCAACTAATAGACAATTTGTAAGAATGTCATTAGGTGGAGTGAGAGATGAAGCGGAAGTAAGAGGTCACAGAAGAACTTATATTGGTTCACTTCCTGGAAAAATTATTCAGATGATGAAAAAAGCAGGAACTAAAAATCCTTTATTTTTGCTTGATGAAATTGATAAAGTTGGAAATGATTATAGAGGTGATCCATCATCGGCTTTATTAGAGGCTTTGGATCCAGAGCAAAACACAACATTTAATGATCATTACCTTGAAGTTGATTATGATTTATCAGATGTAATGTTTGTAACAACTGCAAACACTTTAAATATTCTTCCTCCACTTTTAGATAGAATGGAAGTCATAAGAATTCCAGGATATACAGAAGATGAGAAGATTAATATTGCAAACAAATATCTACTTCCTAAGCAAATAAAAGATAACGGTGTAAAAGAAGGTGAAATGAAGTTGGCTGACGATACAATAAAAGAGATTATAAGAAGTTATACAAGAGAAAGTGGTGTAAGAAATTTAGAGAGAGAAATATCAAAAGTGACGAGAAAAGTTGTTAAAAAAGTTGTAAATAATGAAGAAAAAAGTGTAGAGGTTAATGAAAAAAACATACCTGACTTTCTTGGAATTAAGAAATTTAAATTTGGTGAACTAGAGGCAAAAGATAAGATTGGAATAGTTATAGGTTTAGCTTGGACAGAGTTTGGAGGGGAGATATTAAAAGTTGAAACAGTTAATATGCCAGGTAAAGGCAGAATGCAAATAACTGGTAAGTTAGGTGATGTCATGCAAGAGTCTGTAAAAGCTGCAAAATCTTATGTTAGATCAAAATGTTTAGAATTTGGTGTAACACCACCACTATTTGAAAAGAAAGATTTTCATATACATGTTCCAGAAGGTGCAACACCAAAAGATGGTCCTTCAGCAGGTATAGCTATGGTTACTTCAATAGTTTCTTCAATAACTAAAGTTCCAGTTAAGAGAGAAATTGCTATGACTGGAGAGGTAACAATTACAGGTCAAGTATTACCTATTGGTGGACTTAAAGAAAAACTATTAGCAGCTCATAGGGCTGGTGTAAAAAAAGTTTTGATACCCAAAGAGAATGAAAAAGATTTAGTCGATGTACCAAAAAAAGTAAAAGATGATATTGAAATAGTTCCAGTAGAAACTGCTGATGAAGTAATTAAAATAGCTTTGACTAAAGAATTGAAGCCTACTGAATGGACTGAAGTAGATAAATTAACAGAAACTAAAAAAGACGATAAATCTCAAGCTAGTATTCAGTAATAAACAATTTACATTATAATAACCTTGATGTAATAGTACCATGTTTTGGGCGGTTAGCTCAGTTGGTAGAGCATCTCGTTTACACAGCCAATATCAATCTTAAATTAACTAATAGAAATAATAATTTTCAATAATCAAATTTCTTCTGGTCACACTGGGGTCACTTTTCAAAAATAATCAAGAATCTCGTTACAATTTATTGGAAAGACACATCATTTAAGATTTGATAATCTCAAAAAATGAAAAACGAAGATAAAAATAAAAGAATTCTTGGAATAGCAATAGGCCTAGTTGGTTTCATATTACTATTTTGGTTAAGTTATGAGTATTTTAATTTTAGAGATGGAATATTTATGTCGTTGATAGGTACAATTTCAGTAGAAATAACACAAATGGTTACTGGCTGTATATCTAATCATTGGTGTGAGAAAAGGGCTATTTGGTTGTGGCTTGCCTTTGGAGCAATTTATTTTCTTTTAGTATGGAGATATAGAGCATGTATTGGTCACTGGGTAATTAAGATTGTTTCACTAGGTTACAAGAAAATTTAAATGAAAATAGATAAAAACATATTTGAGCTTGTAAAAAATTTAACTAGTAATTTAGAAAAAAATTTCTCAAACAAAACAAATCCTAAAATTTCTCATGATGTGTATGAGAACATAATTATATTAGTTTCTCAGGTCATGATTAAAATTATTTCAGATATGGATAAATTGCCCGTTACTATACGTAACTCAAACAAAACTTTTCATCAAAAAGCATTAAGCGATAGTCAATTTTTAGGAACAATTGTTTTTTGCGGTATTTTTCACATATATGTTTTACAAAATTTAGAAGAAATTGATAAATCAAGAATATCAGAAGATAGTACTAGAATTATATCTGCAATATTTGTTCTTGAAAATTTAGCCAAAGACAAAAATAATATTAAGATTATTTCACATGGGTCAAAACAAATTAGTAAAATGATTTCCCATGAGGATAAAACTCTTAAAAAGATATTAGATACGTTAAGGGTTGTCGTAGATGACTATTTGAAAAACAAAGGTAAAATAGGATCTAAATTAAAAAAATCTTTTCCTAATTACATAAAAGCTTTTAGATTTTATTATGAAACAATAACTAGCATGTATGAATAAAATATTTTTCATACTTATTCTAAGTATTTTCCTTAGTAGTAACACCTTAGCCAAAACTACAGATATAGTGTGCAAACCAAATACAGAATGGGATAGTTCTTATAAGAAAAAAAAAATTTGGTTTATTTTTAATAAACCTAAATTTTTTATAGGTATAGATAGAGATGACTTAGTCGTTAATCAACTTGCATTTTCAAAGAAAAAAGAAAAATATATAAATGTAAATATTCCAATCGAAAAAATTACAGAAAATAATGCTAGTTATACATATGCATTTATAAAAGCTGGAGAATTAGTTGCAAATAAGAGTTATGTTTATAATCTTATAAGAATTTATGACTATAAGAGTGGTTTTGCTATCTATGTAGACCAATATAGATTAAATGACATTCAAATAGATAGAATAGAAAATCAAATGAGCAGTTTCACATATTCTGAATTTGAAAAAGCACGTAAAGATTATGAAAAAAGAAATCAAGAATTAATAGAGTATTTTGGTGGTATGTCAGGTCCTTGTGACTAAATCTACTGTAAATATAAAATGTTTTTTAAAATTTTAGTTGGAATTAACAATAAAATTCAAAAGCAATGGGCATTCTTCGGTCCTAAATGGTTTTGTTGGCTTTTAGTTTTTTTTGGTTTTGAATTTTGGTTTATAGAAGCAACTTTTAAAGCTTTAGGTTTTGCATCATACGGTCCAGGTTATTTGTTGTTAAATTATATTCATGAAGTTTTTTTAGATAAAAACTATTTATATTTTTTTATTTTGATCACTTTAATATCTGTGCCAGTAATTTGCCCATTGATTTATTTTCCAAGTTTTCTTTTTCTGTTATGCAGAGTTGTTAACGAAGAGTTTAAATTTGGCGAAGGTAATATAATTACTTATATTATAATACTGACATCACCAATTTGGTTTCAGAAGTTAATTTTTTTTATTGGTGATTTTATCAATTAATATTGGTCACTCTCTGGTCACAGTTGAGTAACAAAAATAAATTTTTTAGCCATTTTTAGAGGGTAATAAATCTTGACCTACACGTTCTAAAAGATATAAAACACGTTACTTTTTGGTTTTGGGCGGTTAGCTCAGTTGGTAGAGCATCTCGTTTACACCGAGGGGGTCAAAGGTTCGAGTCCTTTACTGCCCACCAGAACACGGGGGTGTAGCTCAGTTGGTTAGAGCGATCGCCTGTCACGCGATAGGTCGAGGGTTCGAGTCCCTTCACTCCCGCCATCAAATAAATGAATAAAATAAAGCCTTAAAATGTGACCTATCTGCTCTTTTAGTTGATCTAAAAGGTGCTATATAGACTCATCATGCTTGCGGAATTTTTAAAAGATTATTTGCCAATAATTGTATTTTTACTAGTTGCACTAGTATTAAGTATTGCATTCGTGGCGGTCAATTATCTAGCGTCACCAAAAAATCCTGATCCAGAAAAATTATCAGCATATGAATGTGGATTCGAACCATTTAATGACTCTAGAATGGAATTTGATGTTAGATTTTATCTTGTTGCAATATTATTTATTATTTTCGATTTAGAAATCGCTTTTCTATTTCCCTGGGCAATATCTTTAGGCAAAATCGGAATATTCGGATTTACATCAATGATGATCTTCTTATTTATTCTTACTATTGGGTTTATTTATGAATGGAAAAAAGGAGCATTAGATTGGGAATAATATGAATTTAGAAGAAAGAAAAAAAAATATTCCAGAAGAATTTAAACAATTAGCACAAGATTTTAGTGATAATGGTTTTATAACAACATCACTAGATAATCTAGTTAATTGGGCTAGAACCGGATCATTACATTGGATGACTTTTGGTCTTGCATGTTGTGCAGTTGAAATGATGCAAACTTCCATGCCAAGATATGATTTAGAGAGATTTGGTGCTGCCCCTAGAGCTTCACCTAGACAATCAGATGTGATGATTGTTGCTGGAACCCTAACAAATAAAATGGCTCCAGCACTTAGAAAAGTTTATGATCAGATGCCAGAACCAAGGTATGTAATTTCCATGGGAAGTTGTGCAAATGGTGGAGGATATTATCATTACTCTTACTCTGTAGTAAGAGGATGCGATCGTATTGTGCCAGTTGATGTATATGTTCCGGGGTGCCCTCCTTCTGCTGAAGCACTTTTATATGGAATCATGCAACTTCAAAAGAAAATCAGGAACAAAGGTTCCCTGGAAAGATAAAAAATGCAAAACATCCAGGATTTAGAAAAAATTTTGAATTCAGAGCTAAATACAAAAATAAAAAGTTCTTTAATCAAACATAATCAAATTTACTTAAATATTGATGAAGCGGACTTAACAGAAGTTATTTTATTCCTAAAAACAAATTCAAAAACTAAATTTAGACAATTGATAGATATCACAGCTGTAGATTTTCCTGAAAATGAAATTAGATTCAAATTAGTTTATCTATTATTAAGTCATGAATTTAATCAAAGAATTATCATAGAGATGGATGTAAAAGAAAAAGAAATTGTTGGATCAATAACATCTATATTTCCTGCTGCAAATTGGATGGAAAGGGAAGTATTTGACATGTATGGAATTGATTTTAAAGATCATCCAGACCTGAGAAGAATACTTACAGATTATGGCTTTGAAGGACATCCATTAAGAAAAGATTTTCCTTTAACAGGTCATAATGAAGTTAGATACAGTCATGAAACTAAAAAAGTTATTTATGAACCAGTAAAATTAGAACAAAATTATAGAAACTTCGATTATGAAAGTCCTTGGGAAGGAACCAAGTATATAAAAGAACAAACTAAAGAATAATGGCAAAAGAAACTAAAACTTTGAATCTAAATTTTGGACCTCAACATCCAGCAGCACATGGAGTTTTACGATTAATATTGCAGTTAGATGGTGAAATTGTTGAAAAAGCAGATCCACATATTGGTTTATTGCATAGGGGTACAGAAAAATTAATTGAAAATAAAACTTATACCCAAGCTGTTCCTTATTTTGATCGATTAGATTATGTAGCACCAATGAACCAAGAACACGCTTTTGCTTTAGCAATTGAAAAAATTCTAAAAATAGAAGTTCCGATAAGAGCTCAATATATAAGAGTAATGTTTTGTGAGATTGGAAGAATACTTAGTCATATTTTAAATGTTACAACACAAGCAATGGATGTTGGTGCATTAACTCCGACTTTATGGGGATTTGAAGAAAGAGAAATATTAATGGGTTTTTATGAAAAAGTTTCTGGTTCTAGATTGCATGCTAATTATTTTAGAGCTGGAGGAGTACATCAAGACCTACCAAAAGGATTAGATAAAGAGATCGGAAAATTTTGTGAAAGATTTCCAAAAATAATAAATGATTTAGAATTACTTTTAACTGATAACCGAATATTTAAGCAAAGGAACGTTGATATAGGAGTAGTATCAAAACAAGATGCTCTCGATTATTCTTTTTCTGGTGTCATGTTGAGAGGATCTGGCGTCCCTTGGGACTTAAGAAAATCCCAGCCGTATGATTGTTATGAACAATTCGAATTCAAAATTCCAGTAGGAAAAAACGGAGATTGTTACGATAGATACCTATGCAGAATTGAAGAAATGAAAGAAAGTGTAAATATAATAAATCAATGCTTGGCAAATTTACCTGTTGGACCAATTAAAACTGATGATGGAAAAATCAGTCCACCACCAAAAAAAGAAATAAAACAATCTATGGAAGCATTGATTCATCATTTCAAGTTATATACTGAAGGTTATAGGGTTGATAAAGACGAAATATATACAGCTGTAGAGGCTCCTAAAGGAGAATTTGGTGTCTACTTAATTTCTGATGGTTCAAGCAAACCTTACAAATGCAAAATTAGAGCTCCAGGATTTTCTCATTTGCAAGCAATGGATTACTTAATTAAAGGTCATATGTTAGCTGATGTTCCTGCAGTTTTAGGTTCAATGGATATTGTTTTTGGAGAGGTAGATAGATAATGGCTGTTAAAAAAATATCAAAAGTACAACCTGAAAAATTTGAGTTTAGTAAAAAAAACAAAGAAACTGCTGATAGTATTATTAAAAATTATCCTTCTGGAAAACAACAAAGTGCGGTTATGGCTTTATTGTACCTAGCACAAAAACAAAATGATAATTGGATACCTTTAAGTGCAATGAAATACATAGCAAAATATTTAGAAATGCCATACATAAAAGTATATGAGGTAGCTACATTTTATAGCATGTATAATTTAACTCCAGTTGGTAAATATTTCTTTCAAATATGTACTACAACCCCATGTATGTTAAGAGGTGCGTATAATTTAGTAGATGTTTGTAAACGAAAAATTTCTGAGGAAGAAAATTGTTTATCAGAGGATGGAAAAACTTCTTGGTTAGAAGTAGAGTGTTTGGGTGCTTGTGTGAATGCTCCTATGCTTCAATTGAATGAGGATTATTATGAGGATTTAGATCCAACAAAACTTGAGCAAATAATTGATAAAATAAGTAATGATGAAGTTCCTCAACCAGGATCATATAGAGGCAGATTAAGTTCTGAACCAGAAAATACTAGAAAAACATTAATAGGTAATAAAAATGCTTGAAGATAAGGATAGAATTTTTCAAAATTTGTACAATGATTTTGGTGCTGATTTAGCATCTGCAAAACAAAGAGGAGACTGGAAGGATACAAAAGAAATTTGCGGCAAAGGAAGAGAATGGATAATTAATGAAATTAAAACATCAGAACTTAGAGGAAGAGGTGGTGCTGGATTTCCTACAGGATTAAAATGGTCTTTTGCCCCAAAAGAAGTTGGATCAAGACCACATTATTTAGTAATTAATGCCGATGAGTCTGAGCCTGGCACGTGCAAAGATAGAGATATTCTAAGATTTGAACCTCATAAATTAATAGAGGGCTGCTTAATTGCATCTTACGCAGTTAATGCTCATAAGTGTTATATTTATATAAGAGGAGAATATTTTAATGAAGGACAAAAGCTTCAAAAAGCTATTGATGAAGCGTACAAGGATGGTCTCTTAGGAAAAAATTCTGCAGGGACTGATTGGGAATTAGATATATATATTCATTATGGTGCTGGTGCTTATATCTGTGGTGAGGAAACTGCTTTGCTCGAGAGTATTGAAGGAAAAAAAGGTCAACCAAGATTGAAACCTCCGTTTCCGGCTTTAATAGGTCTTTATGGTTGCCCGACAATAATAAACAATGTTGAAACAATTTCAGTAGTACCAACTATACTTAGAAGAGGTGGAAAATGGTTTTCATCACTGGGTAGACCAAAAAATACTGGTTCCAAAATATACTGTATTTCAGGAAATGTAAATAATCCCTGCAACGTAGAAGAAGAAATGGGAATTCCATTAAAAGAATTAATTGAAAAACATGCAGGTGGAGTAATAGGTGGATGGGATAATCTAAAAGCAGTAATACCTGGTGGTTCATCAATGCCATTACTTCCAAAAGAAACATGTGAAACAATTAAAATGGACTTTGATGCATGTGTCGAGAATAAAACTGGTTTAGGAACAGCTGGTATTGTGGTTATAAATAAAGATCAAGACATTATTAAGTGTATGGCTAGAATAGCAAGATTTTATAAACACGAGAGTTGTGGTCAATGTACACCATGCAGAGAAGGTTCTGGTTGGATGTGGAGAATGCTAGAGAGAATGGCCAAAGGCGAAGCAACAAGAGATGAAGTAGATATGTTATTAGATGTGACAAAACAAATTGAAGGTCATACAATTTGTGCCTTTGGAGAAGGATCTTCATGGCCTGTTCAAGGATTGATCAGAAATTTTAAAGATGAAATAATTGAAAGAAACAAGTTTGATCCAATTGTGAAAAAGCAAAAAGATATACCTTATTTAGTTGATCAACATTTATTAGAAAAAGAAAATGCTTAAACTTAAAGTAAATGATATTGATGTTGAGGTAGAAGAAGGAACTACAGTATTGCAAGCTTGCGAACAAGCAGGAGCAGAGATACCAAGGTTCTGTTATCACGAAAAATTGTCTATAGCTGGAAATTGTAGAATGTGTTTAGTTGAAATGGAAAAATCTCCTAAGCCAATAGCATCTTGCGCGATGCCTGCTGCAGAGGGGATGGTGCTTAGAACTAACACCG
>CACLSX010000021.1 GCA_902609705.1 uncultured Pelagibacteraceae bacterium
TTTTTAATTTCCTCTTCGCTGACAAAAGGATCATAAACAAAAATATTCATTTCTAAACCCTTACATTTTTTAAGTAAACATTTTCCAATTCGACCAAAACCTGCAATTAAGATATTTTTATTCCATAACTCAATTGTTTTAGGTAGCTTAGTTCTATCACTGAACTTTCCAGTTTTTACAGTCTCGTCGTACATATTATTTCTTTTTGCAATGCTGAATAGCATGAATAAAACATGTTCAGCCACAGCTTGAGCATTTGCTGTAGCTGTTATTGTTAATGTGACATTGTTTTGCTTGGTTGCTTTAAGATCTATATTGTCATAGCCTACACCATGTCTAGATATCACTTTTAAATTCTTAGCTGAGTCTATAATTTCTTTTGACAACTTAGATGTTCTAATACTTATTCCATCACAGTCTTTTATTTTATCTTTCAAAAATTCTGTATCTGTATTGTCTACAACTTCAAATTCAAAATTTTTATTTCCTTTTAGTAAATCAATACCATGATTATGTATCGATCCTATTATTAAGATTTTTTTCATACGTAAAAGTTTATACTTTATTTATTAATAGGCTTTAGATAATTCTGATTTCACTGTACCTTTTAAATTTTCAACTGTATTTTTCGCACCCGCACTTATAAATCTGGAGTCTGCTCCAACTGTTACAAATTGAAAACCTTTTTCAATCATTTTTTTGGCGTAGTCAGTACTTCCGTTATGAATTCCAGCAAATATATTATTTTTTTTTGCATGCTCTAATATTCTAAGTATTTCTGAATAAGCTTTAGTATCTTCACCTTTGTCAAAACCAGGCTTTTCTCCTATAGCCAAACTTAAATCAGCAGGCCCTATGTAGATACCATCAAGGCCTGGAGTGCTCATTATTTCATCAAGATTTTCTAAAGCTTCTTTAGTTTCAATCATAGCCATTTTTAATATTTCATCGTTTGCATGATCTGCGTAATCAGGTCCTCCGTATATTAATCCTCTTACAGGACCGAAACTTCTATATCCATCTGGTGGATATTTACATGCTTGAACAAACCTTTCTGCTTCTTTTCGATTACTAACCATTGGGCAAATGACTCCGTAACATCCAGCATCTAAAATTTTCATAATTTGACCAGGTTCATTCCAATTAACTCTTGCCAAAGGTACGATTTCTGTTGCTGAAATAACTTGCATCATTGGCATTGCATTTGTGTAATCAACAAGCCCATGTTGCATATCAATTGTTAATGAGTCCCATCCTTGTTGAGCCATTGTTTCTGCTGAAACAGTGCTTGGAATTTGTAACCAACCATTGATTACAGCATTGCCATTTTTAATTATTTCTTTGGCTTTATTTTTTCTCATTTACTCAGGTTTTGAGACCCATATGGGTATACTTTATATTAAGATAATCTTTTATAGCCATAGATCCACCTTCACGACCATAACCGGTTTGTTTAATTCCACCGAATGGAGCCTCTGCAACTGCAACAGCTGCTGTATTTACTGCAACACAACCGGTTTCCATCATCTCTGATGCTCTATTAGCTTTGTCCATTGAGTTTGTATATAAATAGCTACAAAGTCCAAGGTCATTATTATTTGCTCTCTCTACTACTTCGTCAAAATCCTTGAAAGTTAAAACGGGTACTAAGGGACCAAAAGGTTCTTCTTTCATAATTGTAAAATTGTCCTGCACTTCATCAAATACAGTTGGTTCAAAATAATAACCTTTATTAAATCCGGAAGGTCTACCCCCACCTAAAACAACTTTTGCGCCTTCACTCTTTGTCGTTTCGACTAATTTTTCAATCTCCTCCAAACGTTTGGCTGTTGTTAATGGTCCTAAGTCAGTACCATCATCCATACCATTTCCAATTTTTAATTTTTTTGCTCTATCAACGAAAGCATTTACAAATTCTTCTTTTCTTGTTTCTTGAATGTAAAACCTATTTGGGGATATACAAACTTGACCATTGTTTCGAAATTTTGCTGTTATTGCCATATCTGCAACTTTATTCATGTCAACATCGTCAAATACTATAAATGGAGAATGACCACTTAATTCCATTGTAACTCTTTGAACTTTATCTGCAGCTTTTTTAAGTATTAATTTTCCAACACGTGTTGAACCAGTTATAGAAACTTTTTTTATTATATCTGATTCAAGTAATTCATTTGATATTTCTGCTGGGTCTCCAGATAATAAATTGACTACTCCATCAGGAACTCCAGCATCTTTACAAATATTTACAAGTTCCATAACTGCTCCAGGCGTAATTACATCTGGTTTACAAATAACTGAACAACCAGCAGCCAGTGCGGTTGAAATTTTTCTAGATGCTAAAACTATAGGAAAATTCCATGGCACAAGTGCTGCTACAACACCTACTGGCTGATAGTAAACATGTACTCTTGTTTCTGGAAATCTACTTTGTAATGTTTCACCATAAATTCTTTTAGTTTCTTCTGCATTCCATTCAAATATATCTGCTCCACCACCAACTTCTCCAATTGCTTCTTTAAGAGGTTTTCCAACTTCAAGTGTAAGCCATTTAGCCAATACATCTTTTCTTTCACGCATCAAATCTGCAATTTTTCTTATTACATAAGACCTCTGCCATGGAGTGGTATTTTTCCAAGTTTCGAGTCCTTTCTCTGCTGATTTTAATGCTTTTTGAACGTCAACAGAGGACGCTTTTGATGCTTCTCCTAAAACTTCTTCTGTTGCTGGATTGATAACTTTATAAGTTTCTTTTTTTTCTGCTTGTTGCCACTGACCATCAATGAATTGACCAAAATTGCTATACATATTTTTTAAATTGTGTTTAATTGTTAAAAGTTAAAGATTTATATATAGAATAATGAAAAAAATAAAGCTCACTTGTGCACATGCAATAATAAAACATCTTATTGCTCAAAAAATTTTAATAGATGGTAAAAAAGAGCAGTTATTTGCTGGAGCTTTTGGTATTTTTGGACATGGCAATGTTGCTTGTTTAGGACAAGCTCTACAAGAAAATCAAGATAAATTACCAACTTATAGAGGGCATCATGAGCAAAATATGGCTCTGACTGGAATAGCATATGCTAGAGCTAAAAGAAGAAAACAATTTTTTGTTGCAACTAGTTCAGTTGGACCAGGATCTACAAATATGGTTACAGCCTCGGCTGTTGCTATGAGCAATAGACTTCCAATTTTATTTTTACCTGGAGATACATATGCAAACAGAATGCCTGACCCGGTTCTACAACAAGTTGAGCATTTTAATAATCCTGGCATTACTCAGAATGATGCTTTCAAACCAGTAACAAAATATTTTGATAGAATTACAAGACCAGAACAAATCTTACAAACATTACCTCAAGCAATCCAAACAATGTTAGATCCAGCAGATTGCGGACCAGCTTGCTTATCATTATCACAAGATGTCCAAGGTGAAACATATGAATATCCTGAGGAATTTTTTAAAGAGAGAGTTCATAATATTAGACGACCAAGACCTGATGATTTTCAAATAAAACAAGCAGCTGAGCAAATTAAAAAATCTAAAAATCCTTTATTGATTTCAGGTGGAGGGGTTTTCTACTCTGATGCAATGGAAGATCTAAGTAATTTTGCAATTAAACACAATATACCAGTTACACAAACAGTTATGGGCTACTCTACAATGAAAAGAGACCACTCTCATTTTTTGGGTCCCATAGGTGGTCTTGGAGGCAAAGCAGCAAATAATTTAGCAAAACAAACTGATCTAGCTATTGCTGTTGGAACAAAGTTAGCTGATTTCACAACTGGTTCGTGGGCAAATTTTGAGAACCCAGACTTTTCACTTGTTAGTGTTAATGTCTCTAGATTTGATGCTAGCAAACATTTGGCGCAATCAGTAATAGGTGATGCAAAAGTAAGCTTACAAGAGCTATCAAATGCTTTGGGAGATTGGAAAGCACCTGATGAATGGCATAAAAAATCAAGAGATGAATTAAAAAATTGGAATGATTATGTAGATAAAGAAAGTGGTCCAACTAATCAAGAACTACCTAGTTATGCACACGCTGTAGGAGCAATATATCGTAATTCAGATCCAACAGACATTGCTGTTACTGCAGCAGGTGGATTGGTTGGAGAAGTTGTACAAATTTGGAGGCCAAAAGAATTAAATACACATGAAACCGAATGGGGTTTTAGCTGTATGAGTTATGAAATTTCTGGTGCATTAGGAGTAAAAATGGCCAACCCAGATAAAGAAGTAATAGCTTTTGTAGGAGATGGATCTTATTTGCTTTTTAATTCAGATATTTATTCATCAGTTATAACAAATAATAAATTAATAATAGTTTTATGTGATAATGGAGGTCATGCCGTTATTAATAGGCTACAATTATTTAAAGGTGGGAAAGAATTTAATTGTCTATTTAATAGTTCAAAAGCTCCAAATCTTGTACCTGTTAATTTTGCTAAACATGCAGAGAGTATGGGTGCAAAATCTGAGGAGGTATCATCTATTTCTGAATTAGAAGAAGCATTTAAAAGAGCTAAAAAATCTGATGTGACTTATTTAATTTCAATAAAAACTCATTCTTATGAGTGGCTAGAAGGTTCTGCTTACTGGGAAAGTCCTACTTTAGAAATGCCATCAACAAAAGAAAATGAAGAGGCATTAAAACTTCATAAAGAAGGAAAATCAAAGCAAAGACAAGGTGTCTAAAATTCATGAATAAAGTTTTTAAGGTTGGTCTCATAGGATGTGGCCATATCGCAGAAACATATTTTAGGGGACACCAATATTTTAATAATTTCAAAATCGTTGCTTGTGCAGATATTAATCAAAAAGCAGCTGAAAAATGTGCGAAATTATACAACATCAAATCAATGACTGTTAATGAAATACTAAAAGATAAAGATATTGAGGTAATTTTAAATTTAACAATTCCTCAATCACATTATTCTGTATCAAAAAAAGTATTAAATGCAGGTAAGCATGTTTATTCAGAAAAACCATTAGCAACATACTTTCAAAAAGGAAAAGAGCTAGTGGCTTTGGCAAAACAAAAAAAATTATACATTGGTAACGCGCCGGATACTTTTCTTGGAGGAGGTGGACAAAAAGCAAAGGAATTAATTGACTCTGATTTGATTGGACAAATCAAACTTGGAAATGCAATCTTTGCATTTCCTGGTGTTGAAAACTTTCATCCAAAACCAGAGTCTTGGTATAAAAAAGAGGGAGGTCCAGTAATAGATATGGGTCCTTATTTTTTTACAACGCTTGTTAATCTTTTAGGGCCAGCTAAACAGGTACAAGGAAGAACATTAACGGCTTTTAAAAGAAGAAATTATAGAGCAGGTCCAAATAAAGGAAAAACATTTAAGGTTGAAACACCAACTACTTATTTAGCAACAATTCAATTTCATAATGAAGCAATTATTCAAGTTACTCTATCCTTTGATGTTATTAATCATCAAAGAAATCATATGGAACTTTATGGAACTAAAGGATCAATTATCGTTCCTGATCCGAATATGTTTGGTGGATCTGTTTATATTTCTGTTACAGAGGGTGGTCGTTGGGGTGAACATAAAACTGATAAAATGCATTTAGGAAAAATAAATATTACATCTGCCAGCGGTAGATCTAATGAGTCACCAACAAATGCAAACTATAGAAGTGTTGGAATGTCTGAGATGTTATATTCAATCGAAAAAAAGAAAAAACATCGATGTTCTGGAGAGCTATCTCTTCATGTTTTAGATATAATTGAGTCTACTATGAAAGCTGCAACAACTGGAGTACCTCAAAAAATAAAAACTAATTGTGAAAAGCCAAAAAGATTTACGGAAGAAGAAGTAAAAAAACTTCTCTTATAGATCATGAAAGATATTGCAATTGTTGATCCGTATCCAAGAACTATGGAGCTTATTTTTTCAAAACCAAAATTAAATGAGTTAAAAAATAAATTTAAGCTTATTTTCGCACCAAAAACAAATAAACAAAAATTTTATATTAATAATATTCATAAAGCGAAATTTATAATTGGACAGCCTGATCTTCCTAAATTTTTGTTAATGAAAGCAAAAAAGTTGAAAGCAGTAATAAACGTTGAAAGTAACTTTCTAGATAATATGGATTATAATTATTGTTTTGATAAAGGAATTCATGTTATTGCAACTTCACCCGTTTTCTCGAAACCAGTCGCAGAAATTGCGCTTGGATTTACACTCTCTCTTCTTAGAAATATTCATGGAGCAAATCAGGATTTCATTAACAAAAAGGAAAAGTATGGATTAGATGGAAATCTTAAGGCTTCATTGTTATCAGACAAAAAAATTGGATTATTTGGATTTGGAGACCTAGGTAAAGCTTTGGTTCCATTATTGAAACCATTTTCGAGTAAAATAAATATCTATGATCCTTGGATACCAAACAAAAAAATTATTAATCAAGGATTTAAACCAATTACTTTAAAAAAAATGTTTAAAGAATGTGAAGTTATTTATGTACTTGCTGCAATTACTACAAAAAACAAAGGACTCATTAATAAAAAATTGCTCAATCTTATGAAATCAAACTCACTTTTTATACTAATGAGTAGAGCTGCAGTCGTTAATTTTAAAGATTTAAAAAATAGGCTAAAAAAAGGTGATATTTATGCAGCGCTTGATGTTTTTCCGGAAGAACCAGTTAAAAAAAATGACCCAATAAGAAAATTAAAAAATGTTTTATTTTCTGCACACAGAGCGGGTGCTTTAGATGAGGCATTTAAGGAAATGGGCAATATTGTTTTTGAAGATATGAAATTAATTTCAAAAAATCTTAATCCAAGATTTTGTAAAAAAGCTCTAAGAAAAACTGTTCATCTTTTAAGGTCAAAACCTGTTGCAATTAATTAATTTTTTTTTTAATTTAAATTAAATGAATTCAACAAATAAATTGCTCTTAGAAGCCAAAGGTATCACAAAGTATTTTGGAACAATAACTGCTTTAGAAAATGTAAATTTAAAAGTGCACGAAGGTGAATGTTTAGGTGTTGTGGGAGATAATGGTGCAGGTAAATCTACACTAATGAAAGTTTTATCCGGTTTGTACAAACCAAGTGCTGGTGCTTTATTTTTTGAGGGCAAAGAACACGTATTAGATAGTCCAAAAGACTCTCAAAATTTAGGTTTAGAAATGGTTTATCAAGATCTTGCATTGGCAGGTAATTTACCCATTGGAGAAAATATATTTTTAGGAAGAGAGCCTACAAAAAATATTGGCTTCTTAAAATTTCTAGATTTTAAAAAAATTCAAGAAATGACGAGCGCACACTTAGAGAAACTAAAAATAAATGTTAAAAGTGCCGACCAGAAAGTAGAGGAATTATCTGGAGGTCAAAGGCAAGCGGTTGCAATAGCTAGGTCAACAGCGTTTAATGCCAAAGTTGTTATAATGGATGAACCAACTGCTGCTTTAGCAATAAAAGAAGTTGGAAAAGTATTGGACTTAATTAATAAATTAAAAAGTACTGGTGTAGGTGTTATAGTAATAAGCCATAGAATGGATGATATTTTTACTGTTTGCGATAGAGTAATGGCGCTTTTTCAAGGAACAAACTTTGCTGAGTCTCAATTAGATAAAACTTCAAGAGATGAAGTCATTGGTTGGATTATGGGAAAAAAATAAATATGGACGATAAAGAAAAAAAACAAGACAGCTTATATGTAAAACTTATTCCATATTTTGAAAAATATGGGATTTTACTATTATTAGTTATCATGATCTTGGTAATGCATATTTTGCAACCAGATGTCTTCTTGTCTTGGAGAAATGTAACAAACGTTTTCAAACAAATATCTTGGCAATCAATGTTAGCTTTAGGTGTTTTTATGGTGATTGTGACTGCGGGTATAGATCTATCAGTTGGCTCAATAATGATGCTTTCATTGATGATTTTAGCAATAGTAGCTAAAGCTGGAGCACCTTGGTTTATAGTTGTTTTAGTACCTTTATTTGCTGGATTTTTATGTGGGTTGATAAATGGTTTGGGGATTACACTTTTAAGAATGCCTCATCCTTTTATAATGACTTTAGGAACTCTTTATATTTTTAGAGGAACAGGAAACTTAATATCAGGCGGAACACCCATAAGTGGATTTACCGATGAAGTTAGGTACTTAGGTCATGGTAGAATAGATCTTACTTGGTTAGGATTAGAGAAATCTCAATATCTCCCCGTAAGCTTAGTTTTAATCGCTGTTGTATATTTTGTTTTTTGGGTTTTCCTAAATCATAGTCGAACAGGAAAGTGGATTTATGCAATTGGTGGCAACCCAAGCGCAGCAAGAGCTTCAGGAATTAATGTTAATAAAATTTTGATAATTGTTTATTCACTTTGTGGATTTTTATCAGGTATTGGAGCATTAATTTTAGCAGGAAGAACAGACTCTGGTTATCCTAATGCAGGACTGCAATCTGAATTGGATGCTATCGCAGCATGTATAATTGGTGGAGCTAGTTTCTTTGGTGGCAGAGGAACCGTTCTTGGAGTTTTTGCCGGAGTAATGATAATGGGAATTTTAAGAAATGGACTTAATTTGATGGATGTAAGTTCTTTTT
This sequence comes from uncultured Pelagibacteraceae bacterium, assembly GCA_902609705.1. GTDB lineage: Bacteria > Pseudomonadota > Alphaproteobacteria > Pelagibacterales > Pelagibacteraceae > Pelagibacter. Next base: position 8,594 of record CACLSX010000021.1, read on the forward strand.
GGCAACAAGTATTGATTGGCTCGATCATTGTATTAGCAGTTTACGTGGATGTTTTAAGAAGAGATTTCGGCACGAGAAAATAAACACGTCAAAGTTGAATAGATGTTATCATAAGAGACCCTGTAAACAGTTGAATTTTTTTTAAAAATTTTATTAAATTAAGCTTTAATAATTATTAAAGGGGAAATTTATGAGAGAACTATCAAGAAAAATTGTTGTTTTAGTATCAGCAATTTTTTTATCGATAAGCATGATTTCAGCTTCTTTTGCTGATGGTCATGGTAAAAAAATCTTGTTCAGTATTAAAGGTCCTGGGTCTGGAAATCCTTTCTGGGCTTCTGTTACTAAAGGTGCTGAAGAAGAAGCTAAAAAATTAGGAGTTAAGTTAATCTTGGTTGCGCCACCTCAAGAGGGTGATGTTCAAGCACAAATTAACCAAGTGGAAGACCAACTTGCTAAAGGTGTTGATGCTTTAGCTCTAGCACCAGGAGATCCAAATGCATTTGCTCCAATTGTAGATGATGCTATCAAAAGTGGTGTTCCAGTTGTATTCGTAGATACAAAAGGGATCAACGAAGGTGTTACTTTTATTGGAACTAACAATATGAATGGAGCAGAATTAGCTGCTAAATTCATTTGTGACAAAACTCCAAAAGGTTCAGATGTTGCAATTTTGACTGGAATAGAGTCTCAATCAACAGCTTTACTAAGAAGAGACGGTGCAATTAAAGGATTTAAAAATTGCGGTTTAAATATAGTTGCTACACAAACAGCTGAGTGGGATACTGCAAAAGGTAGATCAGTTACTGAGTCTATTATTTTGAAAAATCCTAACATAAAAGCAATATTTGCTTCAAATGACAATATGGGCTTAGGTGCTATGCAAGCTCTTAAAGATGCAGATATGAATGATGTTGTTGTTGTTGGTTTTGATGCAACTCCAGATGCTGCTACAAGTATCTTAAAAGGTGAAATGACCGCAACTATTGCTCAGTTCTCATATAACATGGGTGCTTACGGTGTTAAATATGCACTTGAGCTAGCTAATGGTGGAAGTATTGATCCAAACATTGATACTGGAACACAATTAGTAACAAAAGAAAACGCTAACGATTTTAAATAATCATTAGTCTATAACATTTAAAAAGGGTGGAATTTTTATTCCACCCTTTTTTTTTATTTATTTTAAAGAGTGATTACTTGATCAGGTGGATTTGATCCAAGTGCAGTATATAATTGTGGAAAACATCCGGCCACCACACCATCAACTAAACCTTTTGCTTTAACGTCTCCACTTCCGCATTGTTCTAAAGTTCCATCAGCAAAACCTCGTCTAACAGCGCAGGCATCACATACCATCAACAGCATTTTCTTCTCATTAGCAATTTTTGCTAATCTTTCACCGATGGGATCTCCTTTTTTTAAACAAAAAAGGTTATCATCAAAAAAAAACATTCCAGCAACATCAACTACGTGAGAGTTTTTTTCCAGTTGTGGTAATATCATTGTAGCAAGTTGGAAAGTACTAGCCATACTTGTTTTAAATACATAAGCAATTTTCATATTTTCTCCTAATTTTTATATATTATTTGTTATGTTATAACATAACATTTTAAATTCAATGAATAAATAAGTACAAAGAAAATATTTTCAGAATTTTTGATAAAAAAAAATTATGTAAATTAATTAATTCAAGTAATGTTAGAAATCTTAAAAAGAATATAATATACTTATAAAATGTTAATAAATATTAATCCAGTTTTAAGCCCTGAATTACTTTTTAATTTAAGATCCATGGGTCATGGCGAGAAAATTATTCTTGCTGATGCTAATTTTCCTGCAAACTCTATGAACAAGAATGTAATACGATTAGATGGGGTAGATATTAAAAGTGCAGCAAATGCAATTTTATCTGTTTTTCCATTAGATAGTTTTACCGTATCACAAGGGGGCTCACCTGCACTTAGAATGGAAGTAGATGATAAACCAGAAGAACTAACTGAAACTCATAAAGAATTTATTGAAGCAGTAAAAAATAATTCTGGTCCTCAATGGAAAGTTGGATCAATTTCAAGACAAAATTTTTATGAAGAAGCAAAAAAAGCATATTGTATTGTAACCACTACAGATGCTCGACCTTTTGGATGTTTTATTATTACTAAAGGAGTTATTCTTCCTGACGGTAAAGTCTGGTCTTAATTAAATGAAATCTATATGTGTATTTGGAGTTTTTGTTGCAGACTTATGTTTTATTGGTGAAAAAATTCCTGAAGTGGGGCAAACTATTTTAGGAACAAAACACTTAATAGGACCTGGTGGAAAAGGATCTAACCAAGCCATTGCTGCAGCAAGACTTGGTGGAAACATAAGTTTTATAACAAAAATAGGTGATGATAATAATGCTGAAATGGCACTAAATTTATATAAATCCTCTGGAGTAAATACCGATAATATTATTATAGACAAAAATCAATCAACTGGTGTTGCTGGTATTATGATTAATGCTAATACAGGTGATAATGCAATAAACATCGTACCAGGCGCTGCTGGCACTTTAAATAATTCTGATATAGATAATAATTTAAAAGCAATTGAAAACTCAGATATATTCTTAACACAATTAGAAACACCATATGATGTTACTAGTTATGCTTTGCAAAAAGCCAAAGATACTGGATCAATTACTATTTTAAATCCAGCTCCGGCTTTAAAAATATCTAAGAATGACTTTAAAAACATAGACTATTTTACACCAAATGAAACTGAGGCTAGTTTTTATTTAGAAAAGAAAATAGAAACAAAATCTGAAATAGAAAATGCAGCTAAAGAATTTTTAAAAAAAGGAGTCAAAAATATTCTAATAACTCTAGGTTCTAAAGGAGTTTATTTTTCAAATGGAACCGAAAGCCATTTTGTAGATGCTCATAAATTAAAAGACGATGTAAAAGATACTACTGGAGCAGGAGATGCATTTAATGGAGCTTTTAGTGTAGCATTAGCTAAATCATTAAAAATTGTTGATGCATTAGAATTTTCGAATAAAGTTGCAGGTATTTCTACAACTAAAGAAGGGGCTTCTAACTCAATGCCAAGTATGTCAGAAGTAGAAAATTATTGAATACTCAATAAATTTAAATTCTAATTTATCTTTAATTGCTCTAATTTTTCTATTAATAAAGAGATAGAGTAGAAATGATAAAGTTTGATCTAAATAATAGAGTTGCAATTATAACAGGTGGTGCCCAAGGTTTTGGATTTGCAATAGCGGAAAGATTCATTCAATCAGGAGCAAAAGTTGTTATATGGGATATTGATGAGCAGGAAGCAAAGAAAGCCATTGAAAAAATAAATTCAGATAACATTAGTTATAAAATTGTAAATGTATGTAACTTTGAAAAGATTTCTAAAAGTTTAAAGGATATTGAGACTGAACATAATAAAATAGATATCTTTGTTAACAATGCTGGGATAACTGGAATTAATAAAACAGTTGCAGAATATCCTATTGAAGAGTGGGAAAAAGTAATTCAAGTTAATTTAAATACAGTATTTTACTGTTGTAAAGCAGTTGTTCCTTACTTAGAAAAAAATAATTATGGAAGAATAGTTAATATTGCATCTATAGCTGGAAAAGAAGGCAACCCTAATGCTGGAGCTTATAGCGCATCAAAAGCTGGAATCATTGGTTTAACAAAATCTCTAGGAAAAGAATTAGCATTAAAAAACATAGCAGTGAATTGCGTAACACCAGCAGCGGCAAAAACAAGAATATTTGATCAAATGACTGAAGAACATATAAATTATATGCTTAGTAAGATTCCAAGAAATAAATTTGCGAAAGTTAATGAATTGGCTTCATTAGTTACTTATTTAGCAAGTGAAGAAAATTCTTTTGCTACAGCAGCTGTTTTTGACTTGAGTGGAGGGAGGGCAACTTATTAGTTATGCATATAGGAGTTGATTTAGGAGGAACTAAAACTGAATGCATTATATTAGATCAAAAAGGTAAAGAAATTGAAAGATTACGAAAAGAAACTCCAAAAAATTACTACGGTACATTAGAAACAGTTTGTGAGTTAGTAAATTTCTTTGAAAAAAAATATAAAGTTGAATGCAGTGTAGGAATTGGAACTCCAGGGGCTTTATCAAAAGAAACAAATTGTATAAAGGGTGGAAATTCAACTTGGATAAATGATAGACCACTTAAAAAAGATATTGAGTTAAGATTAAATAGAAGCATTTTTTTTGAAAATGATGCTAATTGTTTTGCTTTGTCAGAGTCTTATGATGGAGCAGGAATAGAACACGAAATTGTTTTTGGTGTTATAATTGGAACAGGAGTGGGTGGCGGACTAGTAATAAATAATAAAATTATAAATGGCTTCAACAATATTACTGGAGAGTGGGGACATAATCAAATGACTTATGGTACAAATGACAAATGGAATAGACATGATTGTTATTGTGGTAAAAAGGGATGCATTGAAACATATCTATCTGGGCCAGGGCTTTCAAAACATTATTATGATTTACATAAAAAGAGTTTAGATGCTAAAACTATTCAAGAAAACGCGAACAATGGAGATGATCAAGCTTTAGAATTTATAAATGAATATTTAGATTATCTAGCTAGAGGATTGGCTCAAGTTATAAATATAATAGATCCAGGAGCAATTATATTAGGAGGGGGAGTTTCAAATATGAAGCAAATTTATGGAAATATAAATTCTAAACTAAAAAAATATGTTTTTAGTGATACAGTTAATACACAAATACTAAAAAATAGATTTGGAGACTCAAGTGGTGTAAGAGGTGCCGCTAGCCTTGGAAGAAAGTAATGAACGTAAAATATTTTGATTTAAAAGATAAAAAAATATTGGTCACAGGTGGAGGCTCAGGAATTGGTGCAACTATTGTAGAATATTTTTGTGAACAAGAGGCTGAGGTATTTTTTATTGATTATAATGTGAAAGAGTCAAAAAAATTAATTCAAAAAATTAATAAAAAAAAATTAAGATTACCAAAATTTTATAAGTGCAACCTTATCAATATAAACAAACTACAGAGTGTAATAAAAAAAATTATATCAAAATACGGAATAATAGAAGTCTTAATAAATAATGCTGCAAATGATGACAGGCATTCTACATTTAAAGTTGATAAAAAATACTGGGAAAATCGGATAAATGTAAATCTTAGACATTATTTTTTTGCGATTAAATCTGTAATAAAAGGAATGATAAAAAATAAAAGTGGCTCAATAGTTAATTTAAGTTCAGTATCTTGGATTTTGGGAGAAGGAGATAAAGTGGTTTATGAAACAGCAAAATCTGCTGTGATTGGACTTAGCAGATCATTCGCTCAAGAATTTGGAAAATACAATATTAGATCAAATGTTGTAACTCCGGGCTCGATTGCGACCGAAAGACAAATAAAAAATTGGCTTACTCCCCAATACAAAAAATTTATACTTAATCAACAAGCTCTAAAAAGACAATTA
>CACLSX010000022.1 GCA_902609705.1 uncultured Pelagibacteraceae bacterium
AATTGAGGGTATAAGTGACATCAGAGATGAGTCTAATAGAGAAGGTATAAGAGTTGCTATCGATCTAAGAAGAAGCGTTGAGCCTGAGACAATAAAAAGACAACTTTATAAATATACATCCATTGAAACTTCATTCGGTTTTAATTCATTAGCAATTGTTGATAACAAACCTAAAACATGTTCATTAAAAGATTTTTTAGAGAACTTTTTAAAATTTAGAGAAGATGTAGTCATTAAAAAAACTAAATATGATTTAAAAAAAGCCGAAGATCGTGTTCATGTCTTACTTGGTTTATCTGTTAGTGTAGAAAATATTGATAAAGTAATAAAAATTATTAGATCTTCAAAAAATCCAGAAGAAGCAAAAAATACTCTTATAAAAACTAAATGGAAAATAACAAAATCTGCAAAATTAATTAAATTAGTTGATAGTAAAAATTATAAAGGATCATATAATTTATCTGAAACTCAAGTCACATCAATACTAGAACTTAGATTACAAAAATTAACTGCCCTTGGAATTAATGAAATTGAAGAAGAAATAAAAAAATTATCTGAATTGATTACAAAGTATAAAAAAATAATAAATTCTAAAAGTGAACTATTAAAAGTAATAAGTAATGAGTTATCTCAAATAAAAGAGAAATTCTCTTCTCCGAGAAGAACGCAAATTATAGATGCTGTTTTAAACTATAATATTGAAGAAACTATTCAAAAAGAGTCTGTAATAATTACAATTACTTTACAAGGATACATTAAAAGAGGTGCCTTAAGTAATGTTAAACAACAGAAAAGAGGTGGAAAGGGTAAAACAGGGATTAAGACAAGAGACGAAGATTCTGTAGTACAAACATTATCAGTAAATACTCATACATCTGTTCTATTTTTTTCTACTGAGGGATTGGCATACAAAGTTAAAGCTTGGAAAATTCCAGAAGGATCAGCTGCATCTAAAGGTAAATCTTTATTTAATATTCTTCCTCTAAAAAATCATCAATCAATTAGTTCAATTATGCCATTTCCAGATAGCGATGTTGATACAAAAGATATGCATATCATTTTTGCAACAAGTGAAGGTAAAATTAGAAAGAATAATCTTGAAGATTTTACCTCAATTAATGCTTCGGGTAAAATTGCAATGAAACTTGACGGTAATGATAAAATTATTGGTGTTAAAATTTGTAGAGATGATCAGGATATAATTTTAAGTACTAAATTAGGAAAATGTATAAGGTTTGAGTCTAAAAAACTTAGAGTTTTCAAAGGTAGATCATCTAAAGGTATAAGAGGTATCAATTTAGCAGAAAATGATACTATTGTATCTCTGTCTATTATTGATCATGATTCAAATAAGAAAGCAAAAAATAAAGACCAAAAATCAGAAATTAAAGCTAAAGAAAAATTCATCTTATCAATCACAGAAAATGGTTACGGTAAGAGAACGTCTCATTATGATTATAGAGTTACAAATAGAGGAGGAAAGGGAATTATTGGTATTGTCAATTCACAAAGAAACGGGAATGTTTCTTCATCCTTTCCTGTTTTTGAAGGAGATCAAATATTAATTTCAACAAATAAAGGTAGAGTAATTAGAACAGCTGTTAAAGAAATAAGAATAGCTGGTCGTAATACGCAAGGTGTTAGAATAATTAAACTGACTGGTGATGAAAAAGTAGTTTCTGCTATTAAATTAGATGATAATCTCATCTAATGAAAAATATAGCTATCTATCCAGGTACTTTTGATCCAATTACTTTTGGCCATATAGATGTCATTAAAAAATCGCTTAAGATAGTAGATAAAGTAATTGTAGGTATTTCAGATGGAAATCAGAAAAACTTCCTATTTTCATTAGATGAAAGAATAGAAATTGTAAAGAGAGCTCTTTATAAAGATCTAAAATTTAAAAAGAATAAGGTTGATATTATAAAATTTAATACTTTGACAACAGACCTTTGTAAAAAATATAAATCAAATATAATCTTAAGAGGCCTAAGAGCAGTTTCTGATTTTGAGTATGAATTTCAATTAGCTGGAATGAATAGAAAACTTAATAATCAAGTTGAGACAATTTTTTTAATGTCAGATGTTGAAAATCAAATAATATCATCTAGGTTTGTTAAAGAAATCGCTCAACATAATGGTGATTTGAAAAAATTTACGACCAAAAGTACAATTAAATCATTGAAAGAGGTTTATGAATAAATTTTTAAATATTTTAATTATTTTTTTTATTTTTTTATCAACAAATTTAATAGCAAAGGAGAATATAATGATTTTAAAATTAAAAGATGGTGATGTAAAAATTGAAATGTATCCTGATGTTGCACCAAATCATGTTAAAAGAATACAAGAGTTAGCAGACTCAGGACAATATGATAATGTTGTTTTTCATAGAGTGATTGATGGATTTATGGCACAAACAGGTGATGTAAAATTTGGAAATTCATCTTCAAAAGATTTCGATTTAAGAAGAGCGGGTATTGGTGGATCTGATTTACCAGATTTAAATCAAGAATTTAATGACCTTCCTCATGATAGAGGAACCGTTTCTATGGCTAGATCGTCAGATCCTAATAGTGCTAATAGTCAATTTTTTATATGTTTTAAACCAGCACCTTTCCTAGATAGACAATATACTGTTTTTGGAAAAGTAATAGAAGGAATGGAATTTGTTGATATGATTACAAAAGGTGATGGCGATAACGGAGCAGTTTCAAATCCAGATAAAATTATTAGTTTTAAATCTCAATAATTAAATAATGAATGTCATTAAAAGATTTCAATTTTAATGTTCATCATACTCAAAATTATGCAAGAGTAGGAATTATAGAGACCCATAGAGGCAATATAAACACTCCTGCATTTATGCCAGTTGGTACTCAAGCAACTGTTAAAGGTGTATTTTTAGAAGATATAAAAAAAACAGGTAGTGAGATCATTTTATCAAATACATATCATTTAATGATAAGGCCTGGTGTTGAAAGAATTGAAAGCGTTGGAGGACTTCATGAATTCATGAATTGTGATTTACCAATTTTAACGGACTCAGGTGGTTTTCAAGTTATGTCTCTGTCAAAATTAAATAAAATCGATAGAGATAAAGGTGCAATTTTTCAATCACATATAGATGGTAAAACTTTTATTTTAAGCCCTGAAGAAAGCATAAGAATTCAAAAAGGTTTGAACTCAGACATAGTAATGGTTATGGATGAATGCCCTAAAAATACAAAAGATTATGATAAAATTAAAAAATCAATGGAATTATCATCAGAGTGGGCAAAAAGATCAAAAGATGCATTTGGAATAAATGACCACAAAGGTTTATTTGGAATTGTACAAGGTGGATTATTTAATGATTTAAGAATCAAATCTTTAAACAATCTTATCGATATTGGATTTAATGGATATGCTCTAGGAGGATTGGCAGTAGGGGAAACACAAGATGAAATGTTTGATGTTCTTGATGGAATAAAAGATCATATGCCTAAAGATAAACCAAGATATTTAATGGGTGTTGGTACTCCATCTGATATACTCGGAGCAGTTAAGAGGGGTGTTGATATGTTTGACTGTGTAATGCCAACAAGATCAGGGAGAACTGGTTTAGCTTTCACATGGGATGGACAAATTCAAATTAGAAATTCAAAATATAAAAATGATAATACTCCTTTGGACAAAAATGTCACAAAGTTCAATTTAAATAAATATTCTAAGAATTATTTAAATCATTTATTTAACACTAATGAAATGTTGGCCTCAATGATTCTAACCCTAAATAACATCAACTTTTATCAAGATTTAATGAAAAATATTAGAGACAATATAAAACTAGGTACTTTTGATGAATTTCACGATAAGTACATCAAAAAATTGTAAATTTTTAACATTGATTAATAAAAAAAAATCAATATAAAAAACGCTTTTTGGGCCGTTAGCTCAGTTGGTAGAGCAATTCCCTTTTAAGGAATGGGTCGATGGTTCGAGTCCATCACGGCTCACCACTTATGCAATAGGTGGATATTTAATAATAATTTCGTTTATCCAATTTGTAATATTATTAATTCTATTTGTAGAAGATGGGTGAGTAGACATAAATTCTGGTGGTTCTTTCCCTTTTTTAGCTTCTTTCATTCTTTCCCAAACTTTGATTGTTTCTCTAATGTCATAACCAGATAAAGATGCAAAAATTAATCCTAGATAATCAGCTTCACTCTCTTGCTTTCTATTGAAGGGATTCATAATTCCTATTTGTGATAACAGTCCAACCGCATTCATTCCAGTTGTTCTATTAATATTTGAAACAGCTCCTTTAGTTGCTATATCTAAAATAGCTGTACCAGTATTTAACAAAACACCTCTACTTGCTCTTTCTACTGAATGTTTTGCAACAGCATGTGCTATTTCATGACCCATTACAGCCGCTAAACCATCTTCATTTTTAGTTATATCTAATAGACCAGTATAAACGGCAATTTTACCTCCAGGCATACACCAGGCATTTTTAACTTTCTTTTTATCAATAAGTATATATTCCCAATCAAAATTTACGGTTGGGTCAGGTATATTATTGCGGTCAAAGTATTCTGATATTGAATATTCAATTTTGGATCCAATTTCTTTTATTTGATTTAATGTTTTGGTATCATCACTTAAAGTTTCTTTCTCTTTTACCTTTTCATATAATTGAGCAGCTTTCGCATTAAGGTTAGATTCGGGAATTAATTTTAGTTGTTTTCGATCTGTTATCGGTGCACTACTACATGCAGATAGGCCAAAAGATAAGCAACTACAACCAAATAAATGTATGAAATTTCTTCTATTCACTTTTTATACTTAATATATTACACCTTTTTTATAATAATTTATATGATACTTAATAACAAAATTTTAATAGTACTATTTGTACTGGCAGTCGTATTTGTTTTATATGCAAGTTACAGTTAATTTATGGCAAAATTAAAGAGAAGAGGCATTTCAATTCTTGGAAGACTTAGAAACTATTTTATAGCAGGAATAGTTGTTCTTGTTCCAATAGGTATCACATTATATTTAACTAGATTTTTTATATCTATATCGTCAAAATTAATACCAAACGAATTAAATCCAAATAGCTATTTGCCTTTTGCAATACCGGGTTTGGAAATATTATTAGCTATAATTTTTATTACAATAATTGGAAGTTTATCTCTTTCATTTATTGGAAAAAAAATACTTAAAATATTTAATGATATATTAAAAAGAATACCAATTCTTAGAACAATTTATTCAGCAATTGGCCAAATGACTGAAACATTAGCACCAAAAAAAGGATCAAAGAAAAGTGTAGTCTTAGTTGAATATCCGAGAAAAGGTAGTTGGGCAGTAGGGTTTGCGACCAGAGAAAACGATGGTGAAATATCAAAAAAAACAAATACTAATCTTATTAATGTATTTGTTCCAACAACACCAAATCCTACAAGTGGATTTTTATTAATGTTTCCTAAAGATGAAGTTATTTATTTAGATATGACTTTTGAAGAAGCTTCTAAATTTATTGTTTCAGCCGGTACTTCAGATCCAAAAAAAATTTAAGAAATTTCGTTAATTATTGAGGCTCGATCGTATAATTTTAATAATTTATTATATTTACTGAAATTATCACCTTTCATCTCTAATTTTTTTACTTCTGCCTCAGCAAGTAAGAATAAATCTTCATTTAATATGGGATCAGCTAATCTAAAATTTTTAATTCCACTTTGCTTAAATCCTAACAAATCCCCATATCCACGTAATTTCATATCTTCCTCAGAAATTACAAAACCGTCATCTGAACTTTTGAGAATGTTAATTCTTTTTTTTGCATTTTCACTTAGTGAGGATTTAAACATCAATATACAATAAGATTGTTTACTACCACGTCCGACACGACCTCGTAACTGATGTAATTGGGATAAACCATACTTATCAGCATTTTCAATAACAATTACGTTAGCATTAGGAAAATCTATTCCAACCTCAATAACAGTGGTAGAAACCAATATATCCAACTTTCTATCTAAGAAATTATTTAAAATTTTGTTCCTTTCATCCTTATCAAGTGAACCATGAATTAATCCAATTCTATTCTTAAAATATTTTTCTAAATACTTAAATTTATTTACAACAGATTGTTGTTCAACTTTTTTCGACTCTTCAATCAAAGGACAGACCCAGAAAATTTGATTTTTATTAGAAATTTCTTTTTTAACAAATCTAATTATTTCAGATATTTTATCTTCTAACTTGCTGTATGTGACTATTTTTTTTCTATTTTTTGGTTTTTCTTTAATTAAGGTTAAATCCATATCACCATAAACCGTCATCATCATTGTTCTTGGTATTGGAGTTGCAGACATGACTAGAACATCGCAGTTATTTCCACCTTTTTCTGATAACTCTTTACGCTGACGAACACCAAACTTATGTTGTTCATCAATAATTATTAAACCCAGTTTATTATATTCAACTTTTTTTTGGAATAACGCATGTGTTCCTATCAAAAAGTCTATTTTACCAAGTTTAAGATTTTCTAAAATTTTCTTTCTATCAGCATATTTTGACTTACCTGTTAACATTTCAACTTTTACATTTTTGGGTAGATATTTTTTAGCAAAAGAAAAATGTTGCTTTGCTAGAATTTCAGTAGGAACCATAAAGCTTGTTTGATATCCAGAATTTATACAATTTACTGCTGCTATCATTGATACAATTGTTTTACCAGATCCAACATCTCCTTGTAAAAGTCTAAACATTCTACTTTTTGATTTAAGATCTTCGTTTATAATTTTTATTGCTGCTTCTTGATCATTTGTTAATTTAAAATTTAAATCTTTTATTAATTTTTCCTTACAATCTTCAAAAATTTTTTGTGATTTCTTTATTTTTTTTATTTTAGTTCTTATCTTTGAGGATAATAAAAAATGAGCAAATAATTCGTCAAAAACTAACCGTTTATAATACTTAGATTTTAAAATTTCTTTAGTATCAAGACTGTGAATTTTTAGGATTGCATCTTTCCACTTAATATTATTAAATTTTTTTTTTATATCATCATTTAGCCATTCATCTAAATCTGGTAATTCCTTTAAAACTTCATTAATAATATTATTGTATTTATTGATTGTAAGACCATCTGTAAGACTATATTTATTTTTAGTCTCTAAGATATTTTCATTACTTTCTTTAACCTGAGTAGGATTAGTGATTTGATACTTATTTCTAAAAAAATTAATTTTTCCACTTATTATTATTTCAGTATTTAAGGGTAAGATTTTTTTTATATATCCTTCATATGAATTAAAAAAAACACAATCTATTTTTATATCTTTACTTTGACACACGACTCTATTGGGCAATCTTCTTATTCTAGGAAAATTATATTTTAGGGGTATTAATTTAATCGTTTGTAACTTACCTATTTGTATATCACCAACATTTGTTACTTTTGAATTTTCAATTTTACTTGTGGGCAAATGCCACAATAAATCAAAAATTGTATTTATATTTTTTCTTTTAAATAATTGGCTTGTTTTTTTCCCTATACCTTTAATATTCTGAATATTTGACAATAAATATTCGTGATCATTCATAATTTATATATATAAAGATTTAATTAATGGTTTCAAATAAACAAAATTTAATTAATAAAATTTTATACAGAGCTCAATATCGTGGAACCAAAGAAATGGATATCTTTGTTTCTAAATTTGTTAATTCAATTATTGACAATCTTGATAATAAAGAATTAGTTTCTTTAGATAAGCTAATTAATTTTGATGACGAAACTATAGTCAACTTAAGTTTGGGTAAAAATTCAAAAGATTTTGAAGATAAAATCATTTTACAAAAACTTATAGAATATAAAAATAAATATTAGTGGCGGAGAGACTGGGATTCGAACCCAGGAAAGAGTTGCCCCTTTGCCGGTTTTCAAGACCGGTGCTTTCAACCGCTCAGCCATCTCTCCTAATTTGTAATAATTAAAATTCTATATTTCATAAACAAAATAGTTTAATTGATCAATATAATGTTAAGCAAAAATCAATTTAATAAAGGTATAATTTTAACGGCATTTGGTTCTTTCTGGTGGGGTTTTATTGGAGTTATATATTTTAAATATATTGCTTTTGCTGGCCACATAGAAGTTGTCCTACATCGAAGTGCATGGACAACTGTTATGCTAATTTTAACAACAATCATTTTATCAAAGTGGAAAAAATTTAGCTCAGTTTTTAAAGATAAAAAAAAAATTATGATGCTGTTTTTATCTGGATTATTAATTTTTACGAACTGGGCTGTTTGGATTTATGCCATAGGTAATGATCAAGTTATAGATGCTAGTTTTGGATATTTTATAATGCCTATAATAAGTGTTTTTTTAGGTTATTTTTTTTTAAAAGAGGAATTAAGTTTCAAAACTAAAATTTCACTTTTAATCGTAACCATTTCAATTTTGTATTTAGTAATATCTAGTTTTCAATCAATACCATGGGTTGGATTAATAGTAGCTTTAAGCTGGAGTTTTTATAATTTAGTAAGAAAAAAAATTGATGTAGACACAGATATTGGTTTATTAGTTGAAAGTTTATTTATTTTTCCAGCGGTAATATTTGCTTTTTATTTAATTGTACAGAATAATTTAAACGATTTTGATATATCGAATGTTAAATTAATGTTAATTTTCATGCTGGCAGGCCCTATGACTGTGATTCCTTTATATTTATATGTTAGAGGTGTTGAATTATGTGGTTTAGGTCCAACGGGCATGGTTTTTTATATAACTCCAACTTTACAATTCTTGTTGGGTTATTTCTTATATAATGAGGAATTAGATATACATAAATTAATCAGCTTTATTTTGATATGGATTGCTGTATCGATATACCTAAAAGATTTGTATGAAAAAAATTAAATTAATTATCATATCAATATTAATTATATTAAATTCTGCAACTCTAATCGCTGACGATTTTAACAATTGGAAAAATAAATTTAAAAAAAGAGCAATTAATGAAGGTATTAGTAAATCAACAGTTAATAATTTAATAGATAAAACAAAGTTTTTACCCGATGTAATAAAGTATGACAGATACCAGCCAGAATTCTATGAAGACACAAAGACATATATTTCAAAAAGAACATCGTCAAAAAAAGTAAAATTAGGAAAAATTATATTAAATAAAGAAAATAATATTATAAATAAAGTATCTTCTGAATACAAAGTAGATAAAAATTTGCTATTAGCGCTTATGGGAATTGAAACTAATTTCGGAAACTATTTAGGCAAAATGGATATTATTTCTTCACTTGCAACATTAAGTTACGATCAAAGAAGAAGTGAATTTTTTACTAAAGAATTAATCACCCTTTTAAAATTAGTAGATGCAAAAATTATAGATCCGAGCACATTATTTGGATCTTGGGCAGGAGCATTTGGAAATTTTCAATTTATGCCATCCACAATTAAAAATCATGCCATTGACTACAATAAAGATGGATCAATTGATCTAAAAAATATTGAAGACTCTTTTGCATCTGCAGCTAACTATTTAAGTAATCTTGGATGGAATGATAATACTCCGTGTTTTTATACAATTAATCTAAATGAAAATATTCCTGATAAATATTTAAATACATCGGCAAAAAAGATTAAACATGAGAGAAAAGTAAAATATTTAAAAAATTATATAAAAAATTCGTCTTTTTTGGACAAATATGACAATTTGACAGCAGCAATAGTTACTCCTGATGCTGAAATAGTTGAAAATGCAAATAAACTTAAACCAGCATATATTATTTTTAATAATTATAAGCTAATCTTAAAGTGGAACAGGTCATTAAGATTTAGTTTAGCCGTATGCACATTAAGAAATAGTTTTGAAAATGAAACTTAAGATAATAATTTTTTTAGCAATAATTTTAACAGCATGTGAAACTACTAATAAAAAAGTAATCACAAATAAAGATTTCAAAAATTATTCAAATGATGGATTTGCTCTCATATATAATAATGATATTTTCAAAAAACGAATAGTTTCAAAAAAAATAGATCAAAGATCATTAATTATTTTCAATAATAAACTTAAAAAAGATACAGATATAAAAATAACAAATTTGTTAAATGAAAAGTATTTGATTGCTAAAGTAGGAAAAAATTCGAAATTTCCAATTTTTTATAATTCAGTAATTTCTGAAAGGATTGCGACTGAACTTGATATTGATCCTGATCAACCCTATGTACGTGTAGAAACAATAAATTCTAGTAATACTTTTGTTGCAAATAAAGCTAAAACATTTGATGAGGAAAAAAAAGTAGCTAATAAAGCTCCAGTAGACAGCATTTCAATCCAAAATATATCAATTGAAAAAGATAATAATTCAAAAGTTGAAAAGGTGAAAAATACAAAATTTGAATTTATAATTAAATTTGCCGATTTATTTTTTGAAGAATCTGCAATTACATTGAAAAAAAGACTTGAGGATGAATACAATTTAAAAGACATAAATATCAAAAAAATGTCTAAAAATTTATATAGGGTTTACAAGGGTCCTTTTTATAATTTAGGATCAATTAAAAATGTATATAATGAGATTGCTGATATAAATTTTGAAAATATTGAATTAATAAAATTATGAAAATAAAAGCACTATTAAGTTTTCTCCTACCATTTTTAGTTATAACTAATATTTCTTATGCAAAATTTAACATAAATGCACGAACCGCAATTTTACAAGACTATTTATCTGGTGAAATTTTATATGAAAAAAATTCTGATGAGAGAATTTTTCCTGCCTCTATGACAAAAATAATGACCTCAATCATTGCTTTTGATTTATTGAAAAGTGGAGAAATTACTTTAGATGAAAAATTTATCGTTTCAGAAAATGCCTGGAGACTATCCTCATCTGGTTATTCATCGATGTTTATAATGGTTGGAGATGAAGTTTCGGTAGAAGATTTATTATTAGGTATAATTGTTGCTTCAGGTAATGATGCTTGTGTAGCGTTAGCAGAGGGTATTGCAGGAACTGAGGACGAGTTTGCGTTACTAATGACTGAGAAAGCTCAAGAAATCGGAATGGAAAATACTAATTTTTCAAATTCGTCAGGGATTAATGATGATAACAATTATTCAACCGTTAGAGATATTTTAATTATGTCTAATTATTTAATCAAAGAACATCCTAAATATTATGAGTATTTTAAAATTAAAGAATTTACTTGGAGTAGGACAGGTGGTGATCCAATTACACAAGGAAATAGAAATCCATTATTATATAAAAATATGGGTGTAGATGGAATTAAAACAGGCTACCTTGGTTCAGAAAAATATTCACTTGCATCATCTATATTAAGAAAAGAAAGAAGATTAATTGCTGTTGCAAGTGGTTTTGAAACTAAAAATTCTAGATCAAAGCAATCGCAAAAATTGTTAACATGGGGAATTACAAATTTCGATACAATAAAAATAAGTAATGATAACGAATATCTTTATGAACTAGATGTTTGGCAGGGAAATAAGAAAAAAGTAAAAGTTAATACTCAAGACATAATTTATAAGACCATTCCAAAAGCTAAAAAAAAATATATGAAAGTGAAGATTGTTTATGACGGTCCTATACAAGCACCTATTAAAAAGGGAGAAAAATTAGCAGAAATAAAAGTATTATATAAAGATGAAGTCATATCTAATCATGACTTATTTTCTACAGAAAATATCAAACAACAAAATGCAATATCAAGGTTGATAACATCTATCAATTTTTTGATATGGGGTGATGTCTAAATATCCAATTATTATATTTGAAGGCATCGAGGCCTCAGGAAAAACTACAAATTTTAATATTGCTGCAAATTATTTAAAAAAACGAAGAAAAAGTTTTATAAAATTAAGAGAGCCGGGTGGTTCAATTTTTTCAGAAAAAATAAGAAAATTGATATTGGATAAGAAACTAAATTTAAATAATAAAACCGATCTATTACTATTTTATGCTGGAAGATCAGAAAATTTTGAGAAAATAATTAAAAAAAATTATAAAAAAAAAATAATACTAATTGATCGTTTTACAGATTCTACTATTGCTTATCAACATTATGGCATGAAAATTGATTTAAAGGTAATCAAAATGCTGAATAAGTTTATAATTGGAAATTTTAATCCTAATATAGTTTTTTTAAGTACTGTAAATTCAAAAAATTTACAAAAAAGGCTTAGAAATAGATCTAACTTAAATAGATATGATAAATTTAAACTTAAATTTTATAACAAAGTTCAGAACGGATATGAAAAAATATCAAACAATAAGAGCAAATATATTAAAATTAATTCAAATACTAATGCAATTAACGAAGTAAAAAAAATCATAATAAATAAACTTGAGAAATTAATATAAATGTCTGAATATAAACTAATAGGACATGAAACATATTTAGAAAAATTTATAACACTTTACGAAAATAACAATCTTCCAAATAAAATTTTATTATCTGGTAAGAAAGGTATAGGAAAATCTTTGCTTACTGAAAAATTTTTATATAAAATTTTTAATTCTAATAATGATTACGAACTAATAAAAAACAAATCTCATCCTAATGTTTTAAATATTAAAAAGAATAATGATAAAAAAAATATAGAAATTGATCAAATTAGAGAAATCATAAAGTTTACAAATCAATCTTCCTTTAATAATAAGTCAAGATTTATAATTCTTGATGATGTCGAATTTTTAAATGTTAATGCATCAAATGCCTTATTGAAAAATTTAGAAGAACCGAATGAAAATGTTTTTTTTATTTTAATTTATAATTCAGAAAAGTTTTTAATAGATACAATAAAATCCAGATGTATAGAATTTAAATTAAGTATCTCCAATGAAAATACCAGAATAATACTCAATAATTATTTTAAAGAGAATATTTATGATCAAATAAATTCAAATTTAATAAATTATTACTCAACACCTTATTTTTTAATATCATTAATAAATTATATGAATGAATATGAATTATCATTATCTGAAACCTCAATTGATGATTTATTAATTAATTTAATAAATAATAAGCATTATATTAAACAAGAGTTTGTAAGAAATAATTTAAATATGATTATTGAATTATTTTTTTATAATCATATAAACACAACAAAAAAATTTTCATATAAAATTAAAGAGTATTATTATTCAAAACTATCTAATGTAAAAAAATTTAATTTAGATTATGAAACTTTTTTTTTAGAATTTAAGGATAAATTATTAAGTGAATAAAAATTATTATATAACAACACCAATTTACTACCCTTCCGCAAAACCTCATATGGGACATGCATATTCAAGTATAATTGCTGATTTTTTTGCTCGTTTTAAAAGAATTGATGGTTTTAATGTTTATTTTTTAACAGGCACAGATGAGCATGGATTAAAGATACAAAGATCTGCCGAAAAGTTAAATAAAGATCCAAAATCATTTTGTGATGAAATAAGCAAAACATTCGAGGATTTAACCAAAACATTAAACCTATCTAATACAGATTTTATTAGAACTACAGAAGACAGACATAAAGTATCTGTACAAAATTTATGGAACATACTAGAAAAAAATAACCAAATTTTTTTGTCTAAATATTCTGGTTGGTATTCTGTATCAGATGAGGCTTTTTACAATGAAGATGAAGTTGAAGAAAAGGACGGTTTAAAAATTGCTAAATCATCTGGTTCGGCTGTTGAGTGGGTAGAAGAAGAATCTTTTTTTTTTAAACTTTCAGAATGGGAAAAACCATTATTAGATTTTTATGAAAAAAATAAAAATT
>CACLSX010000023.1 GCA_902609705.1 uncultured Pelagibacteraceae bacterium
GTTTAGGAATGAGTTTGTTAATGACCCTAATTATTACATTTATAAATACAGGTTATGATGAATTTTATTATAAAAGATTTTTCAAAGCTTGGTCTATTAGTTTGCCAGTTGCATTAGTTGCAACAACTTTTGTTGCACCGTTGGTTAATAAATTAGTGGAAAAAATTACTAAATAGAGAGGATGTCATATGAGTGAAAATATAGCTTTTATAGGAGTTGGTAATATGGGAAACCCAATGGCCTGTAATTTAAAGAATGCAGGGAAAAAAGTTAAGGTTTTTGATGTTTCTAAAGAAATGATTGATAAAGCCATTGAAAATAATCTTGATGTTGAGAAGGATTTTGGAAAACTAATTAATAGTGAAACGTCTGTTGTAATCACTATGCTGCCCGAGGGTAAACATTCAAAAGAAGTTTATTTAAAAGAAAATGGTGTTCTAGATAAAGTTTCTAAAAATTGTCTACTAATAGATTGTTCAACAATCGATATAGATACCTCTAAAGAAATAGGAAAGAAAGCAAATGAAAAAGGTATTAAGATGATTGATGCACCAGTAAGTGGTGGAGTTATGGGTGCACAAAAAGCAACTTTAAATATTATGGTTGGTGGATCAAATGATGCATTTAATCAAGCTTTACCTATTTTAAAATTAATGGGTAAAAATATTTATCATGCTGGAGAGATAGGAAGCGGAAACGGTGCAAAGATTTGTAACAACATGTCTCTTGGAATAACAATGATTGCTGCTTCAGAGTCATTAATGTTAGCAAGAAGATTGAATATAGATATAAAGAAAGTTCATGAAATTATGAAAAATGCTTCCGGAAATAGTTGGCCTATTTCAGTTTATCCACCTTTACCTGGATTAATTGAAGGAACTCCATCTAACAATAAATATAAGCCAGGCTTTTCTGCAGGTATGATGAACAAAGATTTAAAACTTGCGAATGAATGTGCTAAAAATGCAAATGCATCTACTCCATTAGGAGAGATGGCATTAGAAATATATTCAAAGTTTTGTGAGGATGGAAACAGTTCGAAAGATTTTTCTGCTATATCAAAGGTAATTGGCGGAGATGCTTGGGATTATCCAATAGAATAATTACCAAGAGGAATTTGGACTCTCCAAAAATTTTAACTCATCTGGTGTAGATTTTCTCCCCATAACTTTATTTCGATGAGGATATCTATGAAATCGTTTAATTGCAGCGGTATGATCTTTCCAAAATTTTTTTATCTCATTATAGTTTGGATGATTAGATAAATAGTTATCCAACAATTTATATGCTCTATCATGATCTATAACTTCTTCACTGTGAATGTATGGCAATAGCATGAAAAAACGTTGATATTCATCCATTTGATCAAGATACCCGTTATAGACTGCATCATTTACAATCAGTCTTGCTTTATGATCAAACTCAAAAGCTTTTTTATCATCTCTATATAAATTTCTTGAAAATTGATCCAATAAAATAACTAAAGCTAGAGTGCTTAATGGTTCATCTTGCCAATCATCATATTCATTTAAAGTAGCTTTTTCATGATCATCTTTGAATTTGTCTCTAATCAATTGATCAAAATTATCATCTCTTTTAAATCGCTTTTCAACGACCATATCATCAAACCAAAAATCTAATATTGCTTTGGCTCTATCATTCATAAACTTTGTCAACTTTTACCTGATATGATTCAACAAGTCTGTTTGTTTCATTTGCCATTGCAACAACTGCAATAAGTTCGCTTAACATCTCTGTAGTAGCACCTTTAGATTTAGCAGCGATACTGTGAGATTTAATACAATACTCACAACTATTTGTCATTGAAACTGCAACATAAATAAGCTCTTTTGTCATTTCATCCAAAGCACCTTTTTTCATCACTTGCTGTATAGAGGTCCAAGTTCTCTCTAAAGTTTCTGGGTTGTTGGCTAACATTTTCCAAAAATTGTTTATGTAGTCTGTATTTCTCTTCTTTTTTATATCTTCAAATACCTCTTTCACTTTTCCTGTAGCATCAGCTTCTTCAATCATATTAAAAACTGCCATTTCACCTCCTTAATTGTAAATTGTTTCTATTTTAGGCATTAATCTTAATAATTCCTTAGTATATTCATGATTTGGATTTTTAAACAACTCTTCCGTCTCAGACACCTCGCATAGTTTTCCATTCCTTAAAACTCCAATATCATCACACATTTGTCGAACAACTGGTAGATCATGACTTATAAAAAGGATAGTTAAATTAAGTTGTTCTTGTAAATCTTTAAGTAAATTGAGTATTTGAGCCTGAATACTCACATCCAAAGCAGATGTTGGCTCATCACAAACTAATAATCTTGGTTTTGTTGCTAATGCTCTTGCAATAGAAATTCTTTGTCTCTGTCCTCCTGAAAACTCATGAGGATATCTTTCGGCTGAAGACTTGGATAGCTCCACAGAGTCTAAGAGATCATTTATATACTCATTTAATTCATTAGAGCTAATATTTGCATCATGTAACTTTATAGGTTCAGCAATGATATCTTTAACCTTAAGCCTACCATTCAACGAGGAGTACGGATCTTGGAATATCATTTGAATTTGTTTTCTAAATTTAAGCAATTCTTTGTTACTTTTTATATTATTAATACATATATTATCAAAATAAATTTCACCTGAGGTGGGTTTAAATAAATTAACAATCATTTTTGCAATTGTAGTTTTTCCACTGCCACTTTCACCAACAAGTCCAAAAGATTTTCCTTCTTGTATATTAAATGAAACAGTATCAACTGCTAATACATTATTTTGAGATTTTTCTGTAAAAAAACCTTCATTAAAAGTTTTACAGAGATTTTTTATTTGAACTAAATCTTTTTTTAAAATCTCTCTTTTATTCCATCTGTTTAAAATTTTTAAATTGATGTTTTCCTGGTTATTGCTTTCTTTCTCTATAATTTTAAATCTGGATATTTTTTTATTTGTTGGAGGAACAGAACTAACTAAACTTTTCGTATAAGTTTCTTTTGGTTCTGTTAATATTTGCTTTGTTGTTCCCAATTCTACCAAATTACCATTTTTCATGACAGCAACTCTATTGGTAGTCTCTGCTATAACTCCCATATCATGTGTAATTAATATAACTGCTAAGTTTCTCTCTTTAGTCAGTTTTTTGATAAGTTCTAATATTTGTGATTGTATTGATACATCAAGTGCAGTTGTGGGCTCATCTGCAATTAACAACTCTGGTTCACAACACAGAGAAAGTGATATAACAACCCTTTGTCTCATACCTCCTGAAAATTGATGAGGATAATCATTAAATCTTTTTTCAGCATCTTTTATGCCTACTTCTTTTAAAAGATTTATTGCTTTTTCTTTTGCTTTTGAGTTACTGAGGTTTAAATGAGTTTGGATTGTTTCAATAAGTTGTTGTCCAATTGTTAAGATAGGATTTAAAGATGTCTGAGGATCTTGAAAAATAAATCCAATTTTTTTTCCTCTTAAACTTAGAATATTTTTTTTATTTTCATGAATATTTATGTCGCTTAAATAAATTGATCCTTCAGATACTTTCCCTGGTTCGTCAATTAAATCAATTATTGCATTTGCTACAGTACTTTTTCCAGACCCAGATTCCCCAACTAATCCTACAATTTCTCCTCTTTTTATCTCAATATTAATATCTTTTGCAGCATGAACTGTCTCTTTTCTCAATTTATAATCTACACTTAAATTTTGTATTTTTAAAAAACTCATTTTTTCAATTTAGGATTAAGAGTGTCTCTCATCCAGTCTCCTAATAGATTAATGGAAAAAGCCAAAACAACTAAGAATATTGCTGGGAAAAAAGTAATCCACCATTCACCCGAAAATAAAAAGTCATTTCCAAGTCTTATTAATGTTCCTAAAGAAGGAGTAGTTGGAGGAACGCCAACACCTAGAAAACTCAATGTGGCTTCTGCAATTATTGCTAATGCAAGACCTATAGTTCCTATAACAAGTACTGGTCTCATAATATTTGGAAGAATATGTTTAAACATTACTATAAAATTAGAAACTCCAATAATTGTTGATGCTGAGACATAATCTTTATTTTTTTCAACTAAAGTTGCTGCTCTTGATACTCTTGCAAACTGTGGCCACTCTGAAATACCAATTGCAAAAATTAAAACATATATTGCCATCTCGTCATGAAGTTCACGCGAAATTATACCTCTCGCAATACCGTCAACAAGAAGTGCCATCAAAATACTTGGAACTGTTAATTGAACATCGGTTAATCTCATAACAATCATTTCATACTTACCACCAAAAAAACCAGCAGTAAGACCTAATCCAACTCCTAAAATTAAACTAAATAAAATTGCTGAGAAACCAACAATCAAAGATATTCTAGATCCATAAAGAATAGTCGATAACATATCTCTTCCTTGTCCATCAGTACCAAGTAAAAATTCTACTTTTCCTTCGCTAGTCCAAGATGGTGGGGTGAATGCATCCATTAAAGATAAAGAAGATGGGTCGAATGGATTATAAGGTGTAATAAATTCTACAAAAAACGAACAGAAAAATATTATTGATAATAAAATCGATGAAACTATTGCTGTAGGAGATTTTATAAAACTAAAATAAATTTCACTATCTTTTATTTTATCCCAAGTTGTTAAAGCTTTATTATCCACTAGCTGAATCTCCTTTAACTCTAATTCTTGGATCTATAAAGTAATACAAGATATCAACTATAAAATTTATCATTACAAAAACGAATGCTATAAATACTAAATATGCTGACATAATTGGAATATCTACAAACTGAACAGCTTGAATAAAAAGAAATCCCATACCTGGCCATTGAAATACTGTTTCCGTAATTATTGAAAAAGCAATTAATGTTCCAATATTTATTCCAGCAATAGTTATTACTGGAATTAGTCCATTTTTAAGTGCGTGCTTATAATTAATGCTTTTTTCATTAATGCCTCTAGCTCTTGCAAACTTTATGTAATCAGTCTGAAGTATTTCCATCATTTCAGCTCTGACGAGTCTTATTATATATGTCATTTGAAAAAGACTTAAAGTAACTGATGGTAATATAATTGCTTTTAAACCTGATATGGTTAAAAAGCCTGTCGACCAAAATCCTAGATCTACCACCTCACCTCTTCCAAACGATGGTAGAACGCCTAATATAACTGCAAAAAGATAAATAAATAAAATACCAATTACAAAAGTTGGAAGAGAAACACCTAATAAAGAAACTGCTAAGATAAAATCACTCAAAAAACCTTTTCTTTTTATGCCTGTATATACTCCCAATAAAGTACCAGAAACCAATGCAATTAGAGCAGATATTAAAACTAATTCAATTGTTGCTGGTAATCTTTCAATGATTAATTCAGATACAGGTCTTCTTAATTGATAAGATATTCCAAATTCTCCTTTAGAGGCATTAATTATAAACCTAGTAAATTGTACATGAATTGGGTCCATTAAACCCAAGGTTTCTCTTAACTCAGCTCTTTCTTCATCTGATGTTTCCTCACCCACCATGTTATTTATTGGGTCTCCTACAAAATTAAAAAGAGAAAAAGATACAAAAGCTACGACAAGCATAACCATTGCAGATTGAAACAATCGTTTAAAAAAATACTTTATCAATTTATGAAATTTTATTTTTATACAAGCCCTTTAATTAAAAAGGGCTTGTAATAAATTATTTAGTCAAAGCTCGCAAAACGGAACAACGGCTCGTTATTCGGTCTTATCGGAACATTAACATCTTTTTTTGCAGCCCAAGATATAACTTGGTGATGTAAAGGAAGATAAGAAATATCATCTTTTACTATTTTCCAAGCTTTAGCTATCGCAGCATTTCTCTTATCTAGGTTAACTTCACCTTCCATAACTCTTATCGCGGCATCTACATCAGAGTTGCTAAAGTTAACTCTGTTCCAGCTTGCTCCACTTTCATATAAGTAATGGAAAACATAATGACTATCTAAAGTTGGAACTCCCCAACCTAACATATAAAAGTCACCTTGATTATCTTTTAGTTCTTTAAAGTGCTTACTTTTTGTTTGGGCAAATAAATTTACTTTAACACCGATTTTACCTAACATACCAACAACAGCTGTACATATAGCTTCATCATTTACATACCTGTCATTTGGACATCTAAGCTCAACTTCAAATCCATTTGGATATCCAGCATCAGCTAAAAGTTTTTTTGCAGCGGCTACATCATAAGGAAGTCTTTTATCAAGTTCCTCTGTGTATCCATTAACACCTGGAAAAGTAATTATTCCAGCAGGTTCGCTCAAACCTCTCATTACTTTTTTCTTAATAGCCTCAATATCTATAGCTTGATAAAGAGCTTGTCTAACTGCTTTCTTTTTAAATGGGTTATCACCTGTGTTACCTGTTCTAAGTTTATCTGCTCCCTGATCCATTCCTAGGAATATAGTTCTCATTTGAGCAGTGCTTTCAACTTTGTGAGCAGGTGAATTTTTTATTCTAGCCAAATCCTGCACAGGTGCATCAGTAACAACATCAATTTCACCAGATAAAAGAGCTGCAACTCTAGTAGCTGCATTTTTTATAGGTAGTAGATGAATTTCTGTTACTTTATTATCTTTCATTGTTCCCCACCATTTTTTATTACGTTTGAAAACTGTTTTAGTGTTTGGTTCTCTTAATGTAATTTTAAATGGTCCAGTTCCCATAGCATTTGTGGCTGAAAATGTTTCTTGTCCAGCATCCCAATTCTGCGCCATAACTGCAAAATTCTTTTCACTCCATTTTTTTGACATTATAAAAATGTTTGAAAGTTGGTTTAAAAGAATTGGATTTGGTTTACTTGTTGTTATTTCTACTGTGTAGTCATTAACTGCTTTTACACCTGATACTGTACTTATATATTCTTTAAAATCAGATGTTCTTTGTTTTGCTCTTAAAATACTAAATACAACATCTTCAGATGTAAATGGAGTTCCATCAGAAAATTTAACATCTTCTCTTAATTTAAAGATCCAAGTATTAGGACCTTGAGTTCTCCATTCTGTTGCTAGTTGAGGTCCAATTTTCATATCTAATCCTCTAGTAACTAGAGCTTCATATACTTGTCTAGATACTTGAGTGGTAGGACCTTCGTTTTGAGCATGAGGATCAAGTGTTAAACTATCACCCTGCATTGACCATTTAATAGTTTTTGCAAATGCTTGTGTTGGAGCAAAAGCTAGAAAAAAAGCCAATAAAATTTTTATAAAATACCCATACTTCATTTCTCTCTCCTATATTATTAAAATAAAAATCTAACTTATTAATTATGTAAACTAAAGTGATTTAATTCACTATTTTTTTGAAGTTTTCGTAAAGAATTTTAGAATATTTGTTCATAGATTGAATATTGTCTTTCGCATCATTATCAAATTTATCAAGAGCTCCTTGTCCAAGCTGACTCTCTAAAGCAGATTTATATTCAGGCACACATCCCCATTCTCCTACAGTAGTATCTTTTATCTCTATATGAAATTGAATACCGTAAGCATGTTTTTTGTATTTAAAAATTTGGTATTTCGTTTCAGGAGATGACGCTAAAAGAGTTATATCATTATTATTTTCTAGATTTTGGACTTCATATGAGTGCCATTGAAGTGATTTAATAATATCAGGATATTCTTTAAATAATAAATCATCCTTTTTACTATTTAAAAAATTAATATCTAAAATACCTATTTCTGGATTTTTTGATTTAACTACTTTACCTCCAACTACCTCTCCTAATAATTGACAGCCTAAACAAAAACCTAAATACGGTTTATTTAAATCTACAACAAATTCTTTGATTTTCTTTTTCTCATCTATTAACCACGGGTAATCTTTTTCCATCCAAGTATCCATTGGTCCACCCATACAAAACATTGCATCAAATCCATTTAAATCATCAGGTATCTTTTCACCCTCATCAAGTTCTATAGTTTTAATATTAACTTTATCCTCTAACATTAAATCTTTAATATAACCAGGATCCTCAATTTTAATGTGTTGAAGAACAATTATATTTTTCATAAGGCTGGCTTGAGCAATTTTAAAATTTTTTTATGATTTGATGAATTATTTGAAACAATTATATTTCCACCCAACGAAGCATCCTTATTATCCCATGTAGTAATTATTCCACCTGATGCTTTTATAATTGGTATTATTGGATGTATATCCCAAATTTTGTTAGCACATTGAGCTACAACATCTAATCTTCCTTCTGCTAATTGACAGTATGTTAGTGCATCGAAACATGGGAACTGCATTCTCTTAACAAATTTCATAATTTTTTTTTGTTTTTGAAAAGACAAAGTTCCATGAAAAGCCGCAGCTAACTTTAAATAATTAAATTTAATTTTTTCGTTAACTTTTAATTTTCTTCTTTTTCCATTTTCAAATACAAAAGCAGATTTTTCATTTTGATTTAAATAGTATCTTCTCATTCTTGGGAAATTGGCTAACCCAACCATTGGTTTATTCTTATAATTTAAAGAAATTAAATTGCTCCATGTAGGATTACCAGCAACGAATGATCTTGTTCCATCAATTGGATCAATTATCCAAGAAAATAGGCTTTTTGTTTTTTTTACTCCAAACTCTTCACCAATAATTTGGTGATCTGGGAACTTATCATTAATCTTTTTTCTTATAAATTTTTCAAAAGCTTTATCGGCACTAGTAACAGGATCATAACCTTTGCCTTTTAACTTGTTATTAATTGTAAAAGTTTTGTTTAGTTTACTATAATAAAAATTAGTTAAATCCTTAGCAAGCTTATTCAAAAAGGTGTAATAAATCTTGAAATCTTTTGTTTCTTTGAAGGTCATTTATCTGATTAGTAATAGTTAAAATATACAACTAGTTCAAATAAAATATCTTGAAAATTTTTGAATTTGATAGAAGAATCCAGATAGATGAAAATAGAAATTGATTCTAAAAAAGTATTTATAAATAGTGGTAATAATAAAGAAGAAATTCATCCTTTTTGGCTTAGAGAAAGAATAAATAATGAAGATGCTCTGGATAAAGGAAATCAACAAAGATTATTTGATCCAAATTCTATAAATACTAACATTGATATAGAAAAAATTGAGAATGAAGATGGATTGCTTAATTTATTTTTCAATGATGGAACCAATTATAAAATAAAAGAAGATCAAATATTAAATGAGTATAAATCTCAAAATCTTGATCCTATTTCAATTGATAAAATTAAATGGGACTCAAATTTCAATAATTTTCAAAGATTTAAATTTGAAAATGACATATTTGAAAAAAAAATCATGTATGATTTATTGGTGTCTTTTTATAAATATGGTTTTGTAGTTTTAACAAATGTTCCAACTGAAGATAAATTTATTATAAATTTTGCAAATTCTATTGGTAGTGTCAGAAGAACAAATTTTGGAGAATTTTTTAATGTTAGATCTGTACCTAATCCAAATGATTTAGCCTATACATCATTAGCATTATCTCCGCATACAGATAATCCGTACAGAAAACCAGTTCCATGTGTTCAATTATTGCATTGTATTACAAATAATGTGAGTGGAGGAAATTCTACCTTGGTTGATGGCTACACAGTAAGTGAAAAAATCAAAGAGGATTATCCAGAATATTATGAAATTTTATCTTCAGTTAAAGTAAAATTTAAATTTATAGACAAAACAGTTGTTCTAGAGGATATGTCTGAGTTAATTAAATTGGATGAAAAAAATAATTTTAAACAAGTTAGATTTAGTCCTAGATTAGATTATGCTCCAATACTAGAAAAATCAAAATTGGATTTATTCTATAAAGCTAGAAATAAAATTTCTGAATTATACAACTCTGATAAATATAAAGTTGAATTTAAATTAGAAACTGGAGATTTATTAATGATGGACAATCATAGATTACTTCATGGAAGAACAAAATATGATGTTAACGAAGGTGATAGATATTTACAAGGATGCTACATTGATTTCGACAGTACAGAAGGTAAACTTAGACATTTAAAAAGAAAATTTAATCTTTAAATAATTCTTTTATTTTTTCTTCAGCATTTTTTATCGACTTTTCATAATCTAAAGCCATTTGATCTGCTGCAACTATATCGATTTTTTTAATACCAAAAAAATTTAACATATGTATCAACCATGGAGTTAAAAAGTCTTCTTCCCCTTGTATTTTTGTTCCGCCAGAAGTAATTACTAAATAGACCTGCTTATCTTCTAATAAACCTTTTCTTCTTCCGTCATCCCCATATTTAAATGTCAATTTTACTCTGGCTGCAAGATCAGCCCAAGCTTTCAGTGTTGCTGGCGGGCCAAAATTATAAATTGGCACTGATATAATAATTACATCACATTCTTTTAACTCCGATACTAACTTATCAGACAATTCAAACATTTTTTTATGTTCATCTGTTTGCTCATTCTCTGGAATTTTCATTCCAGACTCAGTTAAACCAGATATAAAAAGCATTTCGTCATCTAGGTCTCTATAAATGACTTCATCATTATCTTTTTTAACTTTATCAAGTATTTTTTTTGCAAGCATCCTTGAGGTGGAACCCTCTTTTCTAGCACTGCAATCGATTTGGTATATTTTCATTTTTATCCAAGTTTTTGAAGTATAGGAAAATACTTTAATATGTAAAATCCTAAAGCTTGCAACTGGTTTGTAATCATTAATATTCCTGTTATCAATAATAATCCTCCACCAACTCTTGAAATAGTTATCATTTTTGATTTTAGATTTTTTGTAACAACCATAAAACGTTGTATCAAATAACCTGATGCAATAAATGGCAATGCTAAACCAAGTGAATAAAACACAAGTAACAATATACCTCGGTTCAAACTTTGCTCAATTGAAGCTAAAGCTAATATTGATCCCAAAATAGGTCCAATACATGGAGTCCATCCAAATCCAAATGCCATACCAACTAAAATTGAGCTAAAATTTCCTGATTTAATCTCAGTATTAATTCTTTTTTCATAATTTAAAAACTTAATATTAATTAATCCCATAATATGAAGGGAGAAAATGATTATTATACTTCCAGCAATGATTCTTAATTCAAAAGAGTTACTTAAAATTAAAGAACCTAAAAAAGTTGCGGTAGCTCCGAAGCTTATAAAAACAATAGAAAAACCAAAAGTAAATAGAACTAGAGGGAATATATTAATTGTTTTTTTTTCTAATAACTCATTTAAAGAGCTACCAGAAATATAAGATATATATCCAGGTATTAATGGAAGTACACATGGAGACAAAAAGCTTATCAATCCAGCTCCGAATGCAACAAATAATTCTATCATTTAACCAGTATTTTTCATTGCAGCTGAAATACCTGCAATAGATGTTAATAATGCATCATTAAGATCATTTTTTTTTTCTGAATTTAATTTTTTGTTTTTGATTTTATTCATAACTACTGCTTGAATTATATTTAATACCTCTGTGTAAATATTTCTTACAATAACTCCTGATCTAAATTTTTTTCTTTCTTTAATAATTTCCTTAGGCGTAATCTTTTTATTGAGCCTTTTAATAACCTCAAATTGAAATCTAAGTTTTTTTCCAACTCTTTTTAAATCTTTATCAGCTAAATATTCCTCATATATTTTTGAAATATCTGGGTCCACTTTTGATATTACCATATCCAAGATATCCATCATTGAATTGAAGAAAGGCCAATTTTTTTCCATATCTATTAGTGTTTTCTCAAATTTTTCTATCGATGAATATCTTAAAGCTTCTGCACTTCCAAGCCATGCTGGGAGCATTAGTCTTATTTGTGTCCAAGCAAATACCCAGGGTATTGCTCTTAAACCTTTGATATTATCAATATTCTTTCTTTTAGATGGTCTTGATCCAATTGAAAGTTTTCCTAAAGACACATGTGGCGTAACGGTTTTAAAATATTTAATAAAATCTGAACTTTGATTAATATTTTTTCTATATGAACTTTTTGAAATATCAGACATTTTTTCAATTAGATTTCTCCAATCTTTTTTAGGGACTGGCGGTGGGGTTAATGTTGCCTCCATTACCGCTCCTATATAGCTACATAAATTATAAATTGCTAAAGGCTGATATCCATATTTCTGCTGAATAACTTCTCCTTGATCGGTTATTCTAATTTTTCCATTAACTGTATTTGGCGGCTGAGATTTTAAAGTAGCTTGAATTGGGCCTCCACCTCTACCCGCTGAACCACCTCTTCCATGAAAGAAAGTAACGTCTATTTTATATTTTTTTGCAATTTTAATAATTTCTTCTTGAGCCTTATATTGATGCCAACTTGCGCAAATTTTTCCAGCATCTTTGCTTGAGTCTGAATATCCAATCATGACTTCTTGTTTATTTTTTATTAAATCCCTGTACCACTTTAGTGAAAACAAGCTGGCCATTATTGATTTTGCATTAATTAAGTCATCTAATGTTTCAAATAAAGGCACTACTCTTAATTTATTCTTAATATTTGCTTCTTTTTGCAAATATAAAACGGAAAGAATGTCAGATGCAGATGATGTCATTGAAATAACATAAGCCCCTAAACATTCAGTTGGCTCTTCAGATAAAATTTTAAATGTTGACCAAACTTCTTTGTTTTCTTTATTTTTAAAATTAAATTTTTTGTTGAAATTTAATTTTTTTTTCATCTTAGATGATAAAAATTTAATTTTTTCTTCCTCACTCCATTTTAAATAATTAAGTTTATTTTTTTTCTTAACAAGTTCATTAATTAACTGTGAGTGTCTAGATGACTCTTGTCTAATATCTAGTTTTGCCAGATTAATTCCAAAACATTTTGCTCTTCTCATTAAATCTAATAAATCACCACTTGCAATATTTTCATTTTGATTTTCTTCTAATGACTCACGGACAATTCTAAGAGGTTTTAAAATTTCCTCTTTTGAGTTTAGCAATTTTTTATAGTCTAAAGGTTTTTTGTTCACTATAAACTGTTCAATTGCTCGATGAGTAAATCGCATTTTATCTCTTAAAGGCCTTAAGAAAACTCTGTAAGGTTCAAATGATTTTCCTGTAAGTTTTTGAATTTTTTTTGAACACTTTTTCATTGAATATGATCTAATTAATTTAGTGAGTTCTTTTTCATACAATTTTGCTGCTTCCCATCTTGATAATAACAAAACTTCTTTAGTTACTTTTGAAGTTACATTTGGATTTCCATCTCTATCACCACCCATCCATGATCCAAACTCAATAGGATTAAAATTTTTTGGCAAACCTTTACCCATATTTTTCAAAAATATCTCATTGAGTCTTCTGTAGACTTTTGGAACAGTTTCCCAAAGACTATCTTCTATTATAGCAAGACCCCATCGTGCTTCATCGGCTGGAGACGGTTTTGATCTTTTTAAGTCATCTGTATTCCAGATAATGGTAAATTCATCATAAATTTTTTTATTTAAAGATTTTATTTTCGAAGAGTGATCTTTAAATAACTCTCTATCTTCAAGTAT
>CACLSX010000024.1 GCA_902609705.1 uncultured Pelagibacteraceae bacterium
TCGGTATTATTATTGAGCGTATTTCTTTTTATAAAATAAATACATTCCTATATGAGATGCATTGTTAAATTTACCATTCTCAATTAATTTAATTATTTGATGATCTGAAACTATGTGGATTTTAATTCCTTTTTCAGGCTTTGAAATTTTAATAAGATTATTACAAAAAAAACCAGTAATTTTAGTGGTGAGTCGACCTGGTTCAGAATAAAATGAAGTAATTTTTCTTAATTTATTTCTTGATTTATATCCTGTTTCTTCAATTAATTCTTTTTTAGCAGATATTAAAGCTGTTTCATGTTTTTCAATTATACCAGATGGAAACTCAAAATTAATTTGATTTATAGGAATTCTTTTTTGTGAAACCAAAATATACTTGTTCTTAATTTTGGGTATTATTATTGAAAGGTTTGAGGTTTTTAAAAAATGATAAAATTCTTTTTTTTTAAATTTTTTATTAATTAATTTAATATTGTTTGTTAGTTTTAAATTTTTCAATCTTTTTCTAAGAATAATTTTTTTGCGATATAAACAGCAATTAACATACCAATTAATTCTGCAATTATATAAAAAGGAGTGTTAAAATAACTTATACCAGTAAACGACTCTGTGAATGTTCTTGCTATTGTTACAGCAGGATTTGCAAAAGAAGTTGAAGAGGTAAACCAATAACCAGCAGTGATATATAAACCTACTGATCCAGCAACAGCTATTTTACCTGATCTCATTGAACCAAAAATGATTAAAATAAGACCCAACGTAGCAACTATTTCAGAAGTAAAAATATAAATCCCACTCCTTGACTTTGTTGATAATTCAAAAACCTGATGTTCAAAAAAGAAATTAGCTAATGCTACACCTAGCAAACATCCAAGTATCTGAGCAGAAATATAAAAGGGTAGAAGGTTTTTTTTTAACTTTCCTGTAATTGTCATAGCAATACTTACAAATGGATTGAAATGAGCCCC
The DNA here is from genome assembly GCA_902609705.1 of uncultured Pelagibacteraceae bacterium. Taxonomy (GTDB): domain Bacteria; phylum Pseudomonadota; class Alphaproteobacteria; order Pelagibacterales; family Pelagibacteraceae; genus Pelagibacter. Next base: position 969 of record CACLSX010000024.1, read on the forward strand.
AGATACATCAGCAAATACTGTTATTAGCACAAACAATCCAGCTCCGGTTGCCAATGTGTTTGCTATTAGCATTACTGCTATATCATTAGTTAGATTTTCTGCCATTAAACCTGATCCAACTATGATCATGACCAGAAAGCAACTTCCAATGAACTCTGAAAGAAAATATCTATTTTTATTTTTCATCTATCCAATCTTTAATTTTATTACTTATAATATTGAAAGTTTTTCTAATGATTATTTGCTTTTCTTCGTCATTTACATTTTGAAGTTTAGCTACCGGATCTTCTATATCCCAATGTATAATTTGGTTTTTATCAGGCCAAATAGGACATACCTCATTATTTGCGTTGTTGCATACTGTTATTACATGATCCATTTTTAATTCTTTATTGATAAATTCTTCAAAGTTTTTAGAACTGTAATTAGTTAGATCATAACTTTTATTTTTTTCTAAAAAACTTTTAACATCTTCATTGATTTTTCCAGATGGATTACTACCAGCACTAAAAGCATTAAATTTATTTGAGTATTCGTTATTAATAATACTCTCAGCGATAATGCTTCTCGCTGAATTTCCTGTGCATACAAATAAAATATTTTTCATTAAAAAATAATTTTATAAATACCAATTACAAACAAAGGAATTTGTAATCCAAAATTAGTTAATATGGCTTTATCTTTTAATAAAAAACCCGATATTGTCCATCCAACTACACCAAGACCATGAAAATATATATTAATTGGATATATATTTAAATTTGTAAGCAATATTCCTGTTAAAACTAAAAACGTGCTTATCCATTTGAGATATTTTTTTAAAAACATAAAACTCCTTTCTCTATACTTATGACAGTTATGTTAAAGATTTATTAAAATTATTATTTTATATTAAATTGATTATGTATCTATGGATAAAATATCCTCCGATTAGCAATATTAAACCTGCAATATAAATTATGAAAAAATTCATATTAAAAGATTTTGCAAAAAAGAAGGGTACAAAGAATAAATAACTTGCTGGTACTGCAATAAATATACTTTTTGTAAACATTACTGTTTTTTCTGTATCATTATGCTCATAATACGAAAACAGTATCGCTATTAGTGATACCAAGGGTAATGCAATAATAAATCCAGCCAACTTAGGATTTTGACCAGCCAACCAACTTGAAAAAGCAACAATTAAACCCGCTGCTACAACTTTAAAAATAAAAAATAACATCTGTTTTTAGCTTGTTGCAAATTCTTTAATTTTCTCAAAACTGAAGTGATCGGCTATATCTTTCTTGGCGTAGTATACTTCATCAACTGTGCCTTGTTCGTTTATCAAAACATCTGTAACAGCTATATCAAAATGACCTTTAATTTTTAAAGGAATATATCCCTTTAACATTGCAGGTATTATTTTATGAGATTTAAATAGCATTGCAGATAATGTTTTCATCATTGATCTTTCAATTTCATATTTTTGAAAATATTTAAAATCTTCATCAGCTAGTACAGTAAAAGGTAAATTTTTATGTTTTTTCATGTAAGACCTTAAATTATCAACTGGTGAATGAAATATTGCTACATGTGTAAAATTATTACCTAGTTCATTAAATCTTTTATTAATTTCGTTTAATCTAAGATTACAAAAACTACATCCAGCTATTCTATAAAAAGTTAAAAGAACTTTCTTTCCATATGTTTCTGATAAATTAAATGTAGACCCGTCATCTTTTGGAAGTGTAATTTCCTCTAATTTATCTCCTTTAGAGATTTTCATTTAATAGAACATTTTTTACAAAGTCCAAAAAATTCAAGGTTATACTTTTTAAATTTCATTCCAGCTTTGTCTTGAAAACTTTTTAAATATTTTGATAATTTATTATCACTTATTTCACTTACTTCTTCACAACTTTCACATATAGAAAAGGCAGTTGCTTTTGATAGTTGGCAACTTGAGTTTTTACATGCAACGAAAGCATTTCTGCTTTCAATTTTGTGAATTTTTCCAATTTCAACCAATTTATCAAGCGCTCTATAAACTTGAAGAGGGGCTTTAATACCTTTTTTTTGTACATTATGTAAAATTGAATAAGCTTTTATGGGCTCATTTACTTTTTCAATGTAATCAAGAACTATTTGTTGATTTTTTGATAGTGTTTCCTGTTTAAGCATAGTTTTTCTTTTATCAATTTCCCATTAGTTTTTCAATTGTATCGTCTGTTTAATTTTAAATAGAGATATTACAAATAATAATAACGCTGCAGCAATGATAGATGGACCCGAAGGAGTATTGAATTGCAATGAAGAAAATAAACCCATGATTACTGATAATAATCCTCCACATATAGAAAAAATTACCATCTTTTTGGGAGTATCTGATATGTTACGAGCCATAGCCGTTGGTATAATTAACATCCCAGTTATTAATAAAAGTCCTACAATTTTAATAGAAATTGCAATTATTGCTGCCATTAAAATAGTAAATATTGCTTTTGCTCTATCAGGATTTAATCCTTCTGCTTCTGCAAGTTCATAATTTACTGTTGAAGCAAATAAAGGTTTCCAAATTATTTTTAATACAATTAAAATTATTGCTCCTCCTCCCCATATAATTATCAAATCATCAACATTAACAGCTAATATGTCTCCAAATAATAGTCCCATGACATCAAATCTTATAAATGATAGAAAACCAATTACCACTAAGCCAACAGCTAATGCTGAGTGAGCTAAAAGACCAAGTAAAGCATCACCGGGCAAATTAGTATTTTTTTCAAGTTTAACTAATATGATCGCTATTACTGATGAAATGATAAATATCGAAATTGCTATATTAATTTCGAATGCCAATGCCATTGTAACACCAAGTAATGCTGAATGTGCTAATGTATCTCCGAAATAAGATAATCTTCTCCAAACTACAAAGCAGCCCAAAGGACCAGTTACAAAAGCAACACCTATACCAGCAATTAAAGCTCTTATAAAAAAATCATCAAACATTTAATTTTTTTTTATATCTCCATCATTTGAATGAATATGATCATGCTTATGTTCATATATAGAAAGAGTTTGTGAAGCTTGTTCGCCAAATAATAGTTTATACTCACTATTCATTGCAACGTCTTTTGGTGTTCCAGAACAACACACGTGGCCGTTTAAACAAATAACATGATCTGTTGCTGTCATAACAGTATGCAAATCATGAGAAATTAATAAAATCCCACAATTTAATTTATCTGCTATTTCTTTTATTAATTTATACAATGCAATCTCCCCAGTAAAATCAACTCCTTGAACAGGCTCATCCAATACTAAAAGATCAGGTTTTTTTGAAACTGCTCTTGCAAGAAGCACTCTTTGAAATTCTCCACCAGATAAATTTCCTAAATTCTGGTTTTTAAGATGATCTGCACCCGTTAATTTTAAAGCTTCATTTATTTTTTCTTCATCGAGTTCATCTGTTAAAACCATAAAATCATTCACTTTAAGTGGCAATGTCCAGTCAATTGAAATCTTTTGAGGAACATACCCAATTTTATCAGTAAATTTTTCTACATTGCCTTCTATATTCTTATGAAGTCCTATCGCAATTTTTGCAGTTGTGCTTTTGCCAGAACCATTTGGCCCAATTAAGGTTACTATCTTTCCTCTTTCAACAATTAAAGAAACGCCTTTTACAAGCCATTTATTCCGTTGTTTTAATCCAACTTCAGTTAATTTTACTAATACATTGTTTTCAATTGTCATTTATTACCTTGACTTATTAATGTTATATTATTACACAATGTTATATTATAACAACTAACACTAAATTAAATTATGAAAAACTTAAAAAAATCAACATTAATAATTACAATATTATCTTTTTTAGCTCTTTTTACATCAGCAAAAGCAGAAATAAAAGTTGTAGCTTCAATTAAGCCTATACACTCTTTAGCTAGCTATCTGATGGATGGAGTTGCTAAACCAGACCTAATAGTCGATGGATATTCTTCACCACATGGATTTGCGTTAAAACCATCTCATGCAAAGATGTTACAAGAAGCTGATCTTATTTTTTGGGTAGGTGAAGATCTAGAAAACTTCATGGAAAAACCATTAGATTCAATTGCAAAAAAAGCTGAAAAAATTGAATTAATGGAAATTAAAGGTCTTAATAAATTAGAATTCAGAGAACGAAATATTTTTGGTGATCACGATGACCATGACGACCACGGACATAAAGAAGATGGCCATAAGGAAGATGATCACGATGATCATGACCATAAAAAGAAAGATGGACATGACGACCATGATGATCACGACCACAAAAAAAAAGACGGTCATAAAGAAGACGACCACGATGATCATGACCATAAAAAGAAAGATGGGCATGACGATCATGATGACCATGGACATAAAAAGAAAGATGACCATGATGACCATGATGACCACGATGATCATGCAGGACATGAAGGTCACCACCACGGTGAGCATGACCCACATATTTGGTTAGATCCAATGAATGCTAAAGTTATATTAAATGAAATGGCAGAGCATTTAATTGAAAATGATGCTAAGAACGCATCAAAATATAAAAGCAATTTAAAGAAAGCACTAAAAGATATTGATAAACTTGTTAGTGACGTCTCTTCTGAATTAAATCAGAGTGTTGCATCAATTGTGTTCCATGATGCTTACCAATATTTTGAGAAAAGATTTAATGTTAATATATTGGGTGCTTTTACAGTTAATACAGATGTAATGCCAGGAGCAGAACAATTGGCTGAAATCAGAGAAATAATTGAGCATGATAAAGTAGCTTGTGTATTTTCTGAACCACAGTTTAATCCAAATATCATTAAAGCTGTAGCAAAAGATATGAATATTAAAACTGGTGTTGTAGACCCATTAGGAGCTACTTTGGATCCTGGAAAAGACTTATATTTTGATTTAATCAGAAATATGTCTAAATCTTTTAAAGGTTGTTAATTAAAAATTGAACTTTTGCCGTAAATAATATCTAATATTATTTATGGCAACCGTTCCTTTAAGTTTAGAAGAAATTTTTCATTTAGCTAAAAAAACATTAATAGCTAACGGATGCGATGAAGAAACAGCAGATACTTTATCTACTTTAATCAAAAATGCTGAAAGAGATGGATCATTATCTCATGGTCTATTTAGATTACCCGCTTATGTATCTGGTTTAAAAAGCGGAAAAATTAATGGTAAGGCTAGACCAGTGATTTCAAAATTAACCCCAAGTGTTGTTAAAGCAGATGGGAAAAATAGTCTTGCCCCAATGGTTTTAAAATATGGAATACCAGAACTCGTAAAAGCTGCAAAAGAAAATGGAGTTGCAGTTTTAGCAATCACTAATTCTCATCATATGGCTGCTATGTGGCCTGAGACTGAAGCAATAGCAGAGCAAGGACTTGTTGCTTTTGCCTGTACATCATACAAGCCAGCAGTTGCACCAGCAGGAGCAATTAAACCTTTATTTGGAACAAACCCAATTTCATTTGCTTGGCCAAGAAAAAATAAACCACCTGTAGTTTATGATATGGCTACTGCATCGATGGCCATGGGAGAGGTTCAAGTTGCAAAAAGAGAAGGGCACAAGGTCCCAATAGGAACTGGTTTAACTAAAGATGGAAAAGAAACAACAGATCCTGGTGAAATAGCAGATGGTGGAGTTTTGTTGCCATTTGGCGGCTATAAAGGCTCAGGAATAGCAATGATGGTCGAATTACTTGCAGGAGCCTTAGTTGGAGATAATTTTAGTTATGAGACGGCTGAGAAGGATACAGATGATGGTGGACCACCAAGTGGTGGAGAGTTTATTTTAGCTATATCTCCTGACAAATTAACAAATTCTGATTGGGATAGTCATTCAAATAAATTCTTTGAGAAAATGAAATCAATGGGAGAGGTTAGGTTGCCTGGTGAAAGACGTCACAAAAACAGATTAGATACTGGACCTAGAAATATTAATGAGGAACTTGTTAATAAAATAAAATCTTTAAGTTAATTCAATTTCAATTGGTGTGTGATCTGAAGGTTTTTGTCTTCCACGAGGAAATTTATTAATTTTTACATCTTTCACAAGATTAATTATTGAGTTTGAAACTAAGAAATGATCAATTCTCATGCCATTATTTTTTTGCCATGCACCACTTGTGTAATCCCAAAAAGTATATCCTTCTTTATCAGGGTGGATATATCTATATGCATCATGAAAACCTAAACTTAATAATTCTCTTAATTTTTTTCTTATCTCAAGTCTAAATAATGCATCATTTTCATATCCTTTAGGATTATGAACATCTTCTGCAGATGGAATTATATTAAAATCACCACCAATAATTATATTTTCTTTTTTTTTTAAATAACCTTTTAACTTCTTAATTAAACTTTCTAGCCAATATAATTTGTAAGTATATTTTTCTGTATCAACAGGATTTCCATTGGGTGTGTATATGTTTATTAATTTAATAGTTTTTGATTTATGTTTTAGATCTGCAGTAATAATTCTAGATTGTTTATTTTTGTCTTTAAAAATATCTTTTTCAATTTTGTCTAATTTTTTTTTAGAAATTATCGCAACTCCATTATATGATTTTTGACCAAATACATAATTCTGGTAATTTGATTTTTCAAAGTCTTCGTAAGGATAGTTTTCATCTTGAGCTTTGATCTCTTGCATCATTAAAATATCTGGTGAATATTTTTTTAGATACTCTTTAATATTTTCAATTCTTGCTCTTACAGAGTTAACATTCCAGGAACTAATTATCATTAAAGCGAGAAAGATACGCCACAACCACAAGAAGATTTACTTTGCGGGTTGTTTATTTTAAAAGAATCTCCTATTAATTCTTTTACAAAATCAACTTCAGATCCTTTTAGTAAATCTGCCGATGTTTTGTCGATAAGGATATTATCTTGTTGTAGATCATCGTCCTTAGCAGAGTTATCAAATGAGAAATCATATTGAAATCCAGAGCATCCACCTCCTTTAATGGCGATTCTAAAAAATGATCCTTTATCTTTTGATGATAGAAGATGGTTTATCTGCTTTATAGCATTATCTGTAAATTTAATTTCTTTAATCATAATTAAACATTGATAAAAACAATATAATAATATTTTACCATTTTTAAAGAATGAAAAATTACTCAAAATTAGGAATATTTGCTTCAAAAGGTAGACTGTTCAAAGAAGCGAGCAATCCTTTCAGATCACCTTTTCAAAGAGATAGAGATAGAATAATTCATTCTACCTCTTTTAGAAGATTGAAGCACAAAACTCAGGTATTTGTGAATACTGAAGGAGATCATTATAGAACCAGAATCACGCATTCCATTGAAGTTTCACAAATTGCTAGAACAATTGCTAAATACTTAGGTTTAAATGATGATTTAGCTGAAACATTAAGCTTAGCTCATGATTTAGGTCATACCCCTTTTGGTCATGCGGGAGAAGAGTCCCTAAATGAATGTATGTATGAATATGGTGGATTTGACCATAATCTTCAAACACTTAGGATAGTAATGTTCATTGAAAATAAATATTTTAAATTTGAAGGTCTTAATTTAACATTAGAAACATTAGATGGTCTTATTAAACATAATGGTCCGGTAACAAAGCTAGTCAAAATAAATAATTTAATTGGTTTGAAAAATTTAAAAAATAAAATTAATTTTTCAAAAAACTCCTCACTTGAGGCTCAAATTGCATCTATATCTGATGACGTTGCATACAATAACCATGATATTCAAGATGGAATAAAAGCAAAATTATTTAAGTTAAACGATCTTAAACAAATCTCTTTTTTTGATGAAATTTTAAAATCATATAAAAACAAATTAAAAAGTGAAAATAATGATATTCTTGTATATCAAACTATAAGAGACTCTATAAATTTAATGGTTCAAGACTTAATAAAAACAACGACAAGAAATATTTTAATGAATAAAATATCTACAAAAAAAGATGTATCAAACAAAAAAAATCAAATTGTTGATTTTTCCAACAAATTAAAAATAACTATAAATGAGATTAGAGATTTCCTTAGAATAACTATGTACAATAATAAAGATGTACTAAAAAAAAATAACGAAGGAAAAAAGATAATTAAAAAGCTTTTTAATGTAATTAACAAAAATCCAAAAAAGTACATTAAAAATAAATATTTAAAAACTAACAAAGAAAGAGCTATATCTGATTATATTTCTGGTATGACTGATAGGTACGCCATACAATTATATAGAGCATCAAAATGAATATATTTGAGGAATACTTAAATAAAATTTTAGATAAAATTAAATTAGCAAGTGAAGAAAAGCTAATTTTATTACCTGAAAGTTTATCTGGTATAAACGTAGACATACCTCCTAAAAAATTTAAGTGCGATCTGTCAACTAATGTTGCAATGGTTTTATCTAAAACAAATAATGAACCACCAATTAAAATTGCTGAAAAATTAAAAGATATTATTTTTAAAGACGATAATAATATTGAGAAGATAGAAATAGCAAAGCCTGGATTTATAAATATTATTTTAAAAAAAGAGTTTTGGACTTCATTTCTTTTAAATATAAATAATCTTAATAATTTTGGCGCAGCACTTAAGGGCTCTAAAAAGAAACATTTAATTGAATTCGTGTCTGCAAATCCCACTGGACCATTACACGTTGGTCATTGTAGAGGTGCTATTCTAGGTGATGTTATCTCTAATTTGCTAAAATTTAACAATCAAGAAGTTGTAAAAGAATATTATGTAAATGATCATGGTAATCAAATTTTACATTTTACTAGATCTGTATATTTGAGAATAAAAGAAAAATTAGATAATCAAACCTTTCCACTAAATGAGGATGATTTATATCCAGGAGAATACATCAAGGATATAGCCCAACATATTATAGATAATAATAAAGATTTACAATTTGATGATTATGAAAAAATTAAGTTAACACTTACTAAACTAGCAATTACAGAGTCACTTAAACTCATTAAGACTAATTTAAATAATTTGGGAATTATTCATGATAATTTTGCGAGTGAGACTGAAATAGTTGAAAATAAAGAGGTTGATAAGGTTATTGAGAAACTTAAAAAAGATAAATTTGTATATATAGGAAAAATCAAAGCCCCCGAAGGAGAAGACACAACTAATTGGGTAGAAAGAGATCAATTACTTTTTAGATCAACAGATTTTGGAGATGATAAGGATAGGGCATTACAAAAATCTGACAACACATGGACTTATTTTGCCGGAGATGTTGCGTATCATAATACAAAACTAAACAGAAAATTTGATAAATTAATAAATATTTTAGGAGCGGATCATGCGGGTTATATAAAAAGAATTACATCTGTTGTTGAAGCATTATCTGGAGAAAAAAATAAATTAATTTGTAAAGTAAGCCAACTTGTTAAGTTAATAAAAGATGGCAAACCTTTTAAAATGTCTAAAAGAAAAGGTGATTACATTACCGTTGAAGATTTAATTTCTGAAGTTGGAAAAGATGCAACAAGATTTATTATGTTAAGTAGAAGCAATGATGCTGAATTAGATTTTGATTTTACAAAAGTAAAAGAAAAATCTAAAGACAATCCGCTTTATTATGTTCAATATTGTTATGCTAGAATTTCATCAGTTTTTAGAAATATAAATAAAAATATTGATGACAAGATTGATAATGAAAATAATAATATGCAATTTAATAATGAAGAAATTGAAATTTTTAAAAAAATATCTGAATGGCCTAAATGTGTAGAAATTTCCACTAAAAAACTAGAACCTCATAGGATCCCTGTATATTTATATGAGTTATCATCTCAGTTTCATTCCTATTGGAATATGGGAAAAGATGATGTTGAAAAAAGATTTATCAATGATGATAAAACAATAAATATAGAAAAACTAATATTTTTAAAATCTATTGCAAAAACAATTAAAACTGGAATGGATATTATAGGTGTTGATACACCTGAAAAAATGTAATGCTAAAAGAGCTCAAATATCTATTTTATTTAATAATTATATTTTTCTTTCTATTTTTTACTCTAAGATATTATTTTTCAGACGATAATTACAAGAAATCATATAGAGCAGTTTCAAGTATTGATGAAAAAATATCATCTAACGAAAATAATCTATTTATTCTTAAAAATGACACGGACAACATTATTGAATATGTAGAATACAAAAACAAAAACACAAAAAAATATTCTTTTTGGGAATTGTTATATAATGATTAAAAAAACTAGAGCTTTTATATGTGGTATTAGTGGACATAATTTAAAAAAAAGTGAAGTAAGTTTTTTAAAAAAATATAAGCCATGGGGAATAATTCTTTTTTCAAGAAATATAAAATCAATCAATCAAGTTCAAAAATTAACTGGTTCAATTAAAAAAATATTTAAAAACTCTAATTATCCAATTCTAATTGATGAAGAAGGTGGAAGAGTAAGTAGATTAAGAAAATTCATAGATAATTCCATTTTTAGTGCAAAATATTTTGGTGATTTATATTCAAAAGATAGAAAAAAATTTGATATTTATTTCAATGTTTATGTTAAGCAAATATCCTATTTGTTAAGACTTATTGGTATTAATATTAATACAGTTCCCGTATTGGATTTAAGACGAAATAAGTCTCATAAAATTATAGGTGATCGATCCTATTCAAATGATAAAAAAACTCTGTCTAAAATTGGCGATATATCTATCGAAAAATTTCACAAAAATAGGGTTGGTACAGTAATTAAACATCTTCCAGGTCATGGTTTAGCTAAAGTTGATAGTCATTATAAATTACCAGTTATAGACAAAGATCTAAAGTATCTTAAAAAATATGATTTTTTTCCATTTACCAAAAAAAAATCAGTTTTAGGTATGACCGGTCACCTGTTGTTTAAGAAACTTGATCCGATAAATAACGTTTCACATTCTAAAAAAGTGATAAAAATGATTAGAAGAGAAATATCATTCAAGGGAATATTAATGTCAGATGATATTTCTATGGGTGCTCTTAAAGGTAATTTAAAAAATAACGTTATTAAATCTTTTCGTGCAGGTTGTAATTTGGTGCTTCATTGCAATGGAAAAATGAGAGAAATGAATGTGGTAGGTCAAAATTCACCTTATATCGACGATTTTATTTTAAAAAAAACTTCTAAATTAATTCAAATAATAAGTTAAATTTAAATCCATGAGTGATTCTTTAGAATTTAATGTTGATCTTAGTAATTACTCTGGATCATTAGAAATACTTTTAGATTTAGCAAAATCACAAAAAGTTGATTTGGAAAATATATCAATCACTAAATTAGCAGATCAATTTCATGATTTTATAACAAAAACTGAAAATTTAAATTTAGAATTGGCCTCAGAATATTTGCTTATGGCTACTTGGTTAACTTATCTTAAATCTAAACTACTATTACCAGAAACAGAAGAAGAGGAATTTAAAGCTCTTGAAGTGGCAGAAAAATTAAAACTCCAACTTAAAAAACTAGAATTAATAAGATTGTTGTCCTCTCAGATGTTGAGTAGAAAAAGATTAGGAAAAGATATTTTTATGAGAGGTTCAAAAAGCGGAATGAGATCAATTTATAATTCTAAATATTCATTAACATTGTTTGAATTATTAAAAACGTATTCGAATATCGTAATGACAAAAGATTTTCAGAGAATGAATATTCCAAAACTTCCAGTATTTACCACTGAAGAAGGAATTAAAGTGATAAAAGAATTTTATAATAATTTAAATGATTGGAAAAATATGACTGATCTAATACCAAAAAATTTTAGAAACTCTAAAACGTTAAGTAAGACAGGTAATGCAGGAATTTTTGCTGGATCTTTAGAGCTTGCAAAAGAAGGTAATATATCTATTAAACAAAATAATTTATTTGAGGACATATATATTAAAAAAAACTAATGAATAAATTAAAAAAAAATAATGTTGTATCATTTCCATCTAAATTAAGTGATGTTGATAAAGAAATAGAAGCTATTGTTTTTGCGGCAGCAGAACCGTTAAATATTGAAACTATTGAAAATAAAATTTCAAAAAAGACAGATGTTGAAAAATCTTTACTAAAACTTCAGAATTTTTATTCTGATCGTGGAATAAATTTAGTCTGCATATCCA
>CACLSX010000025.1 GCA_902609705.1 uncultured Pelagibacteraceae bacterium
TATTAAGACTACTTAATTCTTTTTTATGTATACCACTCGTTATTAACAAATTATCAAAATTTTGAATATTAGCTCCTTTTATATCTGTGTTCATATTATCTCCGATACATAAAACATTTTTACCATTTATGTTAGCAGATAAATTGTAAACTGGAGGATAAGGTTTTCCAAAGTAAATTACTTTCCCACCAATTTCTTCAAATATTTTTGCAACTGATCCAGCGCAAAACTCTCTAACATCTCCTCTATCTACAATTAGGTCTGGATTGGTACAAACAAACTTTTTATTTGAAAATTTCTCAAGTAAATCTTTATAATATTCTAGTTTTGTTTCATGATCTTCAAATAACCCTGTACAAATAAAATAATCAGCTTGATTAATATTGCTAACTTTATTTTGTTCAAATCTTTTAAATAAGTCAAAATCTCTTGGTGGTCCAATGTGATAAAATTTTGCATTTAGAAAATTTTCCATTAAATATTTTAGTGAAGCTTCTCCTGAGGTATATACATCTTCATAAAATTTTTTGAGCCCCATTTTTTTCAAAAAATTAATAACTGTGGAATTTGGCCTCGGCGCATTGGTAAGTAATACAAACTCTTTATTATTTTTTTTTAAATTTTCTAATACTTCAATAGAATCCTCAAAAATTTGTAAGCCATTATGGATCACTCCCCATATGTCGATAAAAAATAATTCGTAACTGTTTATTTTAGATCTTAATCCATCTTTATCTAAGTTTTGGGGCATACTTGAGGTATAGCTTAAAAATATGCTTTATTCTTGGGTTTTTTAGACCATAATTTTTATTCAAGATCTTGAAAATTATTAAATATGTCTCTATATGACTGCTAATTTAAAGGAGAATTCGTATGAAGTTTAAACCGTTACATGACCGTGTTTTAATAGAAGTTTTAGATAGCAGCGAAAAAACTGCTGGTGGCATAATTATTCCAGATACAGCTCAAGAAAAACCTCAAGAAGGTAAAGTTGTTGCTGTCGGCGGAGGTGCAAAAACTGAAGATGGAAAACTAATACCTATGGACGTTAAAGTAGGAGATAAAGTTTTATTCGGTAAGTGGTCAGGAACAGAAGTTAAAATTGATGGTAAAGAGTACAGCATAATGAAAGAATCTGACATTATGGGTATTGCAACAGGTAAATAATTAATAAGGAGAGTTTAGAATGGCTAAAATTGTAAAATTTGATTCAGATGCTAGAGCATCAATGTTAAAGGGAGTTGATATACTTGCCAATACTGTAAAGGTTACTCTTGGACCAAAAGGAAGAAATGTTGTTATAGACAAATCTTATGGTGCCCCAAGAACAACTAAAGATGGTGTTTCAGTTGCAAAAGAAATTGATCTTGATGATAAATTTGAGAATATGGGTGCACAAATGGTTAAAGAAGTTGCTAGCAAAACAAACGATGAAGCTGGTGATGGAACAACAACTGCAACAATATTAGCTCAAGCAATTGTCAAAGAAGGCTGTAAGTATGTAACAGCAGGGATGAACCCGATGGATGTTAAGAGAGGTATTGATGCTGCTGTAGACCATGTAAAAAATAAATTAATTTCATCAGCTAAAAAAGTAAAAGATAGTGATGAAATTGCACAAGTCGGAACAATTTCAGCAAACGGTGATAAAGAAATTGGTGCTATGATTTCAAAAGCTATGCAGAAGGTTGGTAATGAAGGAGTAATTACTGTTGAAGAAGCAAAAGGAATTGAAACAGAACTCGATGTAGTTGAAGGTATGCAGTTTGATAGAGGATATTTGTCTCCATATTTTATTACTAATGGTGATAAAATGACTACAGAGTTAGAAAATCCACTAATTCTTCTTCACGAGAAAAAATTAACAAATCTTCAACCAATGGTTCCACTTTTAGAAGCAGTTGTTCAAGCAGGTAGACCATTAATGATTATCTCAGAAGATGTTGAGGGTGAAGCGCTCGCAACACTTGTTGTTAATAAACTGAGAGGTGGTCTAAAAGTTGTAGCTGTAAAAGCTCCAGGTTTTGGAGATAGAAGAAAAGCAATGTTAGAAGATATTGCAATTCTTACAGGTGGACAAGTTATCTCTGAGGATTTAGGAATTAAACTTGAAAATGTTAAACTCAATGATCTTGGTTCTGCAAAACGTGTAAAAGTTGATAAAGAGAATAGTACAATTGTAAGCGGAGCAGGTAAAAAATCTGACATTGAAGCAAGATGTGCTCAAATCAAAGCTCAAGTCGAAGAAACAACATCAGACTATGATAGAGAAAAACTACAAGAGAGACTTGCTAAACTAGCAGGTGGTGTAGCTGTGATCAAAGTTGGTGGTGCTACAGAAGTTGAGGTTAAAGAAAGAAAAGATAGAGTTGAGGACGCATTAAACGCTACAAGAGCAGCAGTTGAAGAAGGTATTGTTGTTGGTGGTGGATGTGCATTGCTTTATGCTTCAAAAGAACTTGATAGTCTAAAAGTAAAAGGTGATGATCAAAAAGCTGGTGTAGAAATTGTCAAAAGCGCTTTACAAGCACCTATTAGACAAATCACAACAAATGCAGGTGTAGATGGATCAGTAGTTGTTGGTAAATTATTAGAAACCAACAAGGCTAGCAATGGTTACGATGCACAATCAGAGCAATACGTTGATATGTTTAAAGAAGGTATTATTGATCCAGTTAAAGTTGTAAGAACAGCACTTCAAGATGCTGCTTCTATATCTGGATTGTTAGTAACAACTGAAGCAATGATTGCAGATAAACCAGATGAAAAAGATGCTGGTGCAGCTGGTATGCCCCCTGGAGGAATGGGTGGCATGGGTGGCATGGGTGGCATGGGAATGTAATCCTGATTTACTCAAAGAAAATTCAAAAAGGGCAGTTTTTACTGCCCTTTTTTTTTGAATTGAAAAAAAATATTTTGAATATATAAGAACGCGCAAATGACAACATCAATACGTAACATCACCATAATTGCTCATGTTGACCATGGCAAAACTACTTTGATTGATAATTTAATGAAACAAAGTGGTTCTTTTAGAGAAAATGAAGTTGTTGATGAAAGATTGATGGACTCCGGCGAACTTGAAAAGGAAAGAGGTATTACAATTCTTGCTAAACCAGCTTCCATAAATTGGAAAGATTCTAGAATAAATATTATTGATACACCTGGACACAGAGATTTTGCTGCAGAAGTTGAAAGAGTTCTTAGTATGGCTGATGGTGCATTATTGTTAATAGATTCAGCCGAAGGGGTAATGCCTCAAACTAAATTTGTGCTAGCAAAAGCACTTAAACAAGGCCTTAAACCAATAGTAGTTATTAATAAATTAGACAAAGCCGACCAAAGAGCCGATGAAGTTTTAAATGAAACTTTTGACTTATTTGTCAACTTAGACGCAAATGAAGAACAATTAGATTTTCCAGTTATTTATGCAAGTGGAAGATCTGGCTGGGCATCTAATGAAATAAATGGTCCAAGAGAAAATTTAAATCCATTATTAGATTTAGTAATAGAGCATGTTAAGCCAGCAGAATTTGACAAGTCCAAGCCTTTTGCAATGCTTTCGACTCTTTTATATGCTGACAGTTTTTTGGGTAGAAGTTTAGTTGGTAGAATTTCTCAAGGTACTGCGAAAGCAAACCAACAAATTAAAGCAATCAATCTTGATGGAGAAAAAGTTGATGAGGGAAGGTTGACTAAAATATTTAGATACGAGGGAACAAAAAAAGTACCAATAGAAGTTGGCGAAGCTGGAGATATTGTGGTTATTGCTGGATTAGAAAAAGCAAATGTTGCTGACACTATATGTGATACTGAGGTAGATACACCAATACAGGCAACCCCAATTGATCCACCAACGATGTCTATCAAAATAACAGTAAATAGTTCTCCATTAGCTGGTACTGAAGGTAAAAAACTTACAAGTACTCAAATTAGAGAGAGATTGGTTCAAGAGGCTCAGAATAATGTCGGAATTTCTTTTTCAGAAAATGAAAACAAAGACTCATTTGAAATAAGTGGAAGAGGTGAATTAATGTTAGAAATATTATTAACACAAATGAGACGTGAAGGATTTGAAATGACAGTAAGTCCTCCCAGAGTTTTATTTCAAAAAAATGAAAATGGTGAAAAATTAGAACCTATTGAAGAAATTACTATGGATCTTGATGAAGAGTTCTCTTCTAAAGTTATAGACTCGATGAATAAAAGAAAAGGGAAATTAATAGATCTTAAGGATACTGGAAAAAATAAAAAACGATTAATCTTTCATGCCCCAACTAGAGGTTTAATGGGATATACCAGTAGATTTCTTACTCTAACTAAAGGAACAGGGGTAATAAACAGAATATTCCATTCTTATGGAAAATTTGAAGGAGATATGGAAGGCAGAAGAAATGGTGCATTAATTTCTATGGAACAAGGAAAGGCAGTAGCATTTGCAATTTATAATCTACAGGCAAGAGGAGAAATGTTTGTTACTCATAACGATCCAGTTTATTCGGGTATGATTGTAGGATTGTCACCTAAACCTGGTGATATGATTATAAATGTCATGAAAGGTAAAAAACTTACAAATATGAGGACACAAGGAACAGACGAAAATGTTGTTTTAACTCCAGTAAGAAAGATGTCTATTGCTGAACAATTGAGTATGTTAAATTCTGATGAAGCACTAGAAATTACGCCAAATTCATGCAGATTAAGAAAAGCTGTGCTTGATCCTCATGAGAGAAAAAAGCTCTCTAAATTATCAGAAGCTTCTTAAAAAAATTATTATTCAGATTTATTTTTGGTAAATGGCAGCCACTTTTCAAATGCTGATTTACTAGGTCCGTCATATGGAATTGAGTAAGAGTTTGTTCTTGTCAATACTTCGATACCTTTAGAAAAAACAAAAATAAAAACTATAACAAAAACAATTGTCATGATTTTAAATGGATCAAAATTTTTTGTCTTAAAAACGCTAACAGCTTTTGCTTCAGCTCTATGAAATTGTTTAAAAGTATAATAAACGGCAAATATTAAACCTATATGAGCAACATATGTCCCTGCCCAACCAAATGCAAAAGTGGCATATGAAAATACGTATAAACTAAATACTGTTGTCCATATAAAACTTAAAACTAATAATATTTGTAGTCTCACAGTTTTGGGAAGTGCTCTTAAATCATTTTTACTATCGTCAAATAGTATATTCGCTGATTCTTTCATCCAATTTTTTATAGACATGATTTATATTTACAATTTTTATTCAGTATTAACAATCGACTAATTGTCCACTAAAAACATTTACTTCGTAACTTTATCCACAATATAAATTCCTAAAGCTACAGCAGGACCTATCCCAAATGCAAATATTATAGTGCCCAAACCAACAGTTCCTCCCAAATACCAACCAGATATAACAGCTGAAATTTCCAAAGTAGCTCGAATTAAAGCAATAGGAAGTTGAGTTTTTTTTGTTAGACCTGTCATCAATCCATCTCTAGGACCAGGGCCTAAATTTGCAATTAAGTATATCCCACTTCCTAGACCGACAAGCAAAACAGAAAATACGGCAAGAATATATTTTGAAGAAGTAGCTAAAGGAGGATCAAAAAGAAAAAGTGTCAAATCGATTATCGCTGCTATAATTAAAATATTTAGAATTGTACCTATTCCTGGTTTTTGTTTTAGTGGAAACCAAAACCCCAAAACAATAATACTTATTATGAATGTAGATAATCCGATCGAAATATTTAATATGTTTGATAAACCTTCTGCAAGAACAGACCATGGAGAATTACCAGTAGTAGAAACTAATAAGAGACCCTCACCCAACCCAAATAAAGATAAACCAACACATAAAAGTAAAAAAGTTCTAAATTTAGGTTTAAAATTTAAAGGTTTTTCTGAGCTCCAAGATTTTGAGGGTATATTTTTTATGGTTAAAAACATAATTCTTTAGACTATTTATCTTTTAAACGTAAAAATTCTATATAAAGTTCAAACAAGTTAATTAAAATAACGTGAAGTAATGAGAAAATTCTTAGTAATATTGTTAGTTTTATCGCCTTTTTTTTTGCAAGCACATACTGATCACTATAAAAATTATTCAAATATAGAAATGGAGATATTTAAAGATGATGAAAAAATTGGAGAAAGCATTTTCACATTTAAAAAAGAAGAAAATAAATTTATTGTAAAAAATACAACCAATTTTGAAGTGAAATTATTGGGTGTTACAGTATTCTCTATAAATAGTAGAGGTACTGAAGAATATATTGGAGACCAATTAATTTCATTTAACTCAGAAACATTTCAAAATAATAAGAGAAAATACGTAAATTTAATTTTTGATGAAAAAAAAGAGAAGTTTATAATTGATGGATCATCATATAAGGGTGAAGCGGACAGAGAAAATATAATCGGTCATTGGTGGAATCATAGAATTTTACAAACTGAGACACAAATAAGTCCATTATCTGGAAGTGTAAAAAAACAAAACATAGAATTTTTAGGAAAAGAAAAAATTAAACTTTATAATAAAGAATATGATGTAGAACATTTTAGACTTTTTTCTACCAACCCAAATCTACCTGATGATAAAAAATTAAATTTTGAAATATGGTACGATAAAAAAAAAGCATTGATTATAAAAGTGACTTATAAGAGAATGGGTCTATGGGAATATAGACTAAAAAAAATTCAATAATTATTTTCCCGCTACTGTCATTTGATTAATCAATAAAGTAGGAGCATTTGTTGAGTACTTCATCTCTAAATCATTTGCCAAAGTAATATTCTTAAACATTTCCTTAAAATTCCCAGCTATAGTTATTTCACTTACTGGGTAAGTCAATTCTCCATCCTCAACCATAAATCCCGAAGCTCCAACTGAGTAATCTCCAGTAATGATATTTCCTCCATGGCCTATAGTCTCTGTTATGTATAGAAATTTTTTCTCTGAATTTAACAAATCCTTAAAACTTAAGGCACCGTTTTCAAAGTATAAGTTTGTTGTTCCTCCAGATCTACCATTAGATTTTAAATTTAATTTTTTACCATAATAAGTATCAATTAAATAATTTTTTAAAATGCCATTCTCAACTAGTTTCAAAGAATTGGTTTCAACACCTTCGCTATCAAAGTTTTGGGAGCCTAATCCTTTTTCAATTTTTGGATCATCGATGATATTAATTGAATTTGGAAAAACTTCAGAATTGATTTGATCTTTTAAAAAAGAAGTTCCTCTTGCAATAGCACTCGCACTAATTGCACTTGCTAGTGTGCTTAATATTCCTTTGGAAATTCTTTTATCGAATATAACGCCAATTTTTTCACTTTTAATTTTTTTTGGTCCTAACTTTTTTATTGCTTTGTCGGCAGCTATTTTTCCAATTTCTTCTGGTTCCATCATATCTTCCAAGAATCTTGTGCTACCAAACTCATAATCTCTTTCCATTGCACCATTAATTCTTGATACAGCTACGCATGAAGATGAAAAATTTGAGGTTTTGTATCCACCTAAAAAACCATTACTGTTTGCGAGTATAAAATTATTTTTATTTTCGATAAAACCAGCTTCAGTATTAACTATTTTTTCGTCCGTTGATGCTGTTTCTTCAACATTTTTTAAAAATTCAATCTTTTTATCATTTGGATAATGTGTTTCATCATAGAGATTAAGGTCTCTTATCTCTTTAGACATTAAATCTTTATCTGGTAACGAATTATTTTCATCTGATGGAGTAATTTTTGTAGCATCAATACAACGTTCTATTAGTTTTTCTAAGTTTGATTTAGATAAATCTGATGAATTAATGCTCGATTTTTTTTTCTCTATATAGGTAGTTAAATTGACAGCAAAGCTATCTGCTCTATTTGACTCGTCTAACTTTTTGTTTCTAAAACTAACATTTTCTGAGACAGAGTGAATTACTTTTACACCCACATCTGTTGCTCCTAGTTTTTTAGAGTTTTCAATACAATAAGATGCTATATCTTTTAAAAATTCCTGATCTCTTATCATTTATATTAAAGTTTTGTTCCACCGACGGTCATCTTATTTATAAGAATTGATGGCTGAGCTACTCCTACTGGAACACCTTGTCCAGCTTTACCACATGTCCCAATACCCGGATCTAATTTCATATCATTACCAACTAATGAAACTTCTTTTAAAATTGACGGTCCATCTCCAATTAATGTAGCACCTTTGATTGGTGATCCTATTTTACCATTATTGATTTCATATGCTTCTGTACAGTTAAAAACAAATTTTCCTGAAGTTATGTCTACTTGTCCTCCCCCAAAACTTACAGCGAAAATACCTTTGTCGACTGAACTTATCATTTCATCTTGCGAATATTTTCCTGACAACATCATTGTATTTCTCATTCTTGGTAAAACCACATGTTTATAACTTTCTCTTCTTCCACTACCTGTTGACTTGGTTCCCATCAGACGAGCGTTTAAACGGTCTTGCATATAGTTTTTTAAAATTCCATTTTCTATTAAAACTGTATTTTCAGTAGGCGTTCCTTCATCATCTATCGTTAAACTTCCTCTTCTTTGATGTAAGGTCCCGTCATCTACAATCGTAACTCCTTCGCTGGCTACTTGCTGCCCCATTAAATTATGAAAAGCAGAAGTTTTTTTTCTATTAAAATCTCCCTCAAGACCATGTCCGATTGCTTCGTGAATTAAAATTGCCGGCCATCCAGGACCTAAAACAACTTTCATTTCTCCTGCTGGCGCTTGTTTGCTTTCTAAATTCACATTTGCGATTCTAAAAGCTTCATCACAAACATCTTTCCAGCTTCCATCTTTTAGATAATCATCATAACTTTGTCTTCCTCCAACTCCATAAACACCTGTTTCTTTTTTTCCATCTTTCTCTAGTACGACAGAAACGTTGAATCTGACTAATGGTCTATCATCTTTCAAGACTTGATTATCAGACCTAATAATTTCTATTGATTTATGTTCACCTAAAAAATTTGCAGTTACTTGATTTACAATTGAGCCTTTTGATCTTAAATAGTTATTAACACTGTTCAGCAAATCTATCTTTGAGTCGAAAGTCTTGCTTTCAATAGGATTAATATTTTCGTAATATTTGTTGTTAGTTTTGGGAATTTCATGATTATAGGTTCCTTTTTTTGACTTTAATGTATCTTTTAAATTATCGCTTGATTTTCTTAATGATTCCTTTGATATATCATTTGAATGAGAGTAGGCAACAACCTCTCCTGTCACAGCTCTGAAACCATATCCTTGATCAGAATTATAAGTTGAACTCTTTATTTTATTATCGTCTAAAACAATAGACTCAGATTTATGATTTTCTAAATATAATTCTCCGTCATCACAATTTTTTAAGGTTTCAGTAACAATTGCTTCAGCTTGTGATGTATCTATATCTGTTTCTTTGAAAAAATTTGACATGCGAAGAATGTAGTAGTGATTATTAATATATCAACTGCTTATTTAGCACATTTGTAAAAATAAAATATTCAAATATAGTTTAATTATGAAGGTTTTTTTTAACAATTCATGCAAAATCTGCAGAGCAGAAATTAATATTTATAAGAAAGAAAACATAGAAAATTTGAATTGGATAGACATAACTAAAAATAAAAATGCTGAATTAGAAACAAAAAAAACTGATAAAGAGCTTCTAAGAAGACTTCATGTAGAACAAGATGGAAAAATCTATGTGGGTATTGATGCTTTTTTACTTATTTGGAAAAATATTCCAAAATACAAGTTTCTTTATAAATTTTTTAAACTCCCAGTCATTTACCAATTATTTTATGTCGGATATGAAATTGTAGCGTTCTTTTTGTATTTATAAAATAGACACCACCTAAATGTTGAATAGCGTATAAAATCTGGGTTACAAAAGATAAAAATATAAAAAAAGAGAAAAATAAAATAAAATACATAACTGTAACTGCTCTATTTCTCTTTCTTCTTAAAATAACAAATTTTTTATCATCAAGAAAAGAAATGTCTCTATCACCTGGCACTGGATAATCATAACTCCATCTCCATAAAGATGAACCAAATCTTTTATCTAGCTTATTGTAATAATTTACCCAGGCCAATGACCACATAAACATTAAAAATAAAAATGTTAAAGTTAAAAAAGTTGAGAACATAAATATATTAAATTATATTAAATTTTTTTTATATGTCTATCTGGGGAAGTTTAATTGGTGGGATGATCGGTTTTTCTTTAGGAGGACCTTTTGGGATGCTATTAGGTTCCTTAATTGGTGGAAAAGTATCAAGATCAAGATCGTCATTTAAATCTTTTGCGCAACCTCAACAAGTTTTTGCATTAGCTCTTATAGTTTTATCAGCTAAACTAAGTAAAGCAGACGGTCAGGTTAGTAGAGAGGAACTAATAGCGGTAAAAGATAAACTAAAAATTCCAGAACATGAATTAGATCAAGTTGGAAAAATTTTTAATAAAGCTAAAGAAGAAAGCACTGGTTACGAACCATATGCAAAACAAATAGCTCAGATCTATCAGGGAAATATAAATGTGTTGGAGGAAGTCATTAATATATTATTTTATATTGCAGAAGCTGATGGAAATATAAGTGATCAAGAATTTAGGATGATACAACATGTTTCTCAACTATTTGGTCTTAGTAATGCCCAGTTCAATGGAATAGTTGAGGGTAGGAAATCATCAGATAAACTCAATCCATATGTGGTATTAGAGAGCAAACCTGATGATAATCTTACAGATATTAGAAAAAGATATTTAAAATTAAGTAAAGAACATCATCCTGACTTACTTCTAAGTAAAGGAGTTCCTCAAGAAGTTATTGAGGAAAGTAAAAAGAAAATGAGAGCTATTAATTCAGCCTGGGATCAAATTCAAAAGCTAAAAAGTAATTAAAATTGCTCAGATTCTGTTGAGCCTTCCATTGCTGTTGTAGAGCTCTTTCCAGAACTTATTGTATTGGAAACTGCATCAAAATAAGAAGTTCCAACTTCTCGTTGATGTTTAACACTGGTATATCCATCTTTTTCTCTAGCAAATTCATTTTGTTGTATTCTAGAGTAAGCAGTCATACCTTCCTTTTTATATTTCTCTGCAAGCTCGAAAATAGCAATATTTTGCGTATGGAAACCTGCTAAAGTTATAAATTGAAATTTATATCCCATCATTCCAATTTTAGTTTGAAATGTTGCAATCTCATCATCAGATAAATGTTTCTTCCAATTAAATGATGGAGAACAATTATAAGCTAACATCTTACCAGGAAATTTTGCATGTATTGCATCAGCAAACTTTTTTGCTTCTTCTAAATTAGGTGTTGCAGTTTCACACCATATTAGATCCGCGTAAGGTGCATAAGCTAACCCTCTTGAGATTGCTTGATCAATACCATCTTTTACATAATAAAAACCTTCAGGTGATCTTCCTCCTGTTAAAAACGGTTTGTCATTTTCATCAAAATCGTTTGTTATTAGTTTCGCAGCGTTGGCATCTGTTCTTGCAAGAATAATGAGAGGAACGTCGGCAATATCAGCTGCCAATCTTGCTGCTTTTAGATTTCGGACCATGGTTCCAGTAGGAACAAGTACCTTACCACCCATATGTCCACATTTTTTTTCACTAGCTAGTTGGTCTTCAAAATGAACTCCGGCTGCGCCAGCTTTTATAAATTTTTTTGTTAGCTCAAATACATTTAATGGCCCGCCAAATCCTGCTTCGCCATCTGCAATAATTGGCAACATGTAATCAGTTCTTTCGCTGCTTTTCATATCTCCATCTGCTATTTCCATATGTTGAATTTGATCAGCTCTAATTAAAGAATTATTCATAGTCTCAACTAATTTAGGTGCGCTGTCGTAAGGATATAAAGATTGATCAGGATACATTTCACCAGCACTGTTTGCGTCTGCTGCAACTTGCCAACCACTTAAATAAATTGCTTTTAAACCTGCTTTTGCATGTTGAACAGCTTGATTTCCCGACAAAGACCCAAGTGTGTTTACATATGGCTCTGTATTTAACAATCCCCAAAGTTTTTGAGATTGCTGTTTGCACATTGAATACTCAATTTTAATGGATCCTCTTAACCTTTCAACTTCTTCTGGCTTATAATCCCTTTGTATTCCTGCAAATCTTTTCAACTCGTACGAGATTTTCTCTGCTGACATTATTTCTCCTTTAAAACTAATTCTTTTTACTTTTCGCTATATTCTTCAGTAAACTCA
>CACLSX010000026.1 GCA_902609705.1 uncultured Pelagibacteraceae bacterium
TTCAAGTTGTAATTTATTTATATTTTTGGGATTTACTCTGTTTATGAAATCATTAAGATTTTTAAATTTACCATTATTTATTCTTTCTTTTATTACATTGGATATAGCTTCAAGTCCTACATTTTTTATTGCACCTAAGGCATAATAAAAATTTTTTCCGTCTGAGTAAAAATTAGAATGTGATTTATTTATATTTGGTCTGATAATTGGAATTTTAAGTCTTTTTAATTCTTCATGAAATTCACTTAACTTTTTTGGATTTGATAATTCCATTGACATTGAGGCTACAAAAAATTCATGAGGAAAGTGTGTTTTTAAATATGCTGTTTGATAAGCAATAACAGCATATGCAGCGGCATGACTTTTGTTAAAACCATATTCTGCAAACGGTTCTATTTTTAAAAAAATTCCAGCTGCAATATCTTTACTAATTCCATTCTTAAATGCACCATCTACAAATCTTTGCTTTTGTTTTTCTAATTCTGCTCTCTTTTTTTTTCCCATTGCTCTTCTCAAAATGTCAGCTTCTCCTGCTGTAAATCCTGAAAGAACTTGAGCTATTTGCATAACTTGTTCTTGATAAATTATTACACCGTAAGTTGGTTTTAAAATTTTTTCTAATTTTGGATGAAGATAATCTGGATCTCTTTTGCCATGCTTACACTCATTATATATTGGGATATTACTCATTGGTCCAGGTCTATATAAAGCAACTAATGCTATTATGTCTTCCAACCTATTAGGTTTCATATTAATAAGGGCATCTTTCATTCCGGAACTCTCAAGTTGAAATAATCCAACTGTTTTACCGCTAGATAATAATTCATATACCTTCTGATCTTCGTAATTAATTTTTTCAACTTTAAATTCAGGATTATTTCTATTAATTAACTTTTGTGCTTTATCAATAACTGTTAGTGTCTTTAATCCCAAAAAATCAAATTTTATAAGTCCTGCATTTTCTGCTGAGTACATATCAAACTGAGTTGAGGGTAAAAGTAGATCGGCTGAATTATCTTTGTACAAGGGTACAGTTTCAGTTAATTTTTTATCTGCAATAACAACACCTGCTGCATGAGTTGCAACATTTCGATTTAAACCTTCTAATTTAAGAGATAAATTAACTAAACGATCAACTCTTTTATCGTCTTTTATTAATTTTTGAAGTCTTGGTTCAATATTAATGCATTCCTGTAAAGTCATCGGTCTAGATGGATCAAAAGGAATCATTTTACAAATACTATCTATAAAGCCATATGGCAAACCTAGAACTCTTCCGACATCTCTGATTACCATTCTAGCCTTAAGTTTCCCAAAAGTAATAATGTGGGCTACACTATCTTTATATTTTGTTGTTAAATATTTAAAAACTAAATCTCTTTTTTCCTCACAAAAATCTATATCAAAATCAGGCATTGAAATTCTATCAGGATTTAAAAACCTTTCAAAAATAAGATTAAATTTTATTGGATCAATATCAGTTATTGATAAACACCAAGCAACTAAAGATCCCGCTCCAGATCCACGGCCTGGTCCTACTGGTATTTTATTTAGTTTAGCCCATTTAATATAATCAGAAACAATTAAGAAATAACCAGAATAATTCATTTCAACTATTATTCGTATTTCATGATCTAACCTTTCTTTATATTCTAAATATTTTTCATTTTTCTCAAAATTTGCATGATCAATATCAAAAACTAATTTGAATTTATCTTTTAGACCTTCAAAAGATAATTTTTTCAACATTTCATTTGGATCTTTTTCAGAAGATGAAATTCTTGGTAAAATAGGCTTAGAAAAATTTGGTTTAAAAGAACATCTAAAAGGTAAGTTAAAATTATTTTCTAATGCCTCGGGTAAATCTTTAAAAACCTCAATCATCTCGTCTGATGATTTAAAATAATGTTGATTTGTAAGTTTTATTCTATTGGTGTCATTTACATAAGTTTTTTCACCTATACACATTAGTGCATCATGAGCTTCAAACATCTCTTTATCTAAGTAGTAAACTTCATGAGAAGCGATAATTGGTATTTCTAACTTTTTTGAAATTTTTAAATTAAAATTTTCAAAATCCTTCTCATTCAAGTCATTATGTCTTTGAATTTCTATGTAAATATTTTCTTGAAATTTTTCTTTTAACTTAATTATTATTTCCTCAATTTCATTGAATAAACCTTTATTAAATAGTAAACCAAAAAAACATTTAATAGAACCAGTTAAAATTATTATTCCATCAGAATTGTTTAATAAGTCATTTAATTGACAATGCGGGGTAGTTATCTCTGAATTTTCTAAATAAGATTTTGATGAAAGTTTAATAATATTTTTATATCCATCGTTATCTTTGGCTATAAGAGGTATTAAACCCTCGAATTCTTTATATTTGAATAATATCTGAGTTCCAATAATAGGCTGTGTACCGACTGATGATAAATTATCTGAAAACTCTAATGCACCTGATAAATTGTAAGTATCTGATAAACCTAATGATTTAATTTTATTTTTTTTACAGAAATCTTTTAACTGATCAATTTTTACAGCTCCTTCACAAATTGAATATTGAGTGTGTATTTTAAATTGATTAAATGTTTTTTTAACTGATTCTTTCATTAGTGATACTCATCTTACCACCAATCATTTTAATTTTACAATCTGCCATATTTGCAAAATATCTATTGTGGGTTGCAAAAATTATAATTCTATTTTTTTCTTTTAAATTAAATAGGATTTTAAATATTTGTTTAGCATTTTCAAAATCTAAACTGCCAGTAGGTTCATCAGCTAAAATAATATTTGGTTCATTAATTAGAGCTCGAGCTATAGCTATTCTTTGATTTTCCCCACCTGAAAGTTCTGATGGATAATGATTTAATCTTGAAGTTAAATCAAATTTTTTAATCAGTTTTTTTGCTAATTCTATTGATTTTGATTTGCTATTAGAAATTAACAAATTTGGAAGTAATACATTTTCAAGTGCTGTAAAATCAGGCAATAAATTTTTATCTTGATAAATTATACCTATATTTTTGGATCTTACATGGTCATTCTCGATAGAACTATTTGTATCAATTTTCTTTTTATTAAATTCAATAAAACCAGATGTAGGATTATCAATTAATGACAGTAAATTTAATAATGTTGATTTACCTGACCCTGAAGGTCCCATAATAGAATATACTTTTCCTGCTTCAAATTTAAAATTTATATTATTTAAAACTCTAAGTGTTTTATTTTTTTCATATTTCTTTGATAAATTATTTAATTTTAAAAAATTACTCATATTTTAAAGTTTGTATTGTGTCTAATTTTGCTGCTCTAGAAGCTGGATAAATTGATACGATAGAGGTTGTTATTATTGAACATAATGTAATTAGGATAATTGAATTTACGTTTATTTCTGATGGAAGAGTACTTAAAAAGTAAATTTCTTCTGGAAATAACATTATATCAAAAGTATTAGAAATAAACTTCCTAATATCTTCAATATAGTATGAAAATAAAGTCCCTAATAAAATACCGAATAAAGTTGCTGAAGTTCCAATAGTAAATCCAACAAAAAAGAAAATCTTTTTAATTGATGTATTTGTTACTCCAATAGATTTTAAAATTCCTATATCTCTGGTTTTATTTTTAACTAATATAGTCAAACCAGAAATAATATTAAATGCAGCTACAATTATTATTAAAGATAGGATTATAAACATTACATTTCTTTCAACTTTTAAAGCTGAAAATAATGATTCATTTAAATCTGCCCATGTGTAGACATATGCATCGGGAAATAATTCTGTTAATTTTTTTTTGTGATATTCAATTTTTTTTGGATCTTTAAAATAGTACTCAGTAAATCTTTTGTTTTTATTTTCATCAAAAAAATCTTCTAACTTATTTAGATTGATATATGCTACATTCTCATTAAATTCGCCAATCCCACTATCAAATATTGAAATTACTTCAAATTTATCTTGTCTAGGAAAAGACCCCACAATTGTTTGAACGCCAGATGGTGACATTATTGTTATTTGATCACCAATATCTATATTAAGTAAAAAGCTTAAATCTTTTCCAATTGAAATTGAATTATTTTTTAAGTCAGTTGATCCAAAATATTTTTGATTATTTGATATTTCTAGTTTCTTAAAATCATTTTTCAAATATCCTTTTAAAAGTACTCCTTTTGTATTTATTTTTGAAAGAATTACTGCTTCTCCATCATTTGAAACTATGCCTTTAGCTAAATCTTTGCTGTTTATAAAAACTAAAGGTTTGTCGTAAGGTTTTACAACAGCATGGGCATTAAAACCTACAATTTTATTTATTAACTCCGATCTAAAACCGTTCATTACTGACATAACAATTATTAGTACAGCAACTCCTAAACCAATGCCAATAAATGAAAAGATAGAGATTACATTTAAAAAGCCATCTTTTTTTGTAGCTTTTAAGAATCTAAATATAATCTTTTTTTCTAGTTGTGAAATCAATTTTGCTTAGCTTTTATTATTTGTGAAGCTATATCTTCAACTTTCAACTTTTGAGTTTCTCCATCAATTTCATGAAACTCATATAAATTTCCTTCAGATTTGCTTCCAATTATCAATTGATATGGAATTCCGATTAAATTAAATTTTTTTATTTTAGCAGAAATGTTTTCGTCTGCATCATCTATGATAGTTTCTATATTTTTTGATTTTAGAAAATCATATATTTTAATAGACTTTTCTAAATTAGATTTATCATTTTTGTTTATCATTGGAATAATCGCACAATCATAAGGTGTTACTGACATAGGCCATTTCATAATACCGTCTTTATCGTTATATTTTGCCTCAATTATGGCACCAACAAGTCTAGAAACCCCTATTCCATATGATCCCATTTTAACAAATTCTTTTTTTCCATTAAAATCTACAGCAGCATTCATCGGTTTTGAATATTTATCTCCAAAATAAAATATGTGACCAACTTCAATACCTTTTGTGTTGACTCTAAATTCTTCTGGGACAGATTTTTCAAATTCATCTTTATTAAATTTTTCGTCTGTTACAGAGTAAAATTTTTCATATTGTTTTCTCAATAAACTTAAAGAGACTTTATCAAGAATTGTTTTCGAGCTATCTACATCAAAAATTCTTTTATCTGTATAAATTTTACTTTCACCAGTATCAGCAAGAATAATAAATTCATGTGATAAATTTCCTCCTATAGGTCCAGTATCAGCAGCCATGGGAATTGCAGACAAATTTAATCTTTTAAAAGTTTTTAAATACGATAAGAAAAATTTATTATAAGAAAATTTTGCATCCTCATCAGTTAAATCAAAAGAGTAGGCATCTTTCATATAAAATTCTCTACATCTCATAATTCCAAATCTTGGTCTTAACTCATCTCTAAATTTCCATTGAATATGGTATAATAATTGAGGTAAAGATTTATATGATTTAAAGGAAGATCTAAAAATTTCTGTCACAAGTTCTTCATTAGTTGGACCATATAACATTTCTCTATTTTGACGATCCTTAATTCTTAACATTTCCTCACCATAATCTTCATATCGTCCACTTTCCTTCCAAATTTCGGATGATTGAATTGTAGGCATTAATATTTCTTGAACACCAACACGGTCTTGTTCTTCTCGAACTATTTGTTCTATTTTTTTCATGACTTTAAATCCAAGCGGTAACCAAGAATAAATTCCAGCAGAGGACTGTTTAATCATGCCTACTCTTAACATTAACTGGTGCGATTTAATTTTAGCCTCAGATGGATTATTTTTTAGTATCGGAATAAATAATTTTGAAAAAAACATTAATTTAAAAAGTTACGTAAATTTAAAATTTCATTAATTACTAATAGATATATAACTATAAAAATACCAGACGTAATTAAAGTACAATAAATTATTTTTTTAGTTATTTTTGGATTTTCTGGGGCCCCAGGGTCAACTCCCTCTATATTTCCCTTTTTTTCACGATTAACATCTATAGGTAGAATGGCAAAAAAAACTATCCACCACAAGCACACATATACAACTATTGAGCCTGTAATACTCAATTAAATCCTCACTAAATTTATATTTGTGTAAGGTCTTTTTCCTAATTTTTCTTTTGTGTACTTTCTACATGTTATTTTTAGGGCATCAATTAAATTTGATTCCTGCTTTTTATTATTTAAAGAAAAAGTTTTTGCTGTTTTTTCAATTTCCTCTTCAAGATTAAATGTAAATTCATCTTTTTCGTATATAGGTAAACCTCTTAAAGTTAATAAAGGTTTGTTATGAATATTACCATTTGGAGTGATTACTAATGTTGCCTCTATTAATCCATTAGTAGATAAATTTTTTCTCTCTTTGATAGATTGAGCATCTTCTTCAACACTTATAGAACCATCTACGTAAAGTCTTCCACTTGGAGCTTTATCATATACTTCAGGTTTATCACCTGGATAAATTCTAACTATATCACCATTTTCTACTCTAACAGGATATGGGACTTGCATTTCTTTAGCAAAATTTATGTGTTCAATCATATGTCTATGTTCACCATGAACAGGTATGACTGATCTTGGTTTTATCCAGTCATACATATCCTTTAAATCTTCTCTATTTGGATGTCCTGATACATGAATAAATTCACTATCTTCTGAAATTACTTCTATACCTTCTCTAACTAATTGATTGTGAAGTTTGTATAATTTTTTTTCATTACCTGGAATAATTTTTGAAGAAAATATAACTGCGTCCCCTCTCTCAACAAAAACATCTGGATGTGTATAATTTGAAATACGGTTCATCGCACCCATTGGCTCTCCTTGGCTACCAGTACATAGGTAAACAATTTTTTCTCTTGAAATATTTTTTGCATCTCTTGCATCAAGTGGTTCAATAACATTTTGCAAGTAGCCACATTGCCTAGCGGCTTTATAAATTCTATGCATTGAACGGCCCACCAAAGCAATTTGCCTACCTGTTTTTTCAGCACAATAAAAGGCTGACTCCATTCTAGCTACATTTGAAGCGAAAGAAGTAATAATTATCCTTTTCTTTAATCTTTCCATTATCTTTAACATATTTTTTCTTACATCGAGCTCAGATCCTGCTCTTCCTGCACTAAATACATTTGTTGAGTCACATATCATTGTCAAAACACCTTCTTCACCAATTTCCTTTAATCTTTTTGAATTCATATTGTCTCCAGTTAATGGATCTGGATCACACTTCCAATCACCAGTGTGTAATATATTTCCAACAGGTGTTTCAATTTTTAGTCCATTAGGTTCTAGTATAGAATGAGTTAATGTAACAAATTCTATTTTAAAAGGACTTAAATCTACAATGCTATTTAATTGAACAACTTCTAGATATCCCGTTACATCAATTTTTTTTTCCTTAAATTTTTCTGAAATTAACACTGATGTAAATGGAGTAGCAAATATTTTACATTTTAGTTTTGGCCATATATGAGCAATTGCACCAATATGGTCTTCATGTGCATGAGTTAGAACAATACCTAATAAGTCATCTTTTTTATCAACAATAAATCCAGGGTCAGGATATATTAAATCAACTCCAGGAATTGCATCATCTGCAAAAGTAACTCCTATATCTACAATTATCCATTTTCTATTATCTGGATTTCCATAGGCGAATAAATTCATATTCATCCCAATTTCTCCAGATCCACCTAAAGGGCAAAAAATTAATTCTTCTTTCATTTATTTAAATACATAGCGGCCTTTAAAACTCCATCAGTAGTTAAATTAGACTTTATTTTTACTCTTAGTTTTAAAGAATTTTTAAACATTTTTGCTAGTCCACCCGTAAATATTATTTTATATTTTTTTTTGGTTTGTTTAATAATGGAATGAATTATATTGTCAATCAGACCAGAATAACCGAAGAAAAATCCTGAATTAATTGCACTAATAGTATTTTTACCTACAACATTATTTGATTTTTTAAATTTTACATTAGGTATTAAAAATGCTTTTTTTGATAAATTTTCTAATGATAGATTTATTCCAGGAGCAATTACCCCTCCGTTATAACTATTTGCTGAGATTACATCAAAATTAGTTGCTGTTCCAAAATCTACTACAATATAATTATTTTTATTGTCAATCACTGATATTGCATTGGCTAACCTATCAGAGCCAATTTGTTTTCTATTAACTTTTATTCTTAACAATTTACTTAAATTAAGATTTTTTAACTCATTACAATTTGTATTAAAATATAATTTAAAATAATTTTTAATATTCTTGTAACAGTTAGGAACAACGGAGCAGAATAAAATTTGGTTTAATTTTTTATCATATTTTCTCAATACATTTAAATTTTTTTTTAAATATTTTAAATTGACTTTATTTGTAGATAGTCTGATTTTTTTGACAATATTTTTATTTTTGTAAACACAGATTTTTATATCTGTATTTCCAATGTCTCCTATAATATAAAAATTAGGCATAATAAGAATATTTTTTTTCGAAGTTATTTTTTATAAAATTTATAATTTTAGATTTATTAATTTTATTATTATATTTATTTATATAAGTAGTTTCATATTCTTTTATTGTTGGACTACTTTTTATATTAATACCTACTCCAATAATTAGAAATTTAATTTCATTATAATAAATTATTTCTTGAAGCATTCCACATACCTTTTTATTCATTATTTTTAAATCATTTGGTAGTTTAATATTGATTTTATATGGAACAATATTTTTTAAAATATTTTTTATTATTTTAAGATTTGAAAATGTAATTTTTTTTAAATTTAAACGTTCGCTAATAGGAAAAAAAATTGAAATAAAAAGATTTCCTCTTCTAGAAACCCATTTTTTTCCCCTTTGTCCTTTTCCATTAGTCTGGATATCGCTAGTAACTATACCTTGTTTTATGTTTTGTTTGATTAATCTTATTGCAGTATCATTAGTGCTTTTGACACTCTTATAAGAATATATTTTGAGTTTCATTAATTAATGTTTATTTGTGAAACTATATCTACTATTCCACTTGGATATATAAAGTAAGCAAGAATGAAAAAAGTTGATGCAACTAGTGTAAATTTTAAACCTAAATTATGTTTCGCTTCAAATTTTTCTTTTTCTGGATCGAAATATATAATTTTGATTATTCTTAGATAATAAAAAGCAGCGATTACTGTTGCTAGCAATCCAACTATTGCTAAAAAATACATTTTTTCATTTATCACAGCCACAAAAATATAGAATTTAGCAAAAAAACCAGCTAGTGGTGGTATTCCCGCTAAAGAGAATAAGACAACAAGCAATGATAATGACAATAACGGATGATTTTTTGAAAGACCCGATAAATCATCTATGTTTTCATAATATTCATCGTTTCGCTTAAGCATAAACAAACAACTAAAAAACGCTAAATTCATGACAAGATAAATTGTTATATATGTAATAGAGCTCTGCACACCTTGCGTTGTACCTGTAGATAAACCTGCTAGAGCATATCCCATATGACTAATTGAGCTGTAGGCTATTAGTCTTTTTAGATTTTTTTGACCAATTGCCGCTACTGCTCCGAATACCATTGATGCAATAGACAAAAATATAATTATCATTTGCCACTGATCACCTAATTCATAAAAAGGAATGTATAGAAATCTAATAAATACCGTTAATGCAGCAATTTTTGGAAGTAATGCGAAAAAGACTGTTACAGATGTTGGTGATCCTTGATAAACATCAGGTGCCCACATATGGAAAGGAACAGCAGAAATTTTAAAAGCTAATCCAACTAAAATAAATACTATCCCAAAAGTTAATCCGTATTCTATTTCTTTTGTATTAATCATAATTTGATTAAAATTAGTTGTTTCTGAAAAACCATAAATAAGTGAACACCCATATAATAAAAGTCCAGATGAAAGAGCACTTAAAACAAAATATTTTAATCCAGATTCTGTTGATAGTAAATTATCTCTATTAAATGATGCTAACACATATAATGCTAATGATTGCAATTCTAATCCCATGTAAAAAACAATAAGATCATTTGAACTAATCATCACCATCATGCCTAAGATTGAGCATAAAATGAGAATTGGATATTCAATTTTGCTAATTTTACTAATTTGAATGTATTTTGATGATGACAGCATTACAAAAATCCCAGACAAAATTAAAAGAAATTTCATAAATCTAGCTAAACTATCTATATTGTAACTATTATTGAATAATGATGATTGAATTTGCGAGTCTAAATTAATTATTAATGCTAAAGCAGCGACCAAACTTACTGTTGTTAAATTATAAACTAGTTGAGAACTATTTTTCTTAAATACCCCAAATATTAATAAAAACATAATCATTATTGATATAAATAACTCTGGAATTATAAGTTGTAGATTTTCCATTAATCGCCTAATGCTAATTTATTAATCTTGTCTAAATCATTCATGTCTATCATATTTGCAACTGATACCTCTATAGAGTTAATTAAAGGCTCTGGATAAAAACCAAAAAATATAATCGGTAATACTAAAAGCCATAATGTAACAATTTCAAATCTTTTTAAATCAACCATTTTTTTTACATCTTCATTAATTAATTTTCCAAAGATAATTCTCTTATATAACCAAAGCATATATGCCGCCCCCAAGATCACTCCTAGACTTGCAATCGTTGCTACTAGTATATTCTTTTTAAATGCACCCATTAAAACTAAAAATTCACCAATAAAACCACTTGTTCCAGGTAATCCAAGAGCTCCTAAAGTAAAAACCATAAAAACTATTGCGTACTTTGGCATTATAGAAACTAAGCCTCCATATCTATTTATAAGTCTTGTATGAAGTCTATCGTAAACAACTCCAACACATAAAAATAGTGCTGCAGATACCAAACCATGACTTATCATTTGGAAAATACTTCCTTCTATTCCTTGCTGTGTCATTGTGAAAATACCTAGTGTTACAAATCCCATATGAGCTACGGACGAATAAGCTATTAGTTTTTTCATATCTTCCTGCATTAAGGCTACTAGTGATGTATAAATAATCGCTATCAAACTAAGTGTGTAAACTAAAGGAACAAAATATAATGAAGCATCTGGAAACAAACCTAGAGAAAACCTTATAAATCCATATCCCGCCATTTTTAAAAGTATTGCAGCTAGTAAAACTGAACCAGCAGTTGGTGCCTCTACATGAGCATCTGGTAACCATGTATGCACTGGCCACATTGGTGTTTTAACAGCAAAAGAACTAAAAAATGCTAGCCATAATAAATTTTGGTATTTAGTGTCGATACCCAATTCGTATAACTTAATGACATCAGTTGTACCAGTTATCCAATATATTGATATAATAGCAACAAGCATTAAAACTGAA
>CACLSX010000027.1 GCA_902609705.1 uncultured Pelagibacteraceae bacterium
AATGGAGAAATTCAACTTTTTATCAAAAAAAAAATATTTCTTTATTATTTCTTTTTTCAATATTAATTTTTATTTTTAATAATCAAGATATAATAGCAAGATTTAATAAATTATTTAAATTTGATACTTTTAAACTAAATAAATTAAGTAATTCTACTGAAAATCATATTGATAAAATATTATTAAAAAACAATTTTAATAATCATGTTAATATAAGAGAAATAAATAATAATATTAATATAATTTCTAAAAAATTTCTCTTTGTAAAGTCAAATTCTATTCATAAAGATGATTTACCATTTGATTTAAATGATCATATTGAAACTGAAGAAGAGAGGAAATATATTCTTAACAAAAATAGAATTGATGAAAATTTACCTAACAATTTATCAACTGATGTTTTTATTAAATCTTTAAAAATATCATATTTATCAATTAAAAAATATCCTTTAGGAGTAGGTTTTAATAATTATCAATTTGCTCATGAAGAATTTATAGATCAAGTTTTTACTCGATATAAATTAACACAAATTTTCAATAAAGAAGATGGATCAAATAATTTTGTAAAAATTTTAACTGAGTTCGGTATATTTAGTTTATTATTTGCATTTGTTATTCTTAAGTTTATTTTTACAAAAAATCAAAATTTGGAAACAAAATATTTCTTGCTAAGTTTTGTTTTAGTTCAAGTATTTTTAAGAGGTGCTGGATATTTTAATGGGGCTTTTTTTATAACTTTTTTATTAATATTAACTTTACTAAAAGATAAAAATACAAAAATTGATAAAGGAAAATTATAAATAAAATGTATTTGCTCCAAGTTAGTATATTATATTTTTTTATCATTACATCTAG
The DNA here is from genome assembly GCA_902609705.1 of uncultured Pelagibacteraceae bacterium. Classification (GTDB taxonomy): domain Bacteria; phylum Pseudomonadota; class Alphaproteobacteria; order Pelagibacterales; family Pelagibacteraceae; genus Pelagibacter. The sequence goes on from CACLSX010000027.1 coordinate 856, forward strand.
CATAGTCCTTAATTTTTATTTTAAAGTAAAGTTTCAAAAAACATTTTTAATATCAATTTCTTTTTTATGTTTATTGATTTATATACTATTTAAATTAGGATTTTTCCTATACCTTGATATTTTAATTTTCGTCCTTATAACCCTTAATTCTTTAATTTTATTAAGGGTAATAAAAAAAATTAAAATTAATAATTTTTTAATTTTTTATACTTTTATTTATTTTATTGTAAGTCTATTTTGTTATGAAAAATATCTCTTAGATCACGATGAATTCAGTTATTGGGGAAAATATACTAAAACTTTTTTTGCTTATGATACTTATGGTTTTTATTTTAATAATTATTTAAATACTCAAGATATATTAATAAAATTAAAACCAGAAACATTAAGAGTGCATTTTGATTTGGCTGTTCAAGCTAAATATCATGAACCAATAATACCTTTATTTCAACATACTAATATGAAATTATCTGGTTTCAGAGAAGACTTGGCAATTTTTACAAATAATACAATATTAATTTCAAGCATAATGTATGTATTGAAAGACAATTTTTTTGAGAAAAAATTAAATTTATTTTTTCCTATTATATTTTATGCATTTTTAAATATCTTTAGTTTCGGATTTGTATCTATTTATATGGATCCAATAATATGCTCACTTTTTTTTATAAGTCTTATAATTAGTTACGAAAACTTTTCAAAAAATAATTTCAATTTAGGATCGTTAGCTGAATTAACTTTAATTTTAATTATTTTATCGCTTATTCATCGATCAGGAATAATTTATGTATATTACATAATTTTTTTCATTGGCTACCTTAAGTTAACATTTTATCTTCCAAAATATTATTTAATCCCAACATCCATATTGTTAATATCTATTCCGATTTTCTATGAATTATACAATATCAACAACTCATTTATTACAGATTTTATTAATATTAGTAATTCTTACTTATATTTTTCTGAAGTAGGGTCAATTTTTAAATATTTAGGATTAAATAGTTTAAATAAATTTTCGTATAAAATTTATATTTATACTTGGATTATATTATTGTCGCTTTTATATATTTTTTCTAAACAATATAAAATTCTATTATTTTTTTTACTAATATTTTTTGTGCACAGTTTTATAATTTTAATTGTGAAGTACTATGGTTTAACACCTTTACATTTTTTAAATAATAAATCATTAATCACGGACAATACGCTTCATAAACAACATTTACCTAGGTACTTTAGTCCGATATTTTTTTCTATGCTTTTATTTTTTATTTATTGTAATTATAAACGTTTAAAAATAAAATTTTTTTCTATAATCACATTAATTATTATCTTAATCTTACCTTTAAAAGCAATTGGTTTTTTTTTACCAAAACAAATTTATCATATGAAAGATGATAATCTAGAATTTTATAATTTAAGAAAACAAATAACTGCAGAAACTTCAAAATTTATAAAAAATTATGATTACTATACTTACAAAAATAATCTTATACTTGCAACAAAAGAAAAAATTTCACCTATGATAGGACATGACTCAATTTTTGAAGAAATATTTATTTATGAAATTTTCCCTTTACCGTATAATTATATGTATGTAGATGAAATCGAAAAATTTTTAAAAAAATACGACTTCAAATTAGTTGATTTAAATTATATGCACATGAATCCTAGAGGAATTAATGAAAAAAAATATTTAAAAATATTGTCAGATCAGTATAGAAATTCTTTAAAATAGTTTATGAATAAAATTAATTTAACTTTAGAAAACATATTAAATAATTTAATCATTTTTTTTCCTGTAGTTTTTTTTTTTAGATCTTTAACTATAAATATAACTGTTATATTTATTTCAATAATATTTATTATTATATGCATAGTTAAAAAAAACAATTTTCTTAAATATGATTATAATAAATTATTATTATTATTTTTTGCTTATTTTTTTGTCTCACAATTTTTTCAAGGTACAGATCCTGAAAAAATCATCAAAAGTTTTTTTTTATTAAAATTTTTTTTATTATTTAATGCAGCAATATATGTGTTTTCTAACGTTAATATTGAAAAATTAAAAAAAAATTTTCTATATGTATTTACTGTTATTTGTATATTTATTATTGATTTATATATCCAATATTATTTTGGAAAAAACATTTTAGGTTTAAAAGCATCTTTTTGTGAACCCGGGCCAGGTTGTTTAAGATATTCTGGAATGTTTGGTTCAGAGTTAGTAGCTGGTGGTTATTTATCAATAATTGGAATTTCAGTACTTTTTTTGCTCCATGCTCTTTATAATAATAAATTTAATGTTTTTGTCCCTCTGATAATCCTTTTTAGTGTTTTTATTACTGGAGAACGTACTGCCCTTATTTTAGTAATTTTGTTTAATCTTATTTACTTGTTTTTTTACATAAAAATTAATCTTAAAAAATTATTTGTAATTATGCTTGTAATCTTCTCTTTTATTTTTTTTAGTAAAGACGTTACTATAAAAAGATATTCAAATGATACAATTAATCTTATAAATACTGATGGTAATTTAAGTTTAGTAGATAGCATTAAAACAACACCTTGGGGTCTCCATTATACCGCAAGTATTTTAATGATAAAAAAAAATCCTCTGTTTGGAAATGGGTTTAAATCGTTTAGAGAAGATTGCTCAAAGTATAAATACTTAAATATTAGGGAGCAAAGAATTCATAACGTCTGCTCAAGTCATCCACATAATTTTCATTTAGAGGTTATGGTTGATTCTGGAATTTTAGGATATTTAATTTTACTAGCATCATTTTATTTTTTTCTTAAAAGATACTTCCAATATGAAAAATTAAAAAAGAATAAACTTTTACTAGTGATGTTTTTATATTTAATAACTTTTATATTTTTTCCTAGACCAACTGGTTCTATTTTAAGTACTTTCTTTGGTTCAATGTTTTGGTATTTTATTGGATCAGTTTTGGGGTATACAAATTTAAAAAATAGGTACTTAAAGTAGGCTATTTATTGGTAACTATTTTATTAAAAAATAATACTTTATATCCATATTTTTTTTTGAAATTTATTTCATCATTAGAATTTTTTATAAAATTAATATGTGTACAGGGAGCATTATTATAATAGCAAGTACCATTTTTTGAGTAATAATATATAACCTCATCCTTAATTTTTATTGGTAAATTTTGTTCTTCCAAATTATTTCTATTTTCAGAATATATTTTAGGCCAAGGTGCAAAGTTATAATTTTCGTCATAATTTTTTGAGATTCTTACTAAATTTTTCGTTATTAATATAAATATTAAAAAAATTAAAATATAATTAATTTTTTTCTTCATTACGCTTATTTCCATCAATTTAATTTTTTGATAGGAAATCAAAGTTAATAATAAAGTTATAAATAAAATTATATAAGAATAGCCGTAACGAAAAACAGGAAATTTTAAAAACCAAATTAAAATCCCAAAAAAATTTAAAATTAATAATAAAATAATAAATTTTCTTTCAGATGACTTTTCCTTTTTAATTTTATTTATTAAATCCTTTTTTTTGGTAAAGAAGATAAAAAGTGTAATGAAAATAATAAATAGAAAAAAAGGTGTTAATTTTATTAAAGTTTTTTTTGCGTGACCGTTAAACCATATTTTAACCCAGTTATAATTAGATAAATATTGCTCATAGTTTAATCTTTTTTTTGCCTGATCATTCCAACCTTTTGTCCATGCCTCATTCTCAATCATGGTTTTTTCAGCGTTAGTGCCTCTATTACTCCCAAAATCATACCAAAAAAGACTAGACACACAAGTTTCTTTAATTGGAAAAATTGCACAACCAGAAACTAATAAATTTTTAGAAAAGAATAAAAATGTAAATAAAAAAATAAAAATGAAAGGTTTGATCTTAAAAAAATATAATTTTTTTCTAATTATTAATAAAATTATACTTATAAAACTTCCTAAAAATAAAGTTATTTTATTGAATATAAGGTATGAACAAAGAACACTTATCTCTCCCATTTTTGACAAGTCAATTCTAGTTAAATATTTTAAAGATAATGATGTTAAAAAAAAATAAAATATATGCGCAGGGGCATCATTGCCAAAATCTGAGTATCTATTCAATTTTAAACATAAAAAAGTTACCAGTAATAAATTAAAAAAAATTAAAATTTTATTATCACTAAAATAAATTTCATGAAGTAAATACAGTAAAAAACATATATATATAATAGCAGAGGGTAAAAGTATCCCGTGATCAGAAAATATCCAATTATTATTCAATGCTGAAACGTATTGCATTATTGAAGTATGTCCAAATCTAAAATGAATGTTAGAAATACCAATTATAATTTTTTCATTATTAATAATATTAATATAAGGAAGATGATAAAGTCCTGCATCAGGTCGGTAAGTGGTGTCAGCAATTATCAATATACTACAACCCAATGCTATAATTACAGAGTATATAAAAATTTTTTTTAATAGAAATTTATTTTGAGAAATAATTAAATAAGTTAAAAATATAACTAAGATTAAAACATTTATATTCTTACCTAAATTAGTAAAATAATTTAAAAAAAGTCCTAAAAAACTGAGAAAAATACATCCGTAAATAGAAAATTTAAAAATATTCTCTTCATTTTTAATTTTTATATCGAGTATTTTATTTGAAAAAAAAATACCTGCTGAAATAAAATAAACTGATGTTAAAAAAGAAAGAAAAACAATTTCAATCATGAATAGTGCTATAGGTAATATATAGGATGTTTAAAAATGAGCAATTTTATTAATTCTTTAAAGTTTAAATTAATTAGATTAATTGAATCAAATCCAATATTAAATTTAATAATATACAATAATATATCTTTTTTTAAACCATTTTTGCCTCACGAAAAAGATTATTATGGCATTAAATTATTAATCAATAACAAAATTGACGATTCTATAATTGATGTTGGCGGCAATCTAGGAATTTCCGCTATGGGTTTCAGAGAGCTTGGATATGAAAATAAAATTTTCTTATTTGAACCGAATAAATATCTATTTAAAAAGTATATAAATAATAAATTACTTAAAAACTATAAAAATATTCATGCATATAATTTTGCCTTGGGATTTAAAGAAGAAACAAAAAATTTTTATTACCCATATTATAAAGATTCATGTCTTCATTATTTTTGCAGCTTTGATAAAGAATATATTAAAAATAGTCTCAAAATAACATTTAAGAACAAAAATTTCAAAATTATTAATAAGCCAATGAAATTAAAAAAGTTTGATAAAATAAATTTAAAATGTAAGCCTAAATTTGTCAAAATCGATGTTGAAGGTTTTGATTATGAGGTTTTGAGAGGAATGAAAAAAAGTATAGATAAGTACAAGCCAGTTATATTAGTTGAGTTTAATAAAAGTAATTTTTTTAAAATTAAAAAATTTCTGAAAATGTATAATGTATGGGTTTATTTTTATAAATCTAATAAATTTAAAATTTTTGACGAAAATATGATAGATACTGAAATTTCTAGAACAAACAAAACTAATTTGATGTCAATAAGAAATGTTTTTTTTATACCTAAGTCTTATAAATGGAATTAAAGTAAAAAATTAAAATTAATAAATACTAATATGAAAATATCAATAATAATTCCTGTTTTCAACGAATCTAAAACAATTTTGAAAATTTTAAAAAAAATAAATGAAATCAAAAACATAAAAAAAGAAATTATAATAATAAATGACGGCTCAACAGATAACACCAAAAAAATTATTGTAAAAGAATGTTTGGGATTATTTGATAGATTAATTAGTTATAAATTTAATAAAGGAAAAGGATTTGCTTGCAGAAAAGGATTAAAATATGCAACAGGTCAAATAATAATTATACAAGATGCAGATTTAGAATATGATCCTAAAGATTATAAAAAATTAATAAATCCAATATTAAAAAAAAAAACCAAAATAGTTTACGGTTCAAGGGTTTTAAAAGGTGGTACTAGATCTAGACCTAAATCATTAGATGTTGTGGTAAGACTTGCTGCTAATTATTTTCTAACTTTTTTATCAAATTTATTAAATAGACATAAGTTAACTGATGCTCATACTTGTTATAAAGTTTTTGACTCTAATCTGATTAAAAAGATAAAGTTACAAGAAGATGGATTTAATTTTTGTCCAGAAATAACCGCTCAATTTTCAAAGATAAATGAAGATATTCAAGAGGTGCCAATTAACTATTTTGGCAGAACTCACGATCAAGGTAAAAAAATATATTTTTCTGATGGTATTAAAGCTATCTACGCAATATTAAAATATAATTTATTTAAGTAAAATAAAGTATGTTTTATCTTTACTAAAATTTTTTTTATTGTATAAAAACTTGCCTGGTGATTATTGCGAAAGGGTAATACCCGATCCCATTCCGAACTCGGAAGTCAAGCCTTTCTGCGCCGATGGTACTTAGTCTTAAGACTTGGAAGAGTAGGTCGTTGCCAGGCTATTCTTGATGAAAAATATCATAGTTATAACAGGTGGAGCAGGATTTGTGGGCTCAAACCTAATTGAGTTATTATTTATTAAAACGAAATATAAAATAATAAGTATTGATAATTATTCTACTGGAAAAAAAATAAACCATATCAAGTCAAATAGAATAAAATATATAAAAGGTGATACAGTTGATATAAAAAATATATTAAAAAAATATAAAAATAATATTCAATCTTTATTTCATTTTGGAGAATTTTCTAGAATTTACCAGAGTTTCAAAAATTTTACTGAGTGCTTTAGATCTAATTCTATTGGAACAAATGAAGTATTTAAATTTTGTTTAGATAATAAAATAAAATTAATCTATTCAGCTACTTCAGCTACTTTTGGAAAAAAAGGAAATGATAAAAATTTATCACCATATGCATTTACCAAAGCAAATAATTTGCAACTACTTGAAAATTTAAAAAAATGGTTCAATTTTAAGTTTGAAATAATATATTTTTACAATGTTTATGGAAAAAGACAGATAGATACTGGATCAATGGCTACTGTTATTGGAATATTTCAAAATCAATTTAAAAAAAAAAGGGCTTTGACAATTGTAAGACCTGGTTCTCAAAGCAGAAGATTTACGCATATTTCCGATACTGTGAACATCTGCTACAAAGCATGGAAAAACAATAAGTGTGCACATTACAGTATAAGTCATAAGAAGTCATACTCTATACTGAGTGTGGCAAAAATGTTTAAATGTAAAATAAGATATTTAGCTCCTAGAATGGGTGAAAGATATGCATCAGCATTAACTAAATTTTCTCATAATAATAAGATAATTAAGAATTACGGAAAAATAAATTTGAAAGATTACATAACTTCGTTTATTAGAGTTGAAAAAAAAAAAAATATGAAAATAGCAAGTTCACTAAAATCATTAAAAAAAAGAGACCTAAATTCTAAACTAGTGAGAAGAAGAGGAAGAGTTTATATAATTAATAAAAAAAATCCAAAATTTAAAGCACGTCAAAAATAATATGGATAATGAAAGTCATAAAAATACATGGAATAATTTCACCAAATTTGTTTTATGGGGCTCAATCGTTGTTGTTCTTATATTAGTTTTGATGGCAATATTTCTTTTGTAAAAAATGATTGTCGGATCTCTTCCTGAAAACTTAGATTTTGAAAAAAGGGTAGCAATAACCCCTGAAGTTGTAAAAAAATATAAGTCAATTGGCTTAGATGTGCATATAGGTAAAAATTATGCAACACACTTAGGTTTAACTGATAAAGAATATGAACAAGCGGGAGCGAGTATTTTTTCACATAATGATGAAATTATTTCTAATTCTAATGCAATTTTGCAGATGAATATTTTAGAAGATGAAAGCTTAAATAAACTTAAGGATAAACAAATCTTAATTGGTGTTTTAAATGTATATAATAATGAAAAAAAATTAAAAGAAATAACATCAAAGAATATTAATTGTTTTTCTCTAGAACTTTTACCAAGAATTACAAGAGCTCAATCAATGGATATACTATCTTCTCAAGCTAATTTAGCTGGTTATAAGGCAGTAGTAGACTCATTTGCATATTTTCAAAAAGCTATACCGATGATGATGACTGCAGCTGGGACGATTTCTGCAGCAAAAGTTTTAGTTGTTGGGGCTGGAGTTGCAGGCTTGCAAGCAATTGCAACTGCTAAAAGAATGGGTTCTATTGTTTTTGCAACAGATGTGAGATTAGCATCGAAAGAACAAGTTGAAAGCTTAGGCGGTAAATTCTTAATTGTGGAAGGGTCTGAAAATTTAGAGACAGAGGGTGGTTACGCAAAAGAAACTTCAGCTGATTTTAAAAAAAAACAAGAAGAATTATTAAAAGAAACTTTAAAAAAAATTGATATAGTTGTCTGTACAGCTTTAATTCCAGGAAAAAAAGCTCCAATAATAATAAAAAAAGATATGATTGAAATAATGCAAAGTGGTTCTGTGATTTATGATCTTGCAGCTTCACAAGGCGGTAACTCTGAGTTAACGAAAGTTAATCAAATAATTGATAGTAATGGTGTGAAAATTATGGGTGAATCAAACATTTTAAATAAACTTCCAGTTTCTGCATCTAATCTTTACGCAAAAAATATGTTTAATTTTGTAAATAATTTATATGATAAAGATAATAAACAATTTAAAATAAATCTTGAGGATGAGATAATTGAAAAGACGATGGTAAAATAATGGAAATAGATCCTTTTATATTTAGATTGAGTATATTTATATTATCAATTTTTGTTGGTTATTATGTTGTATGGAGTGTAACACCGTCTTTGCATACTCCTCTAATGTCTGTGACGAATGCAATTTCATCAGTTATAATTGTAGGGGCTATAATTGCAGCATTAGCAGGAACTTCTGCTAATATATTTGACGTTTCAAATATTTTCGGTTTTCTAGCCATAATTTTAGCTGCAGTAAATATTTTCGGTGGTTTTCTAGTCACTCAGAGAATGCTTCAAATGTATAAAAAGAAGAAAAAATAAACGTTTATGTCAGCTAATTTATCCGCATTATTTTATCTTGTTTCAGGAATATTATTTATTTTAGCTTTAAGAGGCCTGTCATCTCCTGAAACTTCAAGACAAGGTAATTATTTTGGAATTGCAGGAATGGGAATTGCTATAATAGTAACATTTTTGTCTGTTGGTAATTTTGGATCAGGATTTGTTTATGTATTATTATTTCTTATTTTAGGTGGATCAATAGGAGCTTTTATTGCTTTTAGGATACCTATGACTGCTATGCCAGAACTTGTTGCAGGTTTCCATAGTTTGGTAGGACTTGCAGCTGTTTTTGTTGCAATTTCTGCTTTTTTAAAACCAGAAGCATTTAATTTAGGTACTGTTGGAAATATAAAACTAGCTAGTTTAATTGAAATGTCTTTAGGAGCAGCTATCGGAGCTATAACATTTTCTGGATCGATAATTGCTTTTTTAAAATTAAGAGGAATTATGTCAGGTTCACCAATCACATTTAAAGGTCAACACTTGATTAATTTGATATTAGGATTGATGATTATTTTTTTGATTTATTATTTGTGTTTGTCCCAATCAACAAATATATTTTGGACACTTGTGGCAATATCTTTTATTGTTGGAGTTTTATTAATTATTCCAATTGGTGGAGCAGATATGCCAGTGGTAATATCTATGCTCAACTCATATTCTGGTTGGGCTGCTGCAGGAATTGGTTTTACTCTCGAAAACACAGCTCTAATTATTACAGGTGCATTAGTTGGGTCATCAGGAGCAATCCTTTCATATATAATGTGTAAAGGGATGAATAGATCATTTTTTAATGTTATACTTGGAGGGTGGGGCGCATCTGAACAGTCTTCAGGCGCAAAGAAAGATGAACAAAAACCGGTAAAAAATGGCAACGCAGATGATGCGGCTTTTCTCATGAAAAATGCGTCATCAGTTATCATAGTCCCAGGCTATGGAATGGCAGTTGCTCAAGCACAACATGCTTTAAGAGAAATGGTAGACGCTCTAAAAAAAAATGGAGTTAAAGTTTCCTATGCAATTCATCCAGTTGCTGGAAGAATGCCAGGCCACATGAATGTTTTACTAGCTGAAGCTAACGTTCCGTATGATGAGGTTTTTGAGTTAGAAGAAATAAATAATGATTTTGCAAATTGTGATGTCGCATATGTTATTGGCGCTAATGATGTAACAAACCCTGTTGCAAAATCTGACCCACAAAGCCCTATTTATGGAATGCCCGTATTAGATGTTGAAAAAAGCAAATCAGTTTTATTTGTAAAAAGAAGTTTATCCCCTGGATATGCAGGAATAGATAATGATTTATTCTACAGAGATAATACACTGATGTTATTTGCAGATGCAAAAAAAATGACAGAAGAGATTGTAAAG
>CACLSX010000028.1 GCA_902609705.1 uncultured Pelagibacteraceae bacterium
AAAGTTGTTGCTGCGTTTTTTTCTGTATTAGAGACTAAATCTGCAACAAATGAAAAATATAAAAAAGATATGGTAAATATGATAGACCAAATAATTAGTAAAGATTACTAAATTAAGAAAATTTTGTTATCAAGGATTTTAAATGTTTATCTGTGACGCCACAACAACCCCCAATAATTTTTACCTGATCGTCTATTAGCTCGGAACACTTATCAACAAATTCAATTTCATTTTCAGTTATTAATGCCTGCATAGTACTAGTGTCAAATTTATGGATCTCTGGATAGAACATAATTGGCCCATTCCAATTTGATTTTAAAACTTTCATTCCCTCTTTTGTATCAATAAACCAACTATGCATTATTCCATAAACATCTCCACCAATAGATTTGAGTGAATTAATTATTTCAGCAAAATTTATAATTTTATCTTCAGGAAGGAATTTTGGTTCATCAGGATATTTTAAAGGGTCATATATAATTGATCTCTCTTTTTCAGCTCTAAAATTTCTACCTACTACGGTTTCATCAAACTTGCTTATGCAGCAACTTAATCCAACCCAGACAGGTAAACCTGTTTCTAAAGCAGCATTTAACAAAATTTTAGCGTGATCAATATCTAAAAGCATTTCAAGAATAAGCACTTCGACTCCCTCTTCTTTTAATACTTTAGCTTGTTCTTTATAATTTTTTTCTTCTTTTGCAAATGATGGTACAAATTTTGTGTCAGGTCTAAATTCATTTTCAGCTAAAGCTAAATATGTTGACATGCTCCCAGCAATTTTAATTTTTTTTCCAGAATTTTTGACTGCTTGTCTTGCTAACTTAACTGTATCAATGTTAATTTTTATAGTCTGATCTCCTAAATTTGAAGGCTCAAGACAATGCCTTGCAGTTCCAAAAGTATTGGTTGTTATCATATCACATCCGGCGTTTATATGACTTTCGTGTACTTTGATTACTATTTCTGGTGAGAAAACATTTGCTAAACCAGAAAAAGCTGGTCCCATAGTTCCGCCAAGTCTCTGAATTTCTGAGCCTGTTCCACCATCTAAGAAGACTTTTTTTTTTGATTTCAATAATTCATTAATATCCATTATGCTAATTTCTTCTCTGACTTTGGAACATATACAACTTCAATTACACCACCAAGAATTATCAGAATACTTCCCAGGGATTCTCTCCAACCAAAAGGTTCATTTGTTAAAATACTAGCACTAATAACACCAACAATTATTTCAGCTAAAAATAAAATAGATGATAAGCCTGCTCCTAATTTACTTGGAGCCCAAAAGATTATTACCCCTGTAGGAATAAAATAAAATATCGAAATAAGTAATAAAAAAGTGGACATTGACATGATAACCTCCACTGATGGAACTGGTCCTAAATAATCTACTAAGAATAACCCAATAGGTATACTGGCTAAACCTCCATAAAAAAAGAATGTGAATATAATTGGAAAGACGCCATCAGTTTTAATTATTTCCATTCTAATTAAACCAGCACCAAATAGTGCACCTCCAGCAAGGGCCAACCAATCCCCTGCATTTTGAGGTAACGGAATTATATTCTCTTGACTGAATACAATCCATAAACCTCCTAATGCTAAACCTAATGTGATTACCCTCTTCCAACCAAATTTCTTTTTTAAAAATATAATTTCAAATATTGTTGTCCAAACAGGTATCATGTAAAACATGATTAATGCTTTAACTACATCAGTAAGAAGAAAGCTAAGAGCATAACAAACAAATCCACTTCCAACAAAAAAACCAGTGAGAGGAAACTCCAATCCAATAGACTTTCCTTTTATAACTCTCCAAATTGCGACTGGTGATAATATTAATATTCCAACTGCCATTTGGGATATTGTTCCCCAGCCACCAGTCAAACCTCCATCTTCTAGTATTCTTTGAGGTAACCAATAAATTCCCCATGAACCAGCGGCAATAGCTAATGCAAATGAAATTTTAAAATGATGAGGGTGTCTGGTCATTATTATTGCATTAATTTTGGTTTAAATTTTGAAAAGTTAAATATTTCTTCATAAGAATTGGCGAAGTTAATTACTTTATTATCTTCTTTTACATTTGCTATAATCTGCATTCCCATTGGTAGCCCTTTATTATTAAAACCTACTGGAATAGATATAGTTGGCAAACCAAGCAAGCTTGATAATGTATAGACTTCCATATATCTATGATAAGTGTCAATTTTATTATTATTGATAAATTCAGGATTATTTAGGTTCTTTTCAAACGGAAATAATTGAGCCGAAGGTAATGCTAAAAAATCATAATGTTTAAATAGGTTTTGAATTTTATCCATATATTTATTTCTAATTTCTATTGCTTTTAAAACATCGTTTGTTTTGATGCTTTTCCCTTTTTCATATTCCCAATATGCTTGAGAAGGTAATTCATTTAAATTTTTTAAATTATATAACAAAAAGTTTTCATACAAAAATTTGGCTCTTAATGTTGTCCAAGAATACCATAATTCTCCTGAGTTAATTTCAGTTTTTAAATTTTCAACACTTAAATTATTTGACTGTAATTTTTTTAAAATATTTTCACATAAGTCTACAATTCCATCTTCATACTCATATTGTTCGTTTAGATCAATGCACCATCCAATTTTTAAATCTGAAAGTTTTTTATTATTTATATCTTTAAGATCGAAAGATAATTTATCCTTTACATTCTTCCCTTTTATATAGTTAAATAAAAATTCCATGTCATTGGGAGTCCTAGCAAAACATCCAGTTGTAGATAATAAAGGAAAATCTTTTAAATTTTTAATTTCAAATCTATCTTCTGCAATCGCACCAGGTGTTGGTCTTAATCCATAAATATTTGCAAATGCTGCTGGGTTTCTACAAGATCCCATCATATCTGTACCATCTGCAAATGGAATTAAATTTGCCGCAACAGCTGCTGCTGCACCACCAGAAGACCCTCCCGCTGACTTACTATAATCATAAACATTGGAGGTGGCTCCATAAACTCTGTTAGTAGTATGACAACCAACAGCAAATTCAGAGAGATTTGTTTTACCAATTAAAATTGCGTTTTTTTTATAATTATCTACTAATAAAGAGTTCTGTTTCGGGATATTTTTTAATAACTCTTTATATCCATAACAAGTTACCTCATTTTTAATATCAAATAATTCTTTAACAGCAATTGGAAGACCATAAATATCACTTTTATCATTATCACTATTAAAATTTTCATCTTTTAATTTTGCTTCTTCAGTAATTTTTGTTTCATCTATATGTGAAATAATAGCATTTAATTTTGGATTGAATTTTTTTATTCTATCTAAATAGAAATTTAGTACCTCTACTATTTTAATTTCTCTTTTTTTTATTTTTGAAATTATTTTATGGACAGAAAAATTCTCAAGCACTTAATTAAACCTATCTTGCTTGTCTAATACTCTCTAAAACTAAAGACTTGACCTCATCTAATGAAGCCTTTTTAGGATTTTGTCCATAAGCTTGGTCTAACATTGATTTCTTTGCTATTCTCTCTTGGCAATCTTCTGGTACTCCTAATTCATTTAATCCTTTAGGGATTTTTAATCTATCTAGAATTATATTTAAGTTGTCTTGAAAACTTTCAATTGAATGGTTTTCAAATTGCATAGCCTCTGACATTCTTTTTACTTTTTCTTCTAATCCAGGTAAATTATATTTCATGACTGCAGGAAGTATAATTGCATTAGTCAATCCATGATGAGTATTATATTCAGCACCAACCATGTGCGAAATTGCATGAACTAAACCTAGGCCTTTTAAGAAAGCTATTCCACCCAAATAAGATCCAATAATCATTCCTCCTCTCGCTAAAAGATTATCAGGTTCTTCGACAGCTGCATAAAGTGATTTTGAAATTAAATTTAAACTTTCTAATGCAGAACCATCACAAAGTGGATGAAACATAGGAACACTATAACCTTCAATTGCATGTATCATTGCATCTATACCGGTCCAAGCAGTAAGATTTGCTGGTAATTTTAAAGTTAGCTCTGGATCTACTAAAGCTAAACATGGTCGGGCATCTGGATGCCATAAACAAAATTTCATTCCTTTTTCAAGATGAGTGACCATGGCAGTAACTTCTGTTTCAGCACCTGTTCCTGCTGTAGTTGGAATAGTAATTATTTTTGGAAAAGGATTTTCCATAGTTAGTTTTGGCGGCTCTTTTTCAAATTCAAAATCCCATAGAGGCACACCGCTATCAACTGTAAGAGAAATTGCTTTTCCTCCATCCATTGCACTTCCACCGCCTATTGCAATTATTGCATCATGATTACCTTCACGAAATTTTTTACATCCAGAGTCTATTTCATCATCTCTAGGATTTGGCGATATATTTGAGTAAATATCTGATTTGATTTTTGAATCATTAAGTAAATTTTGTAAATCACTTATAAATGGTAAATTTACACTACCACTATCAGTAACGATTAATGCATTATTTATTTTAAAATTTTTACAAAACTTTCCAATTTCTTTAAATCTTCCAGGTCCATAAGCTGTAAAAGTTGGGAATGTCCAATCCTGATTATTTAATAAAAATTCTTCATTAAGCTTAAAATTTTGCATAATATTTTAAAAACTTATACTAATTTCAATATTATTAAATGAAAATTTCATCTGAAAAAACGGATCTAAAAAAAACATATTTAGCAATTGCTACAATGCTCTTAGCAATTTTGTGTATAGATCTTTACATGGTTATTATTAAATTTTTAGGTGATGAATACTCAATAATTCAATTAACTTTATTTAGAAATGTAGCAGCAATTATACCTTTGTTATTATTGATCTTATTCACAAATGAATTTTCAACAATATTCAAAAACTTAGGAAATAAGTTTTTGATATTGAGTTGCTTGAGAGGAATATGTTTTCTTTCTATGAATGTATTCATTTTTATCTCAGTAGTAAATCTGGAATTTGCAACAGCAATGACGCTAACCTTTTCGTCGCCTTTCTTCATAGTAATACTATCAATAATTTTATTGAGTGAAAAGATTGGTATTTACAGATGGTCAGCAGTTATAATTGGTTTTGTTGGTGTAGTTATGATAATGAAACCAACAAGTGAAATTTTTAGTTTGTACTCAATTTTTCCAATTCTAACCGCTATAGCATGGGCTTTCACTGTCATAATTTTAAAATTCATTCAAGGCAATCATTCAACTGCAAAAATTCAGTTATACACATTAATATTTAATGTCATTGGTGGTTTACTTTTATTTTTTTTAACAACAGGACATGTCGAAATTAAAAATTTTAAAGATTTTATTTTAATGACAATGACTGGGGTTTTGGGTGGTACAGCAGCAATATTGTTTATTTATTCTTACCGTTTAATTTCAGCAAGTAAAATAGCTTCATTTGAGTATCTTGGGATACCGTCATCTTTTATTCTTGGTTGGATTTTCTTTAATGAAGCTCCATGGAGCCAACTATTTCCTGGAGTAATAGTAATTATTTTTGCTGGTATGATTATTATATGGAGAGATAATATTAAAAAGAAATCAATAGAAGGTAATAAGCAAATTTATTGATTTGATCTCATAGATTTCATGACTATTACTCTGTCTATTTCACCTAATAGCTTTCCACTTTCATTACAAACTACTGGATAAGTTTTATCATTATCAATTAGCCTATCTATCAAATTTTCAATTTTAGAATTATCTAAAATATTATCTTTTCCATTCTCAAATAAATTTTTTGTTTCATTGCAGCACTCAGTTCTCATGACTTTGCCTGCACTTAATACTTTATATTTAGGAACATCTTCACAAAAATCTTTAACATATTGATCTTTCGGATTAGATACAATTTCTTCAGGTGTACCCACTTGAGAAACTTCTCCATCTTTCATGATTGCAATGTGGTCTCCCATTTTAATTGCCTCTAAAAAGTCGTGAGTTATAAATACCATAGTTTTTTGAAGCTTTTCTTGGATCTTTAAAAGCTCATCTTGCATCTCTCTTCTAATCAAAGGATCCAATGCTGAAAAAGGTTCATCAAAAATTAATATTTCAGGATCCACAGCTAGTGCTCTTGCAAGTCCTACCCTTTGCTGCATACCTCCAGATAATTCTCTTGGATAATTATTATGCCAACCATCTAAGCCAACCATTTTTAAAACTTCCATTGACTTTTCTGTTCTTATATCTTTTTTTGTTCCCCTTACTTCTAATCCATAACCAATATTTTCTAGGACTGTCCTATGAGGAAATAAACCAAAATGTTGGAAAACCATGCTCATTTTATTTCTTCTTAATTCTAATAATTCACTTGCACTCATTTTTGTAACTTCAACATCATCCATTTTCACTATGCCAGCTGTTGGTTCAATCAATCTCGAAATACATCTCACTAGCGTTGATTTTCCACTACCAGATAATCCCATTACTACAAATGTTTCACCTTTTTGAATTGAGAAACTGACATCTTTTACAGCAACAACATGTCCTGTCTTTTCTTGAACTTCCTTAATACTTAAATTTTTATCAAGGTTTTTAATAATTCTTTTTTCGTCTGGTCCAAATAACTTCCATATATTTGTACAGGTGATTTTTTGTTCTACAGACATTTTTAATAAATAATATTACCCCAAAAATAGACAATATTTTACTTTAAATGTAAAATTATTTATTTTAATTTGCGAACATGGCTACTAGAACTGATTTAACAAATAAATCAAATCAATCGAAAAACATAATAACTTATGTAATTATTGGAGTTGTTTTTTTGGTAGCACTCTGGCTATCTACTCAAAGTGAAGGGCCTTCAAAATTTCCTAAAGAAGTCACTGATAAATTTACATTTACAGCTTGGGTGAACGATGGAGAAGATTATTTAAAAAAAAATTACAGATGGGTCACTAAAATTATAGCAAGCTATATAAAAGAAACTTACTATTTTTTAGAAGACTTTTTACTAGAGTCTCCTTGGATTTTAATAGCAGCAATAATTGTAATACCTTGCATAATTGCGGGTGGTTTGCGATTGGGAATTTACTCTTCTTTTGTAGTTTATTTTTGGGGAGCTACAGGAATGTGGGAACCATCCTTACAAACAGTGGCATTAATGGGTCTGTCAGTTTTATTATGTGTATTTTTTGGATTTATACTGGGTGTCTTGTGTTCACAAAGTAATAGATTTGAAAATTTCATGAAGCCAGTATTAGATACTATGCAAGTAATGCCAGCATTTGTATATTTGTTCCCAGCATTATTTTTTTTTGGGATAGGAGGCGCGCCAGCAATATTGGCTACCATGATATATGCAATGCCCCCAATAATAAGATTGACAAACACTGGTATAAGACAAGTGCCAGCTCAAACTATTGAGTCTGCAACTTCCTTTGGTTCAAGTAAACTTCAATTGTTATTTAAAATTAAAATTCCATTATCTTTACCAAGTATAATGATGGGTATTAACCAAGTAATAATGATGGCATTGGCATTAGTGGTTCTTGCATGTTTTATAGGTGCCGAAGGTATTGGTGGCCAAGTTTGGCAAGCAATAAGAAGATTGGATGTTGGTTGGGCAATGGAAGGTGGGCTATGTATTTTATTTATGGCGATAATGTTTGATAGATTTAGTTTAGCGTTTAGTAAAGATGTAGAAAGACTTCCTTCAGATGTTCAAAGATTTTATTTACTTCCACAAAGTTGGGAAAAATATCAAATCGCAAAAATTTTAGAAATGCCGTTAAGTTTTGGAAATAAGATTTTAAAAATCATATGTCAAACAGTTACATCTGCTATAGCAATAGTATTTAGAGTTTTAGTTTCAATTTTTAATAAATCTACAGCTGAAAACATCGGTGAATTTATTAGCAAAAGATATTATGTTATTCCTTATTTTTTAGTTTTATTTCTAATTGTATTTATAGATCATTACTTTTTAGAAATAGGAACATTTCCAAAAGAATGGAAATTATCAATAAGACAACCAATTACAAATGCAGTAGAAAGCCTGACTGTAAATCCAGGATTTATTTCTTTTGCAAAAGGTTTAAGAGCTTTTGTTTATTTAAATTTGTTAAGACCTTTAGATGTTTTTCTAACTCAAATACCTTGGTGGTATACATTAGCAGTATTTTCGGCTTTAGGTTATGTAACTGTTGGAATAAGATTTGCAATAATTACTGCAGTACTTCTTCTATTCATTGGTGCATGTGGAATATGGACACAATCAATGATAACTTTATCCTCAGTACTTGTGTCTGTAGTGCTGTGTTTTGTTATAGGAGTTCCTCTTGGAATAATTGCATCTTATAATGAAAGATTTAGAAATATTCAGAACGTAGTGTTGGATGCAATGCAAACACTTCCTTATTTCTGTTATTTAATTCCTGTTCTTATGTTTTTTGGTGGTGGAACAGTGTCAGCTGTTCTTGCAACTGTAATATATTCAATTCCGCCAATTATTCGATTAACATCTCTAGGTTTAACACAGGTTTCTGGCACTTACTCTGAAGTATCGAGATCATTTGGTGGAACACTTATTCAAACATTAAATAAAGTTAAGTTCCCATTAGCTATTCCAAGTTTAGTTATTGGATTTAATCAGACTGTAATTATGGCTTTTGCTATGCAAATAGTTACACCACTTATTGGTGGTAAGGGCTTAGGTCTAGAAGTCTTTAATGGTCTTGCAAGATCAGATACTGGAAGAGGATTAGCAGCTGGTATTGGAATAGTATTACTAGCTATTATTATTGATAGAATTACACTTGCGTGGACTAAGAAACAAAGAGAAGCTTTAGGCTTAATAAGCTAAGACAAATAGTACTATTTGCGTGGTTTACATACCAATACATTTTGATCTAAAATGTGTTTTTAATTAATTAAAAAGAGAGGAAATAAATGAAGTTATCAAAAAAGATATCAGCACTAATTCTTTCTGTAGCTCTGTTAATTGGAAGCTTTGGTCAAGCCAATGCAGCAAAAAGACTTCACGCAGCTATAGCAGATTGGACTGGTGGGATAATTACGTGCGAAGTTGCCGTAGCAATTCTTGAAAGAGAAATGGGATACAAAATTAAACAAACTGTATTTCCTTCAGGAACTGGTTTATGGGAAGCAATCGCTGCAGGTGAGTTAGACTTCGCTTGCGAAAGTTGGCCAAGTTACGCTGAAGCTGACACTGTTATGTTAAAAGAGGACTTAATATACGAAGGTAAAGTCGTTGGGACATACAATGGTGATGGAAGTGTGGACTTACTTGGAACAGCAGGAATAATCGGTATGTCAGACTACTGGATACCAAGATATGCTGCTGAGGAACTAGGTATTAAAACTTGGAAAGACTTAAATAAACACAAAGCTAAATTTGCAACAATTGAAAGTGGTAAGAGAGGTAGACTTATTGGATGTCCGGTTGCAGGTTGGAACTGTCATGACCAAAAAAGACTTGATCTTTTAGGAATAGACTTCCAAGCTGATGAACTTGGAACAGAAGCTGCTGCTATCGCAGAAGCAAAAGCTGCTTACATGCGTAAAGAGCCATTCCTACTTTATCTATGGTCACCTCATTGGTTCTTTGGTGAGTATGATATGGTTGGTGTACAACTTCCAGAACACAAAACTTGTGACAGCTTCACTGAAGCAAATAACTGGAAAGATTGTGGAACTGCTGCATGGCCAGCAACTGGTTGGGCAAAAGATTACACTATGAACTATGGAAACCCAGCTACTTTTGCTAGTGCAGAACATGCTGATGCTAAGAAGTTCTTTGAAAAAATGTCTTTACAAAATATTGACCAAGCTAAAATGTTAGTTGAAGTTGATATTAAGAAAAGAGATGTAAAAGAAGTTGTTAATGAGTGGTTAGACAATAATCCAGATAAATGGAAAAGTTGGCTTCCATAATAACTCTAAATTAAATTAGATAAAAAGGGCTTTGATTTTCAAAGCCCTTTTTTTTTATTTCTTAAGATAATTTAATCTACCCACAATTTCATCTCTATCCATGTAATAACCTTGTAGGTGTCTGTGTCCAGAATTTGGATCAAATTCAGTTCTTCCATGAAGCACTCTTCTATTATTGAATGTATATATATCTCCTGGTCTTAGCCTAAATTTTATTTGAAATTTGTCATCGTGTAAAAGTTTTCCAAATTTATGATGAGATTTATAAACTTTATCCATTTGATCTGGATGACAATCTAAAGCGTCCATGGTTGCAGTGCTAAATCTAACATCATTATAATCACCATCTTTTGTTAAACTTATTGCAGTGCCATAAAAGCTTCTATGAGCTTCTTGTGTGTAATCTTTGTCTCTAAACTTTAAAGGTATTTTTGTTAGCGTATCAAAAGTATCTTTATCATTTTTCTTTAAATATTCTGCTACAGCGAAAGCATCTACTGCAGATGAGTCACCACCTTTTGCTGAATTAACTAAACAATGTAAAAATTGATACCCAGGAGGATTTTCAAACCATGGTAAATCCATATGATTTTGAAGTGCATGAGCTGTATAAGCTGAGTTATTAGGTTTTGGTATATTTATAACTTCAAAAGGTGTTTTAAAAAATGTCTCTCTTGTATGACTAATTCTGTTTAAAACAGGGAACGCTGAATTTTTTTCTACTGGAGCATTATAAACTATTGCTATTCCTTTATAAT
>CACLSX010000029.1 GCA_902609705.1 uncultured Pelagibacteraceae bacterium
TCAAATTTTAAAAGAAGAAAAAGTTATAAAAAACGAAATGTCCAGTAATGAAATTAATAACTTAATAAAACATAATTTCTCATTTTGCTGGTATCAATTTTATAAATTTTTATTCCCTTACTGCTTAAGGTGGAAAAATTATTTTGGTGATATGGAAATATTTACTATTTTAGCAACTATAATTTTGAATAATAATTCAAAAATTGGAAGGCAGCTTAAAGGAGTTGATAGTTATTTAGATAAATGGAGAGATAAAATTATTAATAAAAAAATAAAAGGAATTAATGCAATGTCTATTTCTGAAATAACAGGAATACCAAGACCAACAGTAGTAAGAAAAATCAAGAAATTAACTAAAAATAAATTTATTTCTTTAGACAAAAATAAATTGATAAATTTTGATGTCAGCAAACAAAATTTTAAAGATATGTCGATAATCCAAGATGAAAATTTAAAATCAATAAATGTTTTTATAAAAAGAACCTACAATCAAATAAATCTTAATTAGAATTTTTAAGAATATATATAAATATAAATCCAGTTATATACATTATTAATGCATAAGCAGCGGTGGGAACCATGTAAGCGACATCATTGAAAATTTGTGTTGCTACAAATACAGCTAAAGTTCCATTTTGTAATCCACATTCTAATGAAATACATTTTCTCTGAGGTATTCCAGTTGCAAAAACTTTTGCAATGTAAAATGCCAAAGTCATCATGACTACGTTTAATATTAAAACAGCTAAACCCGCTTGACCTAAGTATGATATTATATTTTCTCTTTCCTCAATCCATATTGCTGCAAATACAACAATAAACAAAATACCTGTAATTCTATTTACAATATTAATATTAGAAGAAATAAAGTTTTCAGCGAATCTTCTAATTATCATTCCTAGAATTACAGGCACAGTTACAACTAGTGCCATTTTAAGAGCAATACCAGTCATCGTAATATCTGAAGATAAATCAGTTACACCTAATAATTTTGCTGAAGAAAAAACAATAAATGGAACAGAAAAAATACTAATTAAACTACCTACTGCTGTTAACGAAATAGATAGTGCAACATCTCCATTTGCAAATTTTGTTAAGACATTTGATGTTACTCCTCCAGGAGCCGCAGCAATAATCATTAATCCTAAAGCTAATTCAACTGGTAATCTTAATATTAAAAGTAAAATATAAGCGACGATTGGGAGAAGGATTAATTGACAAATTATTCCGACTGTAAAATCTTTTGGATTATTTATAACTCTTAAAAAATCTCTAGTTGATAAGCCCAACCCCAGACCTAACATTATAAGGGCTAACGCTATAGGTGCAATTTTTGTAACTATCTCCATCGATTATTCAATTTTAAACTATTTTTATATCGAACGTAATAAAAAATATTGATATTTAGAACCATAACAAATATTTAAACTCATATGTTATCTGATAAATCTACAGTTTGCCCTGTTAATCTACTAAATATAGCTCATCAAAAAAGAGGTGTAAAAGCAGCCATTGTAAATGCAGGTAAAAAATTACCGATGATGTCAGTAATGGACGCTGTTTCAGAAAAACTGATCACCCCAATATTAATAGGTGATAAACAAAAAATACAAGAATGCGCAGATGAACTTAAATTTGATATATCAAATTTTGAAATAATTAATGAGCAAGTTGAAAATAATACAGCTGGAATTGCAACAAAACTTGCATCGGAAGATAAAGTAAAAATTATTGTAAAAGGACATATTCATACTGATATATTGATGAAAGAAGTTCTTAAAAGAGAATATAAATTAATTGGAAAAACAAGACTAAGTCATATTTGGCATATGACATTACAAAAAGATGATAAACCATTAATCATAACCGATGGAGCATTGAATGTTTCTCCTAACCTAAAAACTAAAATGCATATTTTAAGAAATGTTATAGATTTTAGTCATAGAATTAATATTCCAAGACCAAAGGTTTCTATCCTTTCAGCAACAGAAGAAGTAATTGATAGTGTACAGAGTTCGGTTGAAGCTAAAGAATTAACTGAATTGGCAAGTAAAGAAAATTTTAATGCTGATATTTTTGGACCATTGGCATTTGATAATAGCATCTCAAAAAAATCTGCTTCAATTAAGGGAATTGAGAATATAGTTGCTGGAGAAGCCGATGTATTATTAGTTCCAAATGTCGAAACTGGGAATGCGCTTGTAAAAATGATGATTTATTTTATGGGAGCATGTGCAGCAGGCGTAGTTGTTGGAGGTAAAGTACCTGTTGTTATAACAAGTAGGTCAGATGATGCGACAGCAAGACTTGCTTCAATAGCTGCAGCTGTTGTTGCTTTAGATTAAACTTCTGTTGAATAAACATCTTTTATAATTTAAACATTTATAAAATTAGAGGAAAGATAATGGCAATTACTTATATAAAAAAAGCAGAAAAAACTGCATTTACAGGTGAAGATGAAACAAGAACTAAGGTAAGTTCTATTTTAAAAGATTTAGAAAAAACAAAGGACCAAGGGGTTAAAGATATTTTAAAAAAATTTGATAATTATGAAGGTGATATAATTGTTAGCAAAGAAAAAATTGAGGAAATAAATAAAACTTTAGATCAAAAGATTAAAGATGATATTCAGTTCTCTCATGAAAGAGTGAGAAAGTTTGCAGAACATCAACTAGAAAATCTCGGAAAAGACTCAGAAGTTGAATTATCGCCTGGTTTAATAGCAGGACAAAAATTAATACCTGTAAATACAGTTGGGTGCTACGTACCCGGTGGGAGATATAACAATATCGCCTCTGCTATAATGAGTGTAACGACTGCAAAAGTTGCTGGAGTAAAGAATGTAATTGCAACAAGTCCGCCGAAAGATTCAAATGGTGCTAACCCAATTATAATTTATACAGCTAACCTATGTGGTGCAGATGTAATTATGAATATAGGTGGAATAGGAGCAATTGGTGCACTAGCTTATGGTTGCTTTGGTAATCCTGAAGTAGATATGATTGTTGGGCCTGGAAATAAATTTGTAGCAGAGTCTAAAAGAATTTTATTTGGAAAAGTTGGGATTGATTTATTTGCAGGACCAACTGAAATTGGCATAATTGCAGATCACACAGCTGATAAAGAAATAATTGCTTATGATTTGGTTGGACAGGCTGAACATGGTCCTGACTCTCCTGCTTGGCTTTACACTACTGATAAATCTTTATGTGATTATGTAATGAAAAGAGTTCCAGAAATTATTCAAGAGTTACCTGAACACAATAGAAATAATGCTGATGCTGCATGGAGAGATTATGGAGAAGTAATTATGTGTGATACCAAAGAAGAAATGATGAAAGTGAGCGATGAGTATGCTCCTGAACATTTAGAGGTTCAAGCTGAAAACTTAGACTGGTATTTAAATAATTTAAAAAATTATGGTTCTTTATTTTTAGGCGAAGAAACAACAGTTGCATATGGAGATAAATGTTCTGGACCAAATCATATTTTACCAACAAAAGGTGCAGGAAAATATACTGGTGGCTTATATGTTGGAAAATTTATAAAAACAGTTACTTACCAAAAGATGAATAAAGAATCTAATAAAGAAGTTGGAGCTGCAGCAGCTAGAATTTCTAGATATGAAGGTATGGAAGCTCATGCTAGAACTGGTGATGTGAGACTTAGAAAGTATGGTTTCTCTAACTAAATAAAAAATTTTATTATTTTCTATTACACTCAAAAACTATAAACTTATTAAATCTAAGTATTTTTAATTTTTTCAAACACATCGATACCTATTTGTTTTAAAATATGAACTATATCTATAGGTACCCAATTCTCTCTAATTAATCCTTCATCATGATGATAAAAGTCCATTACTCTCATAACAACGTCTTGGTTTTCTGCTGTATATCCAAGCCAATCATTTGATCCATACTTTGCCTTTAAACTATGCCATCCACCACATAGAGAAAATTTTCCATCTCCAATTTCGCAATAATGTCCTAATTCCCAATAATTTCTCTCAGAAAATGATTTTCTAAAAGGTAGCTGATGCATATCTACAAATCCTTCTAATGACCTTGATGTCCCTATCCCACAAGGACCGTACCAAATCATATCTTTGTGCCAAAACTCTTTTTGGGGATGATTTATTAGCCTTTGTCTTAATTCATCTTTAGAAATATTTTCTTTCTCAGGTTTAATATCTAAACTTCTATTCATGCTCAATGCCTGTTGTAATGAATTTTTAGATTTACTCATGTTTTCTTCAAAAAAATTTACTCCATCTGTATTAAACGGAGGTAACCATGCGCCCTCCGATCCTCTTGATGGATTAATAACCCATTTATCAGCTTGTCTTAAAAAATCCATCACATCAATTAAGATATGACTTTCAATCACTCTTTCATTTTTAATTTCATGAATTTCACAACATTTAAGATTAATCATTTTAAAATTTGGTTTTATACCTAACCAGGGCTTTAAAAAGAAACCAGATAAAGTAGAATAAGAACCAACTTGGACTTTATCTCTAAAAGAGCCTCCAAGCATAATATTTTCTCTTCTTTCGATATCTGGAAAAGCATCAAATAGAGGATTCCAAAATTTTTCTATAAAATTGTCTATGCCATTAAATTCATTTAATGGTTCAAAACAATTAACTTTGATATCTTTGTCAAATATATTTAGTAAATTTTTTTTAAGATTAATCTTTTTTAATCCATAAATATTTCTAAAATTCTCAATTACAAATTTTTTATTATTTAAGTTTTGGATGGGTGTAATTTCTACATCTTCAATGTTTTTCTTAATTTTAAGACCTGTATCAAATTGTTCTATTTGCATAAATTGCAATTTATATTTAAATATAGATAAATAACAAGAATATGATTGATAGATTGGCAAAATTTAATGAACTCGTTCCGAGCAGCCTTCCATTTGTAGAGGGTAGATTAGAAGGTCATAAAGAAAGAAAAAATTATACAATTATTGGACGTGGAGTTGCTGAAGACACCAAACAATTAATAAAAATTCAGTCTTTACACGGGTATAATTTGGGAGCTGTGAGTGCTATGCCCAAAAACGGATCTGGTCTTCACAGTCATACTACGGCTGAAGTGTTTGTAATTTACTCAGGTAAATGGAGATTTTATTGGGGTGCTGATGGAAAACAAGAAACAATATTAGAGGCTGGCGATATAATCTCAATGCCTACAAATATGTTCAGAGCATTTGAAAATGTTGGAGATAAAGAAAGTTTGATGTTCGTTGTATTAGGCGGAGATGATCCTGGTATAATAACATGGGTTCCAGAAATTTTAAAAAAGGCAAAAGAGACTGGTATGGCATTGCTTGATGATAATTCGTTAATAGATTTAAATAAGGTTGAAGTGCCTAACGGGAGAAAGATGATAGAGCCTATCACTCAAGATGAATTAGAAAGATTTGATAATTATTTGCCAGAAGAATTAGAAAAAAATATTTATAGAAATAAACAAAACAATATCAGCGATGAAGTTAATGGCATTAAATTATATCAAGTATTAGGAAACAAATTTAATAAAAAAACTTATGAACCTTCAATCAATCAAGATACTGGATTTAATTTAACAACATTAAATTCTATATCTGGAGAAATTAAAGATATTGAATGTATAAAGCCTACCGTTCTTTTTGCTCAAGAAGGTAATTGGGAAATAGTAATTGGAAAATCAAATATAAAATTGGAAAAAGGGGATACTTTTTCAGTTCCTTTGAGTAGCAAAATAGATATCTCTTGTAATAATTCAGAAAATAGTATTTTAAATTTTGTTAGTCAGATCTAATGAAAGGATTTGATAGTAATTATAAAAATTTAACTGATTACATTTTAAAAATTACTAAACAAATTTGGGAAGGAAAGGATGTCGAGTCGATATCTAAATATTATTCAGAGAATATCCCTGTAAGATCACCCTTTGGAATAACCTATGGTTTTAAACCTGTTATTGATGCAACTTATAAAACTTTAGACGAATTTCCAGACAGACAATTATTAGGTGAGGATGTAATTTGGAGTGGAAATGACGACGAAGGATATCATTCATCTCACAGAATTCTGAGCAAAGCTACACATTTAAATGATGGGTATTACGGAAAAAAAACAGGAAACAAAATTGTTTATAGAGTTATAGCTGACTGTGCATGTAAAAATAATCAGGTTTATGATGAGTGGATTGTGAGAGATCAAGGTGCAATGGTTCGACAGCTAGGTTATACACCTGAGCAATTTGCAAGGCATTTAATTGATAAAGAAGGTGGCATATCTAAAGCTATCAAAGTTTTTAATAGATCTTCTGATATAAAGTCAGAGTATAATCCAGTAAAAGTTAATGAAGTTTCATCAGGTTATATATATTCCAATATTTTAAAGAAAATATTTAATAATGATTATGATTTTGAAGATTATGATAGAGCAGCCAGTCTATTTTGGCCAAGTAATAAAGTTGGAAATGGCAGTGAAGATATAATTAAATATTGGAGCTCTTTAAAAAAAATATTTTCTGAAATAAAGTTTACAATCGAACATGTTGCATCATTGGATGAAAAAAATAACAATCAAAAAGCTACGATCAGATGGTTTTTAAGTGGTAAGCACTCTAAAGACAGTGAAGAATTTGGGAAAAAGACTGACAAAGATTTATTTATAATGGGTATAAATCATGCAGAATTAAGAAATGATAAAATAATAAGAGAATGGGTATTATTTGATGAAGTGGCTATTTGGAAACAAATATTAATGTAAAAACTATGGATAAAATTAAAACCACACATGTTGGAAGTCTGCCAAGATCAAAAAAACTATCTGAAATACTTTTTAAAAAAGATAAAAATGAATTATTTGATCAAGGAGAACTTGATAAGATAATTGAAGAAGATGTAAACAAAATTGTAAAAAAACAAATTGATATTGGAATTGACATCATAAGTGATGGTGAAATGTCAAAAATAAGTTATGCAACTTATGTAAAGGATCGGTTGCATGGCTTTAGTGGCGAAAGTGAGAGAAGAGCTCCTAAAGACTTAGATGATTTTCCATCATATAAAGAAAAAATTGCAAAATCAGGAGGTACACCTACTTATACAAGACCATGTTGTACTGCTGATTTAAAAATTAAAGATACTAAGTCTCTAACTAAAGATATCAGTAATTTAAAATCTGCATTAAAAAAAAATAACCATTCTCTAGGATTTATTAACTCTGCATCACCAGGAGTAATTTCAAATTTCCTTCCAAACAAATTTTATAAAAATGACGATGATTATTTGGTGGCATTATCAAAAATGATGAAAACTGAATATGATGAAATAACAAAAAATGATTTATTATTACAAATTGATTGTCCAGATCTTGCACTTGCAAGACATATGACTTTTAAAAATGTATCAGATGAAGAATTTTTAGTCAGAGCTGAAAAACAAATCGAATGTCTTAATGAAGCAATCAAAGATATCGATGCCTCTAAGTTGAGAATGCATATCTGCTGGGGAAATTATGAAGGACCACATATTCACGATATTGGATTAGAAAAAATATTACCTATTGCTTTAAAAGCAAATATCCAAACTTATTTAATTGAAGCCTCGAACCCAAGACATGCTCACGAATGGCAGGTTTTTGAGAACATAAAACTTCCTAATGATAAAATAATAGTCCCTGGTGTAATAGACTCAACCTCAAACTTCATAGAGCATGAAGAGTTGGTAAAAAATAGAATAATTCAGTATTCAAAAGTAATTGATAAAGATCAATTGATGGCTGGAAGTGATTGTGGATTTAGTACTTTTGCGGGCTTTGGAAATGTTGATGAAAATATTGTTTACAAGAAATTTGAATCTTTGGTCGCAGGTACGAAGCTTGCGTCAAATGCGATTTAAAAACTACTTTTAAATTCCCTAAGGAATATATATTCTTTCACACATAAATTTAAATTTAATGAGGAAAACAAATATGAAAAAAATATTAATATCTTTATTGTTTCTTCTTTTTGGAACGTCTGCTTACGCAGATTGTAACATTAAGAGTGGATCAATAAATATTTTAGCTAATGATTTTCCAGCTTTAAGAACTTTTGTGGAAACAGCTAAAGGATGTAAAGGAAGTGCGGATTTTAAAGTCACACACTCATCTGAGCACAATAAAATTGCTGTGCCAGCTCTAACTGCAAATCCATCAGAGTTTTCTGCAAGAATTGCAGCAAATAGCTCTATAGTTCCTTTGATGAACCAAGACTTAATCAGACCACTTGATGATCTTGTTAAGAAATATGGAAAAGGAATACAAGACTCTCAATTGATAACAATTGATGGAAAAATAATGGCAGTTGCTTTTATGGCAAACACTCAGCACTTATATTACAGAGAAGATGTTTTAAAAGAATTGGGTATAGCTATTCCTAAAACATATGAGGAAGTAGTTGCGGCATCAGAAAAAATAAGAGCATCTGGTAAAATGCAATATCCTTACGCAGCAGCATACAAAGCTGGTTGGAATTTAGCAGAAGAATTCGTTAACATGTACATTGGACATGGAGGAGAATTCTTTAAAGCAGGAACTGCTCAACCAAGCATTAACAATGCAAAAGGTGTAGCAACATTAAATATGCTAAAAAAATTAGCAGGTTTAAGTAACCCAGATTATTTAACTCACGATAGTGAAGCTATTAAAGTTGAATGGGAGTCTGGAAATGTTGCATTAATGACTCTTTGGGCATCAAGATCAGGAACATTGCTTGATGATGATGGTGATGCAAAAATTACAGCTGCAACTAAATTAACTGGACCAGCAACGGTTGCTGGAGGAAACATACCAGCGGCGACTTTATGGTGGGACGGTTTCACATTAGCAAAAAATAGATCTGACGCTGATGCTGAAGCAACATTTAGAGCTTTGGCACACGCAGCTGCTAACAAAAAGATGGTTGCAGATGCAGCGGATCAAGCTGTTTGGTTAATTGAAGGTTTTGAGCCTGGACCAAAATCAATTGGAGTTATCGAAGCTGTTAAAATGAAAGCTAAACCATATCCAATGTTACCACAAATGGGTTTAATGCATGGTGCATTAGGAAGTGAGATTGTTGAATTTTTACAAGGTAAGGAGTCAGCAGAACAAGCTTTAAAAGATGTGGAAGCTGCTTACATGAGTAAAGCAAAAGAACAAGGCTTTCTATAATCTATAAATTTTAAGTGGGGATAAAATCCCCACTTATTACATTAATGCCTAACAAAACTTTTTTTTGGTTTTTCTTGCCAACTGGATTGGCAATGATTTTATTTATAGGTCTTCCTATTATTTCAACAGGGATACAATCTTTTTATGCACAACATGATCAAGTTGTTAAAGAAGTAAAGAAATGTGATCCTTTTGGATGCACAGTTTCTATAGTAGTTGACCAAGAAAAGACCTCAAAAATTAGAGAAGAAAAGCCTTTAGGAAAATTCAACGGATTTGGGACTTATGTCGATAGAAATCATCTTGCTGTAGAAGAAATTGGAAAATTTTGGAATGAAACAAATAGTTTTGGGGAATTTGTGGATCAAGTTACCAACCTACCCTTTTACAAGGCTCTAATTTTTACTTTAACGTATTGTTTGTTTGTAACGCCTAACGTCTTACTTTTAGGTTTTATAATTGCTTTAAGTCTTAATGCAGTAACTAGAAGAATTAGAGGGCCACTAATATTTGGAACCATATTGCCAATGATTGTTACTCCATTGGTGGGTTCTTTAGTTTTATTTTGGATGATAGATGCAGAAGGAATTATTGGCGCGAATTTGCAAATGTTAATGGATGACCCTTATTTATCGTTAAAATCCTCAAAAACTCTTACTTGGATAACTATAATAATTTATGGAATTTGGCACCATTCACCATTTGCTTTTGTAGTATTTTATGCAGCTTTACAAACTGTTCCCCAAGA
>CACLSX010000030.1 GCA_902609705.1 uncultured Pelagibacteraceae bacterium
AAAGAAAGCAATTATGCCTTACTTAGTAATTACACCAATACTTTTTTTACTAGGAGGTATGCTTGTTTATTATCTAATTATGCCACTAGCATTTAAATTCTTTTTATCATTTGAAAGTGCGGGACTTGGAACTAGCTTACCAATTCAATTAGAAGCTAAAGTAAATGAATATTTATCTCTTGTGATGAAGTTAATTTTTGCATTTGGATTAAGTTTTCAGCTACCAGTTGTATTAAGTTTGCTTGCAAGAATTGGAGTTGTAAATTCAACTTATTTAAGAGAAAGAAGAAAATATTTCGTTGTAATAATATTTGCTGCTGCTGCAATATTAACTCCACCAGATCCAATTACACAAATAGGTTTAGCAATACCTTTGTTAATTTTATATGAATTATCAATTTTTTCTGTAAATATTATCGAAAAGAAAGCTCAAGAGAGAAATGCACAATATTAAGGATATTAGAAAAGATATCGATAATTTTAAAAATACAATTAAAAATCGAAACGTTGATGTAGACTTTGACCAAATATTAAATCTTGATGAAGAAAATAGAAAATTAATTCAAGAAAAAGAAAAATTAGAAATGGAAAAAAAATCTATTTCTAAATCTAAAGATGAAACCCTTTTTGAAAAGTCAAAAGAAATTTCAAATAAAATAGATGATTTAAGTAAAAATCAAAAAAATGTTAAAGACCAACTTGATCAGATATTAAGTAATATTCCTAATTTACCATTGAATGATGTCCCCGTAGGTAAGGATGAAAATAGCAATAAAGAGGTTGTAAAATCTGGTGAAATTAAAGAAATGAATTTTAAACCAAAATCTCATTATGAAATTGGTGAAAAACTGAATATGTTAGATTTTGATTTAGCAACAAAAACAACTGGATCAAGATTTGTTTTTGTTAAAGACAAATTAGCATCATTAGAAAGAGCAATTTCTAATTTTATGATTGATACACATGTCAATAATAATGGCTATACTGAAATCTCTCCACCTTTAATGGCTACAGACAACACTATGTTTGGAACTGGCCAATTGCCCAAATTTGAAAATGATCAATTCGAAATTAAGTTTGATGATAAAAATGATAGAAAGTTTTTAATCCCTACTGCTGAAGTAATATTAACTAATATGGTTAAAAATCAGATATTAAATTTTAAATCATTGCCAATGAGATTAGTTGCATCAACACCTTGTTTTAGAAAAGAAGCAGGAAGTTATGGTAAAGACACCAAGGGCATGATTAGACAACATCAATTTTATAAAGTTGAATTAGTCAGTATTGTAGAAAATAATAAATGCATTGAAGAACTAGAGAGAATGACTAATTGTGCAACTAAAATTTTAGATGATTTACAATTACCTTACAGAAAAATTATTTTAAGCACTGGTGATATGGGTTTTAGTGCAGAAAAAACTTATGACATAGAAGTTTGGCTTCCATCTGAAAATAAATATAGAGAAATATCAAGTTGTTCTTCATGTGGAACATTTCAAGCTAAAAGAATGAAAGCTAGATATAAAAATAATAATAACGAAAATGAATTTCTTGGTACTTTAAATGGGAGCGGACTTGCCGTTGGCAGAACTTTAATTGCGATTTTAGAAAATTATCAAACTGAGGATGGTTCAATAATTATTCCTGAAAAACTAAGACCATATATGAACAATATGGAGAAAATAGGTATCAATTAAGAGTTGTCTTCTAAAAGTATATAGTATAAATAATCGTTAACTTTTTAAGGACTTAACATGGACGCAGGAATTGGACAATTTATACCCCTAATTTTAATATTCGTAATATTTTACTTTTTCTTAATTAGACCCCAGCAAAAGAAAGTTAAAGAACATAAGGCTATGGTTGAAGCTTTAAAGCGTGGAGATAAAGTTATTACTTCTGGTGGTATCGTTGGCACTGTAGAACGAGTTATCGATAATGAAAAAGTAGAAGTTATGATAGCTGATAATGTTAAAGTTGAAATTGTTCGAGCTACAGGAATACAAGGATTAGTTACTAAAGCTGAACCAAAAAAATAATAACTTCTTAAAGTGTTATATTTTTCTAAATTAAGAGTTTTTAGTGTTTTAATTTTTACACTAATTATTTCATATTTTACAATTTCAAATTTTACAAAAATCGATGATGATTATTTTTCTAAAAATATTAAATTAGGTTTAGATCTGCAAGGTGGTTCGTATTTATTATTAGAAATTGATAACAATCCTGTAATTGTGCAAAGACTTCAAAGCAAAGTTTTAGAGTTAAAAAAATTTTTTAAAGACAAAAATATTAAAATTAGAAATTTCTCAATTAAAGACCAATCAATATTTTTTGATGTAAATGATATCGAAAAAAAAGAAGTATTATCACTTCTTGATGATGATAAGAGTGAGATTAATCCCTATTTTCAGCAATTTAAATCACATGAATTTGACATTGAAAACGAAGATAACTCATTCAAATTAACTTATTCTGATTACGGACTAGTGTTATTAAAAAAATCATCTCTAGATCAAGCAATTGAAACAGTCAGAAGAAGAGTTGACGAAGTTGGTACAAATGAACCTAATATTCTCAAAAGAGGAAATGATAGAATATTAGTAGAATTACCTGGTCTTGATGATCCAGGAAGAATTAAATCATTATTAGGAAAGACTGCAAACTTAACTTTTCAATTTGTTGCCAACAATCAAGAACAATCCTTTGGAACAGAATTACTCCAATACGAAAGTGGAGATAGAGAAGCTATTGTAAGTAAGAGAATAATAATTAGTGGTGATAATTTAGTTGATGCTAAACCCACTATGAATAATCAAACCAATGAAACAGTTGTTTCATTCTCATTAGATAGAGTTGGAGCAAGAAAATTTGGTAAAGCAACTTCATCCGGAGTTGGTAAAAGTTTGGCAATTATTTTGGATGGAAAAATAATTAGTTCACCAACCGTTCAAGAACCGATAGTTGGTGGAAACGGCCAAATTTCTGGAGATTTTACTTTTCAATCAGCAACAGATTTAGCTTTACTCTTAAGATCAGGTGCTTTACCGGCTCCACTTAATATTATCGAAGAAAGAACTGTAGGTCCTGACCTTGGAAAAGACTCAATTAATGCAGGAATTATGTCATTAATAATAGGATTTATCCTAGTCGTTGCCTTTATGTTTTATAAATATAGATTTTTTGGGTTAATTGCTAACTTGGCTTTAATTTCAAACCTATTTTTATTGGTTGGAATTCTAACATTATTTGAAGCAACTCTTACACTCCCTGGTATTGCAGGAATTATATTAACAGTGGGTATGGCCGTTGATGCAAATGTATTAATTTTTGAGAGAATTAAAGAAGAATTAAAAAATGAAAATAATTCAATCGTAGCATTTGATTCTGGTTACACAAAATCAAGAACAACAATTTTAGATGCTAATATCACAACTTTAATCGCAGCAGTAATTCTTTTCTTCATGGGATCTGGACCCATAAAGGGATTTTCTATAACTCTAGGAATTGGAATACTAACAACATTATTTTCTGTCTATTTCATTGCTCGTCTGATCACTGCATACTATGTCATCAAAAACAAACATAAGGAAAAATTAATTTAATGAAAACGATCTATTTTAATAAGTTTTATAAAAGTTTTAATATTCTATCAGGAATATTAATTATTGTTTCATTAGTTTTTTTAGTTTTTAAAGGATTGAATTTTGGTGTTGATTTTAAAGGGGGTACTTTAATAGAGCTAAGAACTGATAAATCTTCTGCTAATATAACAAAAATTAGAGATAGTTTTAATCAAATGAATCTTGGTGATGTGTCTGTAAAAAACTTTGGCAATGAGACGGATTTTGTAGTTAAATTTGAAAAACAAAATTCAAACGATCCTAAATTTATTGATGAATTGAAGACAAAACTATCAAATTCAATAGGATATGTTGATTTTAGAAGAGTTGAAAATGTTGGACCAAAAGTTAGTGCAGAACTTTTAAGATCAGGTGTAATAGCTATAGTTTTATCATTAGCTGCCATGCTTTTATATATTTGGATCAGATTTGAGTGGCAATTTAGTCTTGGAGCCATTTTAGCTTTATTTCATGATGTTATAATTACATTAGGAGTATTTTCTGTATTTTCATTAGAAATCAATCTTTCTATCGTTGCAGCTGTTTTAACAATTGTTGGATATTCAATGAATGATACAGTTGTAATATTTGATAGAGTTAGAGAAAATTTGCGTAAATATGCAGATGTAAAAATATTTGAACTAACAAATATCTCAATAAATGAAACTTTATCCCGAACAATAATAACTTCAGTTACTACATTGTTGGCACTTTTATCTATATTTATTTTTGGTGGAGAAATATTAAAAGGATTTTCATTAGCAATGATATTAGGAGTAATTTTTGGAACTTATTCATCTATTTATATTGCAAATCCAGTATTGGTTTCTTTAAAAGTTAGCCAAAGAACGATTGTTAAAGAAGAAAAAGAATAATTAATAAAGATTTTGTGCCGCTACCATTGTTAACAACATCGGTAATGATAGTAGTGTATTTGTTCTAGAAAACAGCATTGCAGTCTTTGCTGATTTAGCTTTAATTTCAGGTTCACACTCAACCATGCCTAAAGCTCTTTTTTGATTTGGCCAGATAACAAACCAAACATTGAATGCCAT
Source organism: uncultured Pelagibacteraceae bacterium (assembly GCA_902609705.1). Classification (GTDB taxonomy): domain Bacteria; phylum Pseudomonadota; class Alphaproteobacteria; order Pelagibacterales; family Pelagibacteraceae; genus Pelagibacter. The sequence goes on from CACLSX010000030.1 coordinate 4,682, forward strand.
TATTAATCCTAACCACATTCCAATTCCTATTGCAGTATTTTTTCCGCCACCTGATCCAATTCCTAATGTCATCGCTTGATGAACATATCCATTAAAATAGGCTAATAATAATCCTGATATGATTGTAAATAATGCTGCCCATCTAAACCAAAATAATGCTGCAGGAGCTATAACTTTGCCTATTGCTGGTTTTTGTTCGTCTGGAATTTTAGCCATGTTAGGAATTTGAACAAAATTGAAATACCACAGTAAACCAATCCACATAATACTTACAGTTACATGTACGTATCTTAATAACCAGCTCCAAAATAAAACATCAAAATCAAATCCACCATTACCTATGTAAAGACCAATGAATAGCAATATTGCTATAGCCAATGATAAATGAACAGTCTTTGATAATGATTGTAATATCGAAGTCATCTATGAAATGATTTTATATTATTTTTCTATAAAGATTAAGCGGTTTTTTTAAATTTTGTATCTAATAAAGGCTTTAAAAATTTACCTGTATAGCTATCTTTCACTTTTGCAACTTCCTCGGGTTTGCCTTCGGCAATAATATTACCACCTTTAACACCGCCCTCAGGTCCCATATCTACAATATAATCGGCAGTTTTAATAACATCTAAATTATGCTCAATAACTACAACTGAATTACCTGTTGCAACAAAGGTGTGTAAGATTTCCAAAAGTTTTTTTATATCATGTTGATGTAATCCAGTAGTTGGTTCATCTAATATATACATTGTTCTTCCTGTAGATCTTTTAGATAATTCTTTTGCAAGCTTAATACGCTGAGCCTCTCCACCTGATAGAGTTGTAGCTTGCTGACCAATTTTTATGTAGCCAAGACCAACTTTCTTTAATGTTAGAAGTTTAGTTTTGATGTTTGAAATATTTTCAAAATACTCACATCCTTCATCAACAGTCATATTTAAAACATCTGCAATACTCTTATCTTTGAATTTAATCTCTAATGTTTCTCTGTTGTATCTAGTGCCTTTGCATTCATCGCATGTTATGTAAACATCAGGAAGAAAGTGCATTTCGTAAGTAATTACACCATCTCCTTCACATGCTTCACATCTTCCACCCTTTACATTGAAAGAAAATCTTCCAGGTTTATAACCTCTACTTTTTGCTTCAGGTAAATTAGTAAACCAGTCTCTTATAGGACCAAAAGCTCCAGTATATGTTGCAGGATTTGATCTAGGAGTTCTACCAATAGGTGATTGATCAATATCTATAACTTTATCAATTAATTCTATTCCTTTAAATCCTCTAAATGGCTGAGGAATTTTTCTAGACTTATTATTATTCAAAGTAAGATTTAATGCATTGTATAAAGTTTGAAGTATCAAAGTAGATTTACCACTTCCAGATACACCAGTAACACAAGTGAAACTACCTAAAGGTATTTTTAAATTTACGTTATTTAAATTATTTCCAGATGCTCCATTGATTTCTAAAAATCTACCATTTTTTGCAAGTCTTCTATTTTTTGGAATAGGTATGAAACTCTTATTTGATAAATATCTTCCAGTAATACTTTTGTCATTTTTTAAAATTTGCTCATATGTTCCTTCAGCAACAATTTCCCCACCTTTATTTCCAGCTTCAGGTCCTAAATCTATTATATGATCTGCATTCTCCATTGTTTCTGTATCGTGCTCAACAACAATAACAGTATTACCTAAATCTCTTAATCTTTTTAATGCATCTATAAGCTTAACATTATCTTTTTGATGTAAACCAATTGATGGTTCATCTAATACGTATAGAACTCCAGTTAAACCAGATCCTATTTGTGAAGCTAGTCTAATCCTTTGTGCCTCACCACCAGATAATGTTCCAGACTCTCTAGATAAAGTTAAATAATCAAGACCAACATTTAAAAGAAAATCTAAACGTTCATTAATTTCTTTTAATATATGTTGAGCAATTTTAATCTGTCTTTTGTCTAATTTAACTTCTAAAGATCTAAACCATTCCTTAGCGTCAAAAATTGATTTTTCTGTAACTTGGCTTATGTTTAATTCATTTATTTTAACGCACAGAGCTTCATCTTTTAATCTATATCCATTGCATCTTTCACATTTTGTATCAGATTGATATTGAGCAATTTCTTCTCTTTTCCAATCGCTATCTGTTTCTAAATATCTTCTCTCTAGATTATTGACAACACCTTCAAAGGTTTTTTTATGCGAATACTTCTCATAGCCATCGTCATAAGTAAATTTAATTTCTTCATCATCAGATCCATACAAAATTACATCCTTAATTTTTTTTGGTAGTTTTGACCATTTATCATCTAATGAAAAACCATAATGTTTGGATAAAGATGCCAATGTTTGAGCGTAATACATTGATGTAGATTTTGCCCAAGGTTCAATAGCACCATCTGCGATAGATTTTTTTTCATTTGGTACAACTAAATTTGGATCAACATTTAATTTCATCCCAATACCTTCACATTCTTCACAAGCTCCATACGGACTGTTAAATGAGAAAAGTCTTGGTTCAATCTCTTCAATAGTAAAACCACTTTCAGGACAAGCAAATTTAGTAGAGAAAATTAGTTTTTCAATTTTTCTGTATTTTTTTGGAAGTGTTTCATTTTCATATTCAACAAAAAGTAATCCATTTGCTAAATTAACAGCTGTTTCAACACTTTCAGCTAATCTGTTTCCTAATGAGGAATTTATTACAATTCTATCAACTAAAATTGAAATATCATGTTTGAGTTTTTTATTTAATTCTGGAACACTTTCAATATCATATAATTGATCATCAACTTTAATTTTTCTAAATCCTCTTTTTTTGTATCCTAATATATCTTTTTTGTATTCACCCTTACGTCCTCGTACAACAGGTGCATATAAATATATCGTAGACTTTTTTGGTAATTCTTTAATTTTATCAACAATTTGACTAATTGTTTGAGAAGTAATTGGTTTACCAGTGAATGGAGAGTAGGGTATTCCTGCTCTTGCATAAAGAACTCTCATGTAATCGTATATTTCGGTTACAGTAGCAACTGTTGATCTTGGATTTTTAGAAGTATTTTTTTGTTCTATTGAAATTGCTGGACTCAAACCTTCGATTAAATCTACATTTGGTTTTTTCATTTTATCTAAAAACTGTCTTGCGTATGCAGATAAACTTTCAACATATCGTCTTTGACCTTCTGCATAGACTGTATCGAATGCTAATGATGATTTTCCTGACCCAGATAGACCCGTTATCACAACAAATTTGTCTTTAGGAATCTCTAGTGAAATATTCTTTAAATTGTGCTCTTTTGCGCCCTTAATAAGTATCTTTTTAAGCATAATTTTAGTTGCTTTAGATTAATAAAATTAATATTCAAGCCTATTAATGTTATAAATAACATTTCAAATATATAAATATTATGGCAGGAAGCTTAAATAAAGTACTTTTAATCGGTCGATTAGGCGCAGATCCAGAAGTTAAACAAATGGTTAACGGTAAAAGTGTAGCAAGATTAAGCCTAGCTACTAGTCAATCATGGAAAGATAAAAATACCGGTGAAAAAAAGGAAAAAACTGAATGGCATAGAGTAGTTGTTTTCAATGAAGGACTAGTAAATGTAGTTCAACAATATTTAAAAAAAGGAGCACAAGTATACGTTGAAGGACAACTGACTACTAGAAAATGGAAAGATGAACAATCAGGTCAGGATAAATATTCTACTGAAATTTTAATTCAAGGATACAATTCATCATTAACAATGTTAGGTGGAGGAAATCAAAATTCAATTCCATCTCAAGATAATAAACAAAGTTTTGATGATAGTTCTATGGCTCAAAACGAGTTAGACGACGATATCCCTTTCTAAATAAATGCAAAAAAACGAAGTAACTAAAGATTTAAATATCAAACCAATTTCGATGTATGATGAAATGAGTTCATCATATTTATCGTACGCAATGAGCGTAATAATTAGTAGGGCATTACCCGACATAAGAGACGGACTTAAACCTGTTCACAGAAGAATTTTATATGCAATGCACAAAGGTGGTTTTGATTGGTCAAAACAATTTAGAAAATCTGCAAGAATTGTTGGAGACGTAATTGGTAAATATCATCCGCATGGTGATCAAGCTGTATATGATGCTTTAGTAAGAATGGTCCAAGATTTTTCAATGAGTGTTCCTTTAATTGATGGTCAGGGCAATTTTGGTTCAATCGATGGTGATCCACCTGCAGCAATGAGATATACAGAAACCAAACTTGCAAAAATATCTCAATTTTTGATTGATGATATAGAAAAAAATACAGTTTCTTTTAAAAGTAACTACGATGAAACAGAACAAGAACCAACAGTACTGCCAGCTCAATATCCCAATCTATTGGTAAACGGAGCTGGAGGTATTGCTGTTGGTATGGCAACTAGTATTCCACCACATAATCTTGGTGAAATTATTGATGGAACTTTAGCGCTTATAAAAAATAAAGATATTAAAGTTAAAGAGTTAATGAAGCATATACCAGGCCCTGATTTT
>CACLSX010000031.1 GCA_902609705.1 uncultured Pelagibacteraceae bacterium
GCAGTTTTTTTATCTGTCTAACATAGTTTTATTTATTTTTTACATATATCCTGGTAGTATTTTTGGATGTTTTATTTATGGTGATTGTAAAATTCAACCACAATTAACAAGAGATTTTTTAGTATCATCAAATCACGTTTATGTTTTTTTTATTATATCAATTCTAGGATTAATTGCTTTTAAACATAAATTAAAAAATATATTTATTTATCTTATTTGTATTTCTATTGTTTTAGAAATCTTGCACTTAATTATTCCAGAAAGAGGATTTGAATTAGGCGATTTGTTTGGTAATATAATAGGTGTATTTATATCATTTTTAGTTTTTAAAATAATTTATAAAGGTAGATTGCAATGAGTTCATTCGATGAAAGAAAAAAAGGTTTTGAAAAAAAATTTGCTCATGACGAGGAAAAACAATTTAAAATTAATGCAAGAAAAAATAAATATTTAGGAGAGTGGGCCTCACAAATTTTGGGATACGATGAGGAAAAAAAAAATCAATATGTTCAAGATGTAATTAAAGCAGATTTTGCTGAGGCAGGTGATGAAGATGTTTATAGAAAGCTTTATGAAGATTTAAAAGACAAAAATATATCCGAAGATCAAATTAGAAAAAAAATGCAAGAATGTAATGAAAAAGCAACTACTGAAGTTAGTTAGTTTTCTATTTTTATTTACATTTGTAGCAACAAATTACTTACTATCAGAAACAATCCTAATTTCAGATAACGTTAAAATAATTGATGGTGATACAATCTTATTAGATAATAAAAAAATTCGTTTTTCAGGGATAGATGCACCAGAAACTAAATTTAAAGGAAAGCAACAGTTTTGCTTAAAAAATAAAAAAAAACTTAATTGTGGAGAAATTTCAAAAAATTCTCTTACAGAAAAAATTATAAATAAAAAATTAAAATGTTTAATCGAGCCCCAAAAAGACTATTTTGGTAGGTATTTAGGTGAGTGTTTTATCAATAATGAGAGTGTTTCAGCTTACATGGTAAGAAATGGATTAGCTTTTGATTATCCAAAATATTCAAAAAAAAAATATTCTAAAGATCAAATTTATGCAAAAAATAATAAGTTAGGTTTATGGAGTATGGAATTTGATTATCCATGGATATGGAGAAAAAATAATAGATAATTTATATTAAATTATGATTCTTTTTAGAAAGTATTTTTTATATTTTGGTCTATTATTTTTATCTGCTTGCTCATCGATACCTCAAAATACAGCAGATGGCTGTTCAATATTTTCTGAGAGATATCTTTGGTATAAACACGCGAAAAAAACTGAAAAAAAGTGGGGAACACCAATCAACTTACAATTAGCAATAATAAAAATGGAATCTGATTTTGACTGGCTTGCTAAGCCTGCGCGTCAAAAATTATTTAAAGTTATACCTTATAAAAGACCTTCTAGCTCATTTGGATACTCACAAGCTATTAAAGGTACTTGGAAACAATATAAAGATGAGACTGGAAATAAATATGCTTTAAGAACTAGATTTAAAGATAGTGTTGATTTTATTGGATGGTATACAAGTAAAACAGAAAAAATTTTAAAAGTTTCGAAAAAAGATTCTTTTAGACAATATATTGCTTATCATGAAGGTTGGGGAAATTATAAAAATTATAAAAGTAATCAAAAAGTTATAGTATTGGCAAAAAAGGTAGAGGGATATTCAAACAAATTCAAGAAGCAGCTTAATAAATGTAGTAAATCTTTAACTACTAGCAAATATATTATTTTTTAATCAATTGCTTTTCTAGTTCTAGATCTACCGCGTCTATTCTCTTGGTATTTTTTGCTAGTGTTAAATACATAGTTGGCGTTACGTATAATGTAAAGAATGTAGAAATAATCATTCCACCAAAAATTGTTGATCCAACTGCCAATCTTGATGCTTCACCTGCGCCCGGACCTATGTTACCTACTATAAGAGGTAACATTGCAATCATGGTGCTTAATGAAGTCATTATGATTGGTCTTATTCTTAATTTACAAGCTTCCATCAATGCTTCCTCAATTTTTGCGCCAGTTGTTCGAATTTGATTAGTATAGTCAACGATAAGAATACTATTTTTTGTGGATATACCGATTAATATAATCAATGCAATTTGTGAAAATATATTTATCGAACTATTTAGAAATAAAATAAATACAAGACCTCCGAATACCGCAAGAGGAACAGTCAATATAATAATAAAAGGATGGACAAACGAATTAAAAGTAGCAGCCATAACTAAATATGCAGTTATTAATGCTAAAGCGAAAATAAGAAATATTTCGTTACTAGTCTCTTTTAGTTCTTCAGACTTACCTTTCCAAGTTATTTGATTTTGAGGAGCAACTCGTAACATTACATCTTCTAAATATTTTATAGCTTCAGATAATGTATATTCTTCAGATAAAGCTGCTGAGATAGTTACTGCACGTTGTCTATTATATCTAGGTAATGATTCAGCGGTTCCTTTCTCTTCAAATTCTACCAAACTTGCAACAGATACTAATTTTCCGGTAGTTTCAGATCTTACAAAAATCTTTGATAACCCATCTTTATCTCGTCTATCTGCTAAATATTGCTGAAGAATTATGGGGTATTCTCTTCCCTCTTTATTATATGTTGTAACCCTCTTTCCACCGTATAATGTTTCGAGAGTTCTACCAATATTTTCTATTGAAACTCCTAAATCATTTGCTCGATTTTTATTTGTGATTAATTTTACTTCAGGTTTATTTTTTGTGTAATCACTTTCAATTCTAAACATATTTCTATTTCTTCTAAGCTCTCTTAAAACTTGACTTTGAATTTGCTCTAACTCTTCATAACTTGTTCCATAAATCACCATTTGAACTGGTTTATTATAGCTAGAAACTCTTATAGATTGAGGTGATATAGGAAACGCAAAGGTCTCAGGCACACTAACAACTTGTCCAATAGCTTCTCTTAACACAACTTGTGTACTCTTTTCTCTATTTTTCCATTCATCTAAAAGTGCAATTATAATAAAAGTATTATATGAAGTTGCGGACCTACCGAAACCAGGTACCCTCATAATTAACCTTTGGTAAGGGCTGTCTTCTGCTTGTAACAATTTTAATATTCTTCCCTCAATTATTTGGGCTTTTTCTTGTGTGTACTCGAATGAACTTCCTTCATCTGTAGAACCAATTATTAAATAAGCCCCTCTATCTTCTAATGGTATCAATTCTTTTTTAGTAAAGTTAAATAAATAAACTGAAGCTGCAATTAATAGAATTATAAATATTGAAATTGTTTTCTGTTTATTAATCCAAAATTTTAAGGTGTCGGTATAAAATTCTGTAAAAGATTTAAACCCATTATTGAATTTTTTTACAAAAAAATTAATTTTTTCTTTTTTATTTAAAAACTTACTTCCTAACATTGGTGAAAGGGTTAAAGCCACAAATGAAGAAACAACTATTGAGAAAGATAGTGCTATTGCAGTTTCCTTAAACAAGGTACCAGCTATACCCTCAATAAAAATTAAAGGTAAAAAAACTGCAACTAAGATTAAAGTTGTAGCTATTATCGCAAATGTTATTTGTCTTGAGCCTTTATAAGCAGCTACAAGTGGCGTTTCTCCTTTTTCAATTCTTGTATAAATTGCATCTGTCATTATTACAGAGTCATCAGTTATTATTCCAATTGCTAAAATAAAACTTAGGAGAACAAATATATTTATAGAAAGATCAAATATATATAAACCTAAAAACGAACCAATTAAACTTACTGGCAAAGCTACAGCTGGTACAATTACAGCTTTTAGGTTTCCTAAAAATAAGTAAATTATTACCACAACCAAAATAAAAGCAATTATTAAACTTTTATAAACTTCCTGTATTGCAGTTCCTACGTAAGTTGCTCTATTAAATGCTATTTCTAACTTTAAACCATCTGGTAAAGATTGATTTAAGACGTTTATTTTCTCTTTAATTTGATTTGAAAGTTCGACAGTTGATGCTCCACTTTTTGCGTATATTCCAATCCCAACTGTTTTTAAATTAGCTGCATTTTTTCTTTGAGCTTTAAATAAAGTTTTCTCAGAAACTGGACCAAGCTCAATATTTGCAATATCAGAAAGGGTTGTGACTTTATCTTTGTTTTTCTTAAGAGGAAGCTGCTTGATTGTTTCAATGTTAGAGTAAGACTTATCAATATTAAGAGTTAAATCTTTGTTACTAGCTTCTAAAGTTCCAGCAGGGATATTTATATTTTCATTTCTTAATGCTCTCTCGACTTCCTGGATAGTAAGATTATTGGCTGCTAATTTGATAGGATCTACCCAAACTCTTACACTTAGCTCTCTTAATCCACCGACTAAAATTCTACCAACATTTGGTACACTCGAAAAAGCATCTATAAGATATCTTTCAGCATAGTCACCCAAATCTAAATCATTCCAAGTTGGTGACGATAGCGCAACCCACATTGTAGTTGTAAAACCTGCTGCTTGTTTCAAAATTTGAGGCGGGTTTGCTTGATCTGGCAAATTGTCCGCAACTCTTGATACTCTTTCTCTTATGTCATTTGCTGCATCATCTAAATCTATATCTGTATTAAAATAAATATTTATTCTACTTCTTCCATTAAGTGAACTAGAGTCAATGTTCTTAATTCCTTCCGCTCCTCCTATAACATCTTCTATTTTTTGTGTTATCTCTTCATCAACAATTTCAGCTGAAGCAGATTTATAATCGGTTTGTACCTGTACCACTGGAGGCTGAATACCATCTGGTAATTCTCTAACAGGTAATTCCCAAAATACAAAAATTCCAAAAATAATTAGTATCATTGACATTACCCATGCAACGACAGGTCTTTTAATACTAACTTCAGTTATATACATGTATTAATTATTTTTTATTTTCTTGTTTTTCAGACTCAGACTTTTTAAATATATTTAATTTTTGTAACCACGCAAACATACCATTCTTGTTTTCTCTAGTATCTTTTTTCTTTTTTCCACCCCAACCAGATTTGTTTTGATTAGCTACTTTAGCACCTTTTTTTATAGGTCTTATTGTTAAATTTGGTCTGACTTTTTTTGTACCCTCAGCAACAACTTTGTCACCAACTTTTAGACCATTTAAAACTTCAACAAAACCAAGGTATCTATCGCCGGTATCAATATTTGTTTTTAATACTTTATTTTTTTCGTCAACTTTATAGATAAATATATTATCACCTTCCACTATTGTACTGGTATCTGGGATACTTAAGCTTTCTCTTGTATTATATTTTATTGAAATTTCTAAAAATGAACCAGGCAAAATTTCACCAGATGTATTGTCCATTTTTATCCTTGTTGGTAATGATCTAGTATCCTCACTAATTCGACTAGCTAAAGAGTCAACTTGACCTTTATATGTTTTATCTTTGTATCCAGAAAATTTTATATCAACAGGTAAACCAACCTTAATAAATGGTACAAACATTTCAGGTATATCTACATCACAATAGATAATGCTGGTATTTTCGAGATTAACTAAGATTGAAGATTTTGAAACTTCGATGTCTTCTGAAAATTCTCTTTTTCCAATTGTTCCATCAAACTGAGCAGTAATTTTTCTATTTTTAAGTTCTGCAATTACATCACCTTTTTTTACTTTTTGATTAAAGTTGATAGGTTTAAGTATTTCATACTTTTCAATTTTATAGGATTGTGTTTTAAATGGTCTTGCTGTTCCGTATGTGCTTATTAAATTTTCAAAAACTCTATTTTTAGCTGCAGTAACAATTATTCCTGGAGGTGGTCTTTTACTAAATTTCTTCTTAAAATGATTTCCAATCATTGTTCTACCAACAATCACTGTAGCTATAATTAAAAAGAAAATTATTATTATGCTTGTAATTTTTGTTGATCTTTTCATATTTTATATTTTACCATATTCAGCCCATGAACCATCATAAATGATTGGAAGATACTTATTATTTACTTGAGAATATGCAAGTGCCAAAACACATGCTGTGATCCCAGAACCGCACGAAAACACTACATTTACTGGGTCATTTAAAGATAAATCTTTAAAATAAGAAGAAATTTCAGATTTACTTTTAAAAGTAAAATCGTCATTGATAAGGGTTTTAAACGGTAAGCAAATTGAATTAGGTATTGAACCACTTCTTACATTTTTTCTTGGGTCTGGAGTTGTGCCATTAAAACGATCTTTGCTTCTCGCATCAACTAAATCAAATTTTTTTTTAATTATATTTTGGTCAATCTGATCTTTGCTCTTAACCATTCCATTATTTTCTCTTGCTTTATAGCTAGTTGTTTGAATAATTATATTATTAGCAGAAGTTATTCTTTTTTCTTTTTTCCATTTATTAAAACCTCCATCTAAAACATGTACTTTCTTTTTATCATGGCCAAAGTAAATTAAATTAAACCATACTCTACAAGCACTTAAAACATCAGAATTATCATAAATCACAATATCGTCTTCGTTAGATATGCCCATAGATGATAGTATACTTTCCCACGAACTAATGTCCGTTAACATATGTGGTAAGTCGGTTGATTTATTACAATTTTTGTCGATATCAAAAAAAATTGCATTTGGTATATGCTCTTTATTAAATTCTTCTTTACCACTTCTTTTTGTTGCAGGCATATGCCAAGAGCTATCAATTATTTTTACATTTGAGAGATTTTTTTCTAGCCACTCAGTTGATATAAGTGACATTAGAAACTTTTTTCCAAATATTTCTGATGATAATCTTCGGCTTTGTTATAATTTTTTGATTTTGATATTTTGGTAACGATTTTACCCTTAAATTTTTCATTAATTTCTTTCAATATTTTGTTAGCAATTTTATTTTGATTTTCATCATGAACAAATATTTCACTTCTATACTGAGTACCTACATCTGGACCTTGCCGGTTTAAAGTAGTTGGATCATGAAATTCAAAAAAGTTTCTTATTATTTCTTCATAAGAAATTTTAGTATTGTCAAATTCAACTTTAACTACTTCTGCGTGATTGGTGTCACCATAACACACTTCTTTATAAGATGTCTTCTCAGTATTACCTCCACAATATCCAACCTCTGTATTTATTACTCCATCTAACTTGCTAAATTTTATTTCGGGTCCCCAAAAACATCCAAGTGCTAAAGTTGCTATTTCCATTGCTAAAAATTTTAATTAATCTAAAGTTATTATCATGCTTTCCAAAAATCAATTAGGCTTTTTTTACATGTTTTTATCAATATGTGCCTTTTCATTTATGGATGTAATAGTCAAGTGGTCATCAGATTATCCAATTGGACAGGTAATGTTCTTTAGAGGTCTATTTGGTATTTTGCCAATAATTTTTTTAGTTCCCAAGACAAGATTTAGAGATTTTTACAAAACAAATAGACCAGGATTACATTTAATTAGATGTTGTTCAGGACTGATAGCTTTAGCTGCAATATTTTTGGCACTAAGAAACCTACCACTTGCAACAGTGACAAGTATTTCATTTGCTGCACCTATATTTACAACTTTGCTATCAATATTTTTACTAAGTGAGAAAGTAGGAGTATATAGATGGGCCGCAGTATTTGTTGGTTTTATTGGTGTTTTAGTAATTACCCAACCAGGATTTTCTAGCTTAAATATTTATTATTTATTTCCAATAATCTTTTGTATTGGAATGTCTTACGTTGCAATTACAATTAGAAAACTTTCATCCACAGAACCAGTCTGGTTGATCTCATTCTTTTTTTCTTTTGCAATTACAATTGTTGGAGTTTTATCAATACCATTTGGGTGGATCATGCCAACTTTCAATGATTTCGTACTATTATGTACAATTGGCTTGTTGGGAGGAACAGCTAATTTATTATTAAGTCAATCATATAAATTATCCGAGGTTTCTCTGGTTACACCTCTTAAATATTTAGGATTAATATTTGCAATATCTTTTGGATATTTTATTTGGGATGAAATTCCCACAATTAAAACATTGATGGGTGCTTCACTGGTAATAATATCATCAATCATTATATTTCGAAGAGAAATATATTTAAATAAACAAGTAACGGTAAGTAGAAATGAGTAAGGCACCGACATATTGGAAAAAAGCTAGAATATATCTTTCAAAAAAAGATAGTATTATGAGATCATTGATTAAAAAATATAAAGATAATAATTTAACTACTAGAAAAGATGTCTTTTATTCTTTATGTAAAAGTATAATAGGACAACAAATAAGTGTTGCTGCTGCAGACTCTGTCTTCAAAAAATTTGAATTGGCATGTAAAAAAAAAATTAATCCAAAAATTGTTTCAAAGCTTAAAATGTCACAACTTAAAAAATGTGGTCTTAGTCGTCAAAAAATAAGGGGTATCTTGGAAATGTCTCAAAAATTTAAAGATAAAAGTTTTAATCCAAGATTAATTTCGAAAATGAGCGATGAAGAAGCAATTATATACCTATCAACTTTAAGACAAATTGGAAGATGGTCAGCAGAGATGATTTTGTTATTTACTTATAATAGGTCTAATATCTGGCCAGTTCAGGATATTGGGTTATTAAGAGCAATATCAAACAACTATAAAAAAAAATATTTTCCACCTCAAATTTTTGTAAAAAAGCTTCAAAAAAGATTTTCTCCATACTGCTCTGTTGCCACTTGGTATTTGTGGCGTTCAATTGATGACGATACTATTCAGTATTAGTACCCTCCACAATAAACATATGTCTTTTTGTAGTTTTTTCTGCATAAGACCAAGCTTTTAAATAATCTTCTGAGTCATGACAAGATATGGCCATGTCATAACTGGGAAATTCCCAAATGACAGTCCTTAATATTTTGTCACCACTATAATATTTTAGTTTGCCTCCTCTAACTACAGGAGCACCACCAAATTTTTTTATAACCGTTATTGCATTTTCACCATATTTCTTTAGGTTATCTTGATCTGAAATCTCTGTATACAAACTCACCCAATATGCCTTCATATTTGCCCCTTTTCTAAGTTATTCCATTCCTTCAAATATCATATGTTCTCTAACCACATTACCTTTAAGATATGTTCTTGCCTCAACATATTCGTCAGAATCGTAACATTTTTTAGCAGTTTCCACGTCTGGGAACTCTGCAAGTGCTATTCTAACCATTTCTCTACCCTCAAGTGCAATGTTATTAGCACTTCGAGCTAAAA
>CACLSX010000032.1 GCA_902609705.1 uncultured Pelagibacteraceae bacterium
TATTGCATCTACTTATGTAAGATTTGCTTTTGCATTACCATTTGGGACAATTTTATTTTTTTTGTATTTTCAAGACTTAAATGTAATCCCTGAAATTCTAAGTCAAAAAAAATTTATATTTAACGTATTATTAGGTTCAATTTTCCAAATAATTTTTACATTTGTTTTACTTTACTTATTTAGATTTGCTAATTTTGTAGTTGGAACTTCATTAAGTAAGACTGAGGTTATTCAGGTTGCAATTTTTGAATATTTGATAATAGGAGACAAATTAAATAAATTTGGAATAACAGGTATTATCGTATCTACAATTGGAGTAATTATACTATCGATTAAAGACTTAAGTTTATTTCTAAAAAACTTATTTTCAAAAACAACTTTAATTGGTTTATCCGCAGGGCTATTCCTGGGTTTAAGCGTTGTATATTTTAGAGCAGCAGCATTAACATTGGAAAATTTTAGTAATAACTTTGAAAAAGCTATAGCAACACTCTTTTTTGGTCTAGTTATACAAACAACATTAGTTACTATTTATTTAATTATATTTGAAAAGTCACAGTTTAAAAAGTTATATGAAAACAAGTATGAATGTTTGACAGCAGGATTAGCTGGATTTCTTGCAACATTATCTTGGTTTTATGCTTTTACGTTAATACAGTCTTCATTTGTTAGAGCTATCGGCCAAATAGAATTATTATTTAGCTATGTGTCTTCAAAGTATATGTTTAAAGAAAAAGTCAAAATTACAGAAATTTTAGGGATAATTATATTTGTAGTAGGTGTACTAATTTTATTATTAAATAAGAGCTAATTAATTCTTCCAAGATAATTAACCATTACAACACCAATAACTATTAAAAAAATCCCAATTAACCCGTACATATTTGGTATCTGGTTATATTTAATCATACCGAAGACTAAAATAGCAGCCACTGTTATCCCACTATAAGTAGCATAAGTAAAACCTACTGGTATCATAGACATTGCTTTTGCAAGTCCATACATAGTTATACACATAAAAGTTATTGATAATATTGTTGGAGTTAATTTTGAAAATCCATCTGAAATTTTAGCAAAACTATTTGCAGCAATTCCTGTTGATATAGCTAATACCAAATAAATATAACCAGATAATGGTTTCATTTATTTGTTCCTAATAAGTTAACTATTAAGACGCCCGATATAATTAAAATCAATCCAATTATTGTATAAAAATTTGGTACTTGGTTAAATTTTATAACACCAACAGCAGCTGTTGCAATTATACACAAGCCTGCAAAAGAGGCATATGTTATTCCAACTGGTATACTTTTCATAACTAAAGACAAAGTATACATGCATCCGACAATTGTTACCGCTGTGATTATACTAGGTATTAATAATGTAAAACCTTGAGCACTTTTAGCAAAACTATTTGATGCTGTTCCAAGAATTACTGCGATTAATAAAATTATATAAGCAGTTATATTATTCATTTGCCTTCGACCATTTTATTGCATCTTCCATTCTATCATCTCCCCAGAATATTTCATTTTTTACAACAAATGACGGACTTCCAAATATTTTATTTTTTCTAGCTTTTTCTGTATTTGATAAATAAATATTATTTATTTCCTCAGAGCTTGCCTCTGAAACAATCTTTTCTTTATCTAAGCTTAGTGTTTCGCAGATTTCACTCAAGTTAGGTTCAACAGCAGGCTCTTTTCCTTCTTGAAACCATCGTTTATACGTAAGCTGAACGTAATCTATACCCCAGTTATTTTTTAAACCTAATATTGCAATTTTATTAGCTAAATCAAATTCTGTTAAAGGGTAAGGGACTGGTGTTTTGGCAAAAAATCCATAATTTTTTGCTCGTCTTTCTATGTCCCTCCACATGTAATCTACTTTATTTTTTTTTTCTTTAGGAAAGGGAACATTGTTCATTTCTTTCATTATTGCTCTCACACTAAAAGGAGTCCAGCTAAACTTAATTTGATGTTGTTTTTCTGCTTCTAGTGCTCGAGTAACGGAAAGATAGGTATAAGTACTTCCAATAGAAAAATAAAAATCTATGTTGTTCACTTATTTTGGCATTGGCGTTGCGCCAGTCTCTAAACTAATCATTTTACCATCTTGGTATTTGTAGACTGCCATAACTGCTTCTACATTACCGTCATCAAATGTTACGAACGCATGGTGAACACCAACTTCATCATTTTCATAAACAATTCTAGTTTTATCTTGTTTGATATCACCACTCATTGCCCATTTAATAACATCACCTTTAGTTAAAACACTCCCCGATTTATGCATTGTGAATTTAAAATCATCATGCAAAAGTTCGTTCATTGCTGCTTCATCTTTATTTTTAATTGCAGCACTATATTTTTCTAATATTGACATTTTTTTCTCCTTTATGCTCCTTTAATTATTAATGTATTTGATACTGTATTATCTAATCTAATTTGTCTGATAGGTTTATATATTTCTGAATTGTACCACTCAAAAACTTTTTCATAAGATGGGAATTTAATTACAACAGTTCTTGGATATTTCCACTCACCTTCAATGACTTCATTTTCGCCACCTCTTATAATGTATTCGCCACCAAACATTTGAGCAGTTGGAGGAGCTTTTTCCAAATACTCTTTGTAATTTTCAGGATTTAGCACATTAATATTTAATATGATATATCCTGAAGGCATTACAAACCTTATTACAAAAATTATTACATATCTACTTTATTTAATTCGTAGACACTGTAACTTTCCATAACTTCTTTCATAACTGGACCTGATACTGGATTACTTCCATCTATGAACGCTTTTAGAGCAGCTTTATCGATCACAAAAATTTTAAACATTACTGTTTTTTTGTCAGGTGCAACTGTTCCAATTGTTTTTGATACATTTGCAACTTTCGATCTCTCTGCCATCCCAGCATCTGATTGCATAAAGCCCATAAACTTTTCTAGCATCCCTTCTTTAAGGTGAGCTACGACTAATGTTTCTGTTTCCATCTTTTATCCTTTCTTTATATTGATTGTTTATCCACTAAAATTTTCCATAAAATCTTCATGCATTGGTGTAACCTTTGCTGAATCTAAATCCACACCTGCTTCAGCTCTTGCTGCATGAAGTTCTTTGTCATTTTTAAATGCTTCAAAACCTTCCATGGTTGCATACTTAACGATTACAGTAAATTTTGTAGGGTCTTCTTTAGATACACCAGCAAAGATAATAGTAGCACCAAATCCTTTAATTTTTTCAGCATTTGCTTTTACCATATTAGTCCAAGATGAAAATGATTTTATATTTTCTTCTATTTTTATGATCATTTCTTTTTCCTTTCTATTTAACTGGAGTCATAATTTTTTGACCTTCAACTCCAATTGCAACTACAATCGCTTTAACTGGAACATTTCCAATATTTTTCGACTCGTGTACAATTCCAACATCTTCAACAAATGCATCACCAGCTTTGAATACTTGGGTTTTTCCTTCATGAATTAATTCAATTTCACCTTGCTGGATCATAATTAAAACTGGAAATGAGTGCGTATGAGGAGTTACTGGAGCTCCTACAGGTACAGTAAATTCAAAAGCTGTTATTTTTGCTTTTCCAGTAGGGTATACAATATCATTTCCCATTCCTGTTTGACTTGTTGATAAAATTCTCTTTACATGGCTATCTGCATAAACATTAGCTGCAAGTAAACTTAAGATTAATACTAAAATTATTTTTTTCATAAAACCTTTCTAATAGTATGAGATTAATTTTTAGAAGAGTGTAATGGTTTTATAACAAACCAGATATGCGTGATTATATCCAATCGGGATAAGGTAAACCTTTTTCAATTAAAAAAGGTTTATTAAACATCTTTGAGTTGTATCTGTCTGATTTGTCGCAAAGAATAGTCACAATAGTTTTTCCTGGGCCTAGTTTTTTACCCAATCTTATTGCGCCTGCAATATTTACTCCACAACTTGTTCCAAGACTTAAACCTTCATTTTTGATTAAATCATATAGTATTGGCAAAGACTCTTTATCTTCAATTGAAAAGGCTCCATCTATTTTTGCTTCTGCAAAATTAGCAGTTACTCTGCTGGATCCAATGCCTTCAGTTATTGATCCGCCTTCAGCTTTTAACTCGCCGTTTTCAATGTGATTGTATAGAGAGGATCCCTTTGGATCTGATAGATAAATTTGTATATCTTTATTTTTTTCTTTTAAAAAACTACTTACTCCACCAATTGTTCCTCCAGTTCCAGAAGAACATACAAATCCATCAACTTTACCTTCTGTTTGCTCCCATATCTCAGGACCCGTTGTATTGTAATGACCTTTTGAGTTTGCTGTATTATCAAATTGATTTGCCCAAACAACTCCGTGATTATTTGAACTTTTTAGCTCTTCAGCCATTCTAGCGGCAACTTTAACAAAATTATTTTCGTCTTTATAAGGTTTTGGTGGAACTAATTTTAAATCTGCACCAATATTTCTTAATGTATCTTTTTTTTCTTGAGTTTGATTATCATTCATTACAATAATTGTCTTGTAACCTAGTGAATTTCCAATAAGGCATAAACCAATACCAGTGTTTCCTGCAGTTCCTTCTACAATTATTCCACCTTTAGATATTAATTTTTTTTGCTCAGCATCTCTTATTAAAGCAAGTGCTGCTCTGTCTTTTACAGATCCTCCTGGATTTAAATATTCGGCTTTACCATAAATATTACAACCAGTTATTTCAGATGCAGCTTTTAGTTTTATTAAAGGAGTATTTCCAATTGATTGGATAAAATCATCCTTGTAATTTTTCATTATTCTTTTTCCTCATTGCCATTTGTAACAGCATAAGGTTTAAATTCTTCAGTTGCTGTTCCAACATTCTTAGCAGGTATTCCTACCATAACAGCATTTTCAGGAACATTTTTTGTGACAACTGCATTAGCTCCAATTCTTGCATTTTTCCCTACAACAACAGGCCCCAAAATCTGCGCTCCTGAACCAACAACAACATTATCATGAAGAGTAGGGTGTCTTTTAATTTCTCTTTGATCATTGGAATTTATGCTTGGAGATATTCCACCTAAAGTAACCATATGATAAATTGTTACGTTATCTGCAATGTCAGATGTTTCACCTATAACAACGCCCATACCGTGATCAATAAATAAATTTTTACCTATCTTTGCTCTTGGATGAATTTCAATACCAGTTAAAAATCTTGAAAATTGAGAAATTATTCTTGCGATAAGATCAAATTTTGCAGTAGCAAAAAAATTTGCAATTCTGTGAAAAAATACAGCCTTAACGCCGGGGTAAGTTAATATTACACTTAACTTAGATCTTGCTGCTGGATCCCTATCAATAATTGATTTCAAATAGTCATTCATAGACTGCCTATATAGTTATTAATGTTGGAATTTAAAGTTAATTAATATTGTCTAAAGTAAGCCCTTTTACATTAGCTGGCACTGCGACATCCATCATTTTTGGATTTGCAAGATTTAGATTATTCATTATATCCGCGTATTCTTCCTTTGAACTTACTTGTAATCTTGGATTATTATTTTTTTCATTTTCAATAGTGGAAAATTTCTTGCCATTATAATCATGAGCTGGAAATACGAGAGTTTTTTCGGGTAATTTTAATAATTTATTAAATATAGAATCATAAGCATCGTAAGCATTACCATTTTGAAAATCTGTTCTACCACTTCCATTTATTAAAAGTGTATCTCCAGTAAAAACTCTATCATTCATCAAAAAACTATAAGAGCAGTCAGTATGACCAGGAGTATAAATTGCTTGAAGTTCAACTTCTTCAACTTTAATTTTTTCACCATCTTTAATTCTTAGATCTATCACTTCTGATTTAGATTTTTCTCCCATAACTCTTATACAGTTTGTTCTTTTATTTAATTCATTTAACGCTGAGATATGATCAGCATGAATGTGAGTATCAATTACTTTAACAAGTTTAAGATCTAAATTATTTAATATAGTTGAATACTCATCAGAATGTTCAATGACCGGATCAATTATTAATGCTTCTCTACCTTCCCCACTTGCAATTATATAAGTGTACGTAGAAGATTTTTGATCGAAAAGTTGTTCAAATATCATAAATACCTAACTTTATAAAAGTTTGCTTAGCAAAACAATCTTTCATATAATATTTTTTTTATAAGGAGGAGACAATGTTAAAAATAAATAGTATGTGTCCTGATTTTCAAGCTAAAACAACTGAAGGAGATATTTCTTTCCACGAATGGTTAGGTGATAGTTGGGGAGTTATTTTTTCACACCCTAAAGATTTTACACCAGTTTGTACTACAGAACTTGGTGCTTTAGGTTTAATGAAAGATGAGTTCGATAAAAGAAATGTCAAAGTGATTGGTTTAAGCGTTGACGGGGTAGAGGATCATAAAAAATGGTTAGATGATATTAAAGATGTATCTGGTACAAAACCAAATTATCCAATTATTGCTGATGAAGATTTAAAAGTAGCAAAATTATTTAATATGCTGGAAGCAGATGCTGGAACAACATCAATGGGTAGAACTGCAGTTGATAATGAAACTGTAAGAACAATTTTTGTAATCAGACCTGATAAGAGAATTGGATTATATCTTACGTATCCTATGGCAACTGGAAGAAACTTTTTAGAGATTTTGCGTGCAATAGACTCTATGCAGCTAACAGCTAAACATAAAGTAGCTACTCCTGCTAATTGGAAAAAGGGAGAGGATGTTGTTATTTTGCCAGCGATTAAAGATGACGAAGCTAAAAAAATATATCCAGATGGATGGGAAACTGTAAAACCTTATCTAAGAAAGGTTCCAGATCCTTCTAAGTAAATTGGATAAAAATATTTTAAACCGACAATCTCAGCATTGGGAAACTAATTTCTCAAATAAGCCTGAGATGTTTGGTTTAGAACCAAGTTTACCTGCAAAAAAAGCTTTAAATATTTTCAAAGAAAACAATTATTCTAAAATTGTTGAGCTAGGAGCAGGTCTAGGAAGAGATAGCATTTACTTTGGAAAGAATTCGATAAACGTGACGGCATTAGACTATAGTGAAAATGGAATTAAAGTTATCAATGAAAAAATAAAAAAAGAAAATCTAACATCTTCAATTTCTACATTAAAATTTGATATAAGAGAGGACTTGCCATTTGAGAGTAATTCAGTTGATGCTTGTTATTCACATATGCTTTATTGCATGGCTTTAACTCAGAAAGATTTGGACAAACTTAATAGCGAGATTCATAGAATTTTAAAACCAGGTGGAATAAATATTTACACAGTCAGAAATACTGATGATGGGGACTATAAAAAAGGAATTCATAGAGGAGAAGATCTATATGAAATAGATGGATTTATTATTCATTTTTTTTCAAAAGATAAAATACTTAATTTAACAAGTGGATTTAAAAACATAAGTATTGACTATTTTGAAGAAGGATCGTTTCCAAGAAAATTATACTTTATTTGCAATAAAAAAAATTAAATTTATTTTAAACTTTTATATTTTTTCATACAAACTTGAGCTAACAAAAGATTTGGATCAACAAATATTTTAGAGTCTTTTGCTTTTTTAAAAGATTTGTAAGCAAAAATAGCTATTGGTAGTTCTGTACAACCAAGAATTATTTTTTTACATTTTTTTTTCATTAAAAATTTAACCGCTGGTCTTAAAGCTTTTTCAGCATCTTTTACTTTACCTTTTTTTACATATTTAATAGCAGTATTTACTGAACTCTTTTGTAATCTTTCACTCGGACTTATCAAATTATAATTTTTTTCAAAATACTTATGGTAGATTTTTGTGTCTAAAGTAGCCTCAGTACATAACAATCCTATAGTTGAATCTTTCTTAAATCTTTTTTGTGTGTTTAAATATACTTCTTTTGGCATACTAAGAAATGGTACAGATATTTTTTTTTGAATATCTTCATGCCAATAGTGTGCTGTGTTACATGGCATTACAATAAACTTGCATTTATTTTTTTCAAGCATTCGACAACCAGCAATTAATTCTTTTAAAACATTTTTGTATTGCTTTAAATTCTCTGCTCTTCGTGGTGTATTTGATTTATTATAGAGGACAAACATCGGATATTTTTGATCTAATTTTCCTCTGTTTAATTTTGCAAGCTTATCACAAAAGTCTAAGCCCGCTTGAGTTCCCATGCCACCTAATATTCCAATCATAATTTAAATAATATCTTCTATATTAAAATACAAAACATCTATATAGATATTTAAATAACAGCAGAAATATATTATCGCTAAATATGAACAGAAATTTATCCTTACTTACGTTAAGTCAGATATTTGGTTTTACCACAGCAACAATAACAGTATTTCTTAGCGGAATAGTTGGTTCTCAAATTAGCTCAAATCAATCTTTATCAACCTTACCAACTGCTTTATTTGTAGTTGGAACTGCAAGTTTTACTGTCTTAGCGGCAAATATTATGAGTAAAATTGGAAGGAGAAATGGTTTTGTATTTGCGGCTATAGGAAGTTCATGTTCTGCACTACTTGCTGCTTTTGCAATCAGTCAGAAAAGTTTTAATTTATTTTGTCTATCTTGCTTAATTCTTGGAATGGGAGCTGCATTTAATCATCAATATAGATTTGCAGCAGCTGAAAGTGTTGAAAAAGACAAAATAC
>CACLSX010000033.1 GCA_902609705.1 uncultured Pelagibacteraceae bacterium
TCCTACAAATGGATCTGTTGCTACTTTAAAAGCTAAAGCTGAAAAAGGGGCACTATCCTCAAACTTCATTTCAATTTCCTCATCAGATCCTGGTTTTGTCCCCATTATAGATCCAAGATCCTCTGGACTTGGCAAGTAATCTACAACAGCATCTAATAATGGTTGAACACCTTTGTTTTTAAAAGCAGAACCTGTTAAAACTGGAACGAACTCGAAATTTAAACATCCTTTTCTTACACATTTAATCAAATCTTCTTGTTTAATTTCCTCACCACCTAAATAGGCTTCCATTAATTTTTCATCCTGCTCAACAGCTGTCTCAACTAATTCTTGTCTGTATTTTTGACAAATTTCTTTTAGATCATCTGGAATATCTTTTTCTTCCCATTCAGCACCTAGATCTTCATTTTTCCATACAATTGCTTTCATTTTAACTAAGTCTACAACTCCTTGTAAAGAGGCCTCTATTCCTATTGGAATCTGCATAACTAAAGGTTTAGCACCAAGTCTATCTTTAATCATATCTACACATCTAAAGAAATCTGCCCCAGTTCTATCAAGTTTATTAACGAAACAAATTCTAGGAACTTTGTATTTATCTGCTTGTCTCCACACTGTTTCAGATTGTGGTTCAACTCCAGCAACACCATCAAATACTGCGACAGCTCCGTCCAAAACTTTAAGAGATCTTTCAACTTCAATTGTAAAATCAACATGGCCCGGGGTATCAATAATATTAATTCTATGCTCTCTCCAAAAACAAGTAGTTGCAGCTGATGTTATTGTAATACCTCTTTCCTGCTCTTGTTCCATCCAATCCATTGTGGCAGCACCATCATGAACTTCTCCGATTTTATGACTCTTTCCTGTATAATATAAAATTCTTTCTGTAGTTGTAGTTTTGCCAGCGTCTATATGAGCCATGATCCCAATATTTCTATATTTATTTAGTGGATGAGTTTTTGCCATATTAACTACCATCTAAAATGAGCAAAAGCTTTGTTTGACTCTGCCATTTTATGTGTATCTTCCTTCTTTTTAATTGCTGAACCTCTATTTTGATAAGCATCAAATATTTCATTAAATAACTTATCAGACATTTTTTTATCTTTTCTTTTTCTTGATGCATCAATAATCCATCTTAATGCTAACGCTTGTGATCTTTTTGATTTAACTTCTACTGGAACTTGATAAGTAGCTCCACCTACACGTCTCGATCTAACCTCAACAGTTGGCCTTACATTATTTATTGCATCATTAAATACTGTTAATGGTTCATCTTTTGATTTTGATTTAATTTTATCAATTGCATCATAAACAATTTTTTCTGCGATAGTTTTTTTACCATCTAACATTATAGAATTGATTAATTTTGGAATTATTACTGATTTATATTTAGGATCTACAATTGGAATTTTTTTAGGAGCTTTTCTTTTTCGAGACATAGTTATTTACCTTTTTTCGTTCCATATAAAGAACGTCTCTGTTTTCTGTTAGCAACTCCTTGGGTATCTAAATTACCACGAAGTATGTGATATCTCACACCAGGTAAATCTTTGACACGTCCACCTCTTATTAATACTACTGAGTGTTCTTGTAAATTATGTCCTTCTCCAGGAATATATGCTGTAACTTCAAAACCATTTGATAATCTAACTCTTGCAACTTTTCTTAATGCCGAGTTTGGTTTCTTAGGAGTGGTTGTATAAACTTTTACACAAACACCTCTTTTCAAAGGTTGTTTTTGTAATGCTGGAACTTTATTCCTAGCAATTTGTTTATCTCGTCCTTTTCTTAACAACTGGTTAATTGTTGGCATAAAATTTTCTTATATAATTTTGATTTTAGATGAAATAACTGTCAGGTTATTTGTGGCAGCGTTTAGTGCACAAGTCACTACATTCCAACCAAAAACACGCACAAAATACTATAGAAATTCCATTTGTCAAATTAAAAGACGTGGAAAAATGACGAATTTTTATTGATTTACAGGGCTTTCTGCTTGTTCAATCTTCTCGTTCTCAGCAATGAATTTTTCATCATCTAAACGAGCTTTCTTGTTCCACAAATTTTTAACAGATCCAGTTCCGGCAGGAACTAATCTACCAACAATTACATTTTCTTTTAATCCTGATAGTTTATCTACTTTACCTTTAATAGCAGCGTCTGTTAAAACTCTTGTTGTTTCTTGGAAAGAAGCAGCTGAAATAAATGATTCTGTTTGAAGTGAGGCTTTAGTTATTCCCATTAAAACTCTTTCACCAACAGCAGGATTTTTACCATCTTTAACAAGTTGTTCGTTAGTATTTTCAAATTTAATTCTATCAACAATTTCGCCAGGTAAATATGTACTATCTCCTTGAACTTTTACTTCAATTTTTTTCAACATTTGTCTTAAAATTACCTCAATGTGCTTATCATTGATAATTACACCTTGCAGTCTATAAACATCTTGAACTTGGTTAACAAAATATTCAGTTAATTCTTCTATACCTAATATTCTTAGAATATCATGAGGTAATGGTTGACCATCTAACAGGTACTCACCTTTTTTTATTTTTTCTCCTTGATTAAAATTAATATGTTTTCCTTTTGGAATTAAATAACTTGAAGTATCACCATTTTCCGATTCAATTGTTACTCTTTGCTTACCTCTTACCTCTTTACCAAATATTACCTTACCATCATTCTCTGCAATAATTGCACTATCTTTTGCTTTTCTTGCTTCGAATAATTCAGCAACTCTCGGCAGACCTCCTGTTATATCTTTAGTCTTTGTAGTCTCTTTAGGCAATCTAGCTATTACATCACCCGCCGAAATTTTTTGTCCGTCTTTAACAGATAAAATTGAGTCTGGAACTAAGTAATATCTTGCTTCATTATCATCAGCTTTTTTAACAACATTTCCTTTTGAATCTCTTAAAGTAATTCTTGGTTTTAAATCTGTATTTTTAGATTGAGTTTTCCAATCTACAACTGCTTTAGTAGAAATCCCAGTTGCATCATCGGTTGTTTCAGCAATAGATACACCATCTATTAAATCTACATAGTTTGCTATTCCATCTTTTTCAGCAATAACTGGTGTTGTGTATGGATCCCACTCACATATTTTAGAACCCTTTTTGACTTTATCTCCATTCTCAAAGAAAAGTTTTGATCCATACGGCACTTTATATGATGCTACTTGAAGTCCGTTGTCGTCCTCGATAGAAAGTTCAGTATTTCTTCCCATTACAATTAAATTCTTTTTTGAATCAATTAATAAATTTGTATTAACAATCTTAAGTGTACCATCGTTGTTTGATACTATTTGAGAGTCTTGTTTTACAGAAGCTGTTCCTCCAACGTGGAAAGTTCTCATTGTAAGTTGAGTTCCTGGTTCACCAATTGATTGTGCTGAGATCATTCCAATTGCCTCTCCAACGTGAACCATTTTTCCTCTTGATAGATCTCTTCCGTATGATGTGGCGCAAACACCTTCTTTCATTCCACATGTCATTACTGAATAGACATTTAAGCTTTTTACACCTGCAGAATCTATTTTTTCACATCCTGCTTCGTCGATCATTTGATCTTTTTTGATTAATACATCCCCAGTTAATGGATTTTTTACATCTTTTGCAACAACTCTTCCGAGAGCTCTTTCTGACAAACTAACCATTATGTTACCACCTTCTAAAACTTCCGTAAGTTTTATGGAACCACATTTTTTTGTGCATTTAGGTGCAGTAATTGTTAAATCTTGAGCAACATCACAAAGTCTTCTTGTTAAATATCCGGAACTCGCTGTCTTCAATGCAGTATCTGCTAATCCTTTTCTTGCTCCGTGGGTTGAATTAAAATATTCTAGTGCAGTTAAACCCTCTTTAAAATTAGATGTTATTGGTGACTCAATAATTTCACCAGATGGTTTAGCTATCAAACCTCTCATACCAGCTAATTGCTTCATTTGAGCCGCAGAACCTCTAGCTCCACTGTCTGCCATCATAAATACTGAATTAATTTTTAGACCGTCTTCTGTCATTTCTGTAGCAGAAATTCTTTTCATCATTTCAGATGCAACTTTATC
The DNA here is from genome assembly GCA_902609705.1 of uncultured Pelagibacteraceae bacterium. Taxonomy (GTDB): domain Bacteria; phylum Pseudomonadota; class Alphaproteobacteria; order Pelagibacterales; family Pelagibacteraceae; genus Pelagibacter. The sequence continues at coordinate 4,070 of CACLSX010000033.1, forward strand.
TGTACATTTTGACCAAGCATCAATAACTTTATTGTATTTTTCACCTCTAGTTATTAGTCCTTCTGCATATTGATTTTCATAATCTGAAATTAGTTTTTTTGTTTCATCAATTAATTGTTGTTTGTTATCTGGAATTACTAAATCGTCTTTGCCAAATGATATTCCAGCTTTGAAAGCATGTTTAAATCCAAGATCTTTTAATTTATCACAGAATATTACTGTACTTTTTTGACCAGAAAATCTGAATACATGATCAATAACCTCAGAAACTATTTTTTTTGGTAGTAATCTGTCAACTAGAGCAAATTTATTATTTATGTTTTTTGGAATTAAGTTAGCTAATAAAAATCTTCCAGCTGTACTAATATGTTTTTCATGTTTAGTATTACCCTTTTCATCAACTGTTGAAAATCTCGAAACAATTCTTGAATGAACTTTAATTTGACCAATTTCTAATGCATGTTCAATCTCTGAGTTATTTACAAAATATCCTTCAACTCTATCAGTTTGATATGGTGGCTGAGAGAGATAGTAAATTCCTAAAATCATATCCTGACTTGGAACAATTATAGGTTTTCCATTTGAAGGGCTTAAAATATTGTTTGTAGACATCATCAAAACTCTTGCTTCTAATTGTGCCTCTAAACTTAATGGTACATGAACTGCCATTTGATCACCATCAAAATCTGCATTGAATGCAGCACAAGTTAGTGGATGTAACTCAATTGCATTTCCTTCAATTAATTTTGGTTCAAAGGCTTGAACACCTAATCTATGCAGTGTTGGGGCTCTATTTAATATAACTGGATGTTCTCTAACAATTAATTCTAAAGCATCCCAAACTTCATTTCTTTCTCTTTCAACAAGTTTTTTAGCTTGTTTTATAGTGGAAGCTAATCCAAGCTTATTTAGTCTTGCATATAAAAATGGTTTAAACAATTCTAAAGCCATTTTCTTCGGTAATCCACATTCATGTAATTTTAAGTCTGGTCCAACTACGATGACTGATCTTCCAGAATAATCAACTCTTTTACCCAATAAATTTTGTCTAAATCTTCCCTGTTTACCTTTCAACATCTCAGCTAAAGATTTTAAAGGTCTTTTACCTGTTCCTGTTATTACTCTTCCTCTTCTACCATTGTCAAATAATGCATCTACTGACTCTTGCAGCATTCTCTTCTCATTTCTTACAATTATATCAGGAGCTTTAAGATCCATTAATCTTTTTAAACGATTATTTCTATTTATAACTCTTCTATATAAATCGTTTAAATCAGAAGTAGCAAATCTACCTCCATCTAATGGAACTAACGGTCTTAACTCAGGAGGAATTACTGGTATCGTTGTTAAAATCATCCATTCTGGTTTATTTCCAGTCTCAATAAATGATTCAATTAGCTTTAATCTTTTAATTGATCTTTCTTCTGAAACTTTCGATTTTGTCTCTTTAATTGATTTAATTAAGGCTTCTTTTTCTTGTTCTAAATCTATTGATTTTAAAATTTCTAGAATTGCTTCAGCTCCGATACCTGCGGTAAACGACTCTTCACCATACTCGTCTTGATATTTTATTAGTTCTTCTTCGCCTAAAAGCTGGTTCTTTTTAAGTCCTGTTAATCCTGGTTCAATAACTATAAAGTTTTCAAAATAAAGTACTCTTTCGACCTCTTTAAGCTTCATATCTATTGCAAGTGATATTCTGCTTGGTAACGATTTTAAGAACCATATGTGAGCAACTGGAGTGGCTAGATTAATATGACCCATTCTTTCACGTCTTACATTTGACTTTGTAACTTCAACACCGCATTTTTCACATATAATTCCTCTAAATTTCATTCTTTTGTACTTACCACAAAGACATTCGTAATCTTTTATAGGTCCAAATATTCTTGCACAAAATAATCCATCTTTTTCAGGTCTAAAAGTTCTATAATTTATTGTTTCAGGCTTTTTGATTTCTCCATAAGTCCAAGATTTGATTTTCTCTGGACTAGCAAGAGTTATTTTTATGCTATTAAAATTTTGGGCTTCTGAAATTTCTGAAGATTTAAATAGATCTGTTAATTCTTTGCTCATATTAATTTAGCTCCACATTTAGTGCTAGAGATTTAATTTCTTTTACTAAAACGTTAAATGATTCTGGTATACCAGACTCAAAGTTTTCTTCACCTTTTACTATAGTTTCGTATACTTTAACTCTACCAGCAACATCGTCGGATTTGACAGTTAAAATTTCTTGAAGTGTGTATGATGCACCATAAGCCTCTAATGCCCAAACTTCCATTTCTCCAAATCTTTGACCACCCAATTGAGCTTTTCCTCCCAAAGGCTGTTGTGTTACCAAGCTATATGGACCTGTAGATCTCGCATGAATTTTATCCTCTACTAAATGATGAAGTTTTAACATATAGATTGTGCCGACTGTAACAGGTCTATCAAATTTCTCTCCAGTTCTTCCATCCCAAAGCGTAGTTTGACCTGATTTTGGTAATTCAGCTAATTCTAACATTTTGGTAACATCTATTTCTTTAGCACCATCAAAAACTGGTGTGGCTATCGGAACACCATGTCTTATATTTGAACATAAATCCTCAAATTCAGATTGATTTAATTTTTCTATATCTTCATCGTATAATTCTTTACCATATACATTTTTCAAAAATGATTTGATCTTCTCTGTCTTTTCAATTTTCTTTTGATTTTCATTCACTAATTGATTTAATTTTTCACCTAACTCAGTGCACGACCATCCCAAGTGTGTTTCTAATATTTGACCAACATTCATTCTACTTGGCACACCTAATGGGTTTAGCACGATATCTACTGGTTTCCCATTTTCTCTATAAGGCATATCTTCAACTGGTACTATTTTACTTACTACTCCTTTATTTCCATGCCTTCCTGACATCTTGTCTCCTGGTCTTAATCTTCTTTTTATGGCTACAAAAACTTTTACCATTTTCATAACGCTTGGTAATAAATCATCCCCTTGTCTAATTTTTAAAACTTTGTCTTCAAATCTGTCCTGAATATCTTGTTTGGCACTATTATATTGGTCTTTGATCTGAGATATAGATGATTGCTTATTCTGATCCTCTATTGATATCTTAAATAAGTCTGAAATTGGAATATTGTTAATTATTTCATCAGATAAGACTGTATTTTCGTCGACATCTTTAATTTTTTTATTAATTTTTGTTCCATTTAATATTGAAGATAATCTCTGTTTGATACTTCTCTCTAAAATCTCTTCCTCAACCTTTTTATCTTCCTGAACGCTCTCAATTTCTGCTCTTTCAATAGTTATTGATCTCTCATCTTTATCAATGCCATGTCTATTAAACACTCTAACATCTACCACTATCCCCCCGCTTCCACTAGGCATTTTTAATGACGTATCAGTAACATCAATTGCTTTTTCTCCAAATATTGATCTTAGTAATTTTTCCTCCGGGCCTGAAGCAGTATCTCCTTTTGGAGTAACTTTTCCTACCAAAATATCTCCAGGTTTAACTTCTGCTCCAATATAAACTATCCCAGACTCATCTAAATTTTTCAGAGACTCCTCATTAACGTTTGGTATATCTCTTGTTATATCTTCTTCACCCAATTTAGTGTCTCTTGCCATTACTTCATATTCCTCAATGTGTATTGATGTAAATACATCGTCAGTCACACATCTTTCCGAAATTAATATTGAGTCCTCAAAATTATATCCTTGCCAAGGCATGAAGGCTACGGTTACATTCTTGCCTAAAGCTAATTCTCCAACTTTTGTTGATGGTCCATCGGCTATAATATCTCCCGATTTAACTTTATCACCTACTCTTACTAATGGTTTTTGATTTATACATGTGTTTTGATTTGATCTTTTGAATTTCTGTAAATTATAAATATCTACACCAGATTTGGAATAATCTTTTTCTCCTGAGGCCTTGATTACTATTCTTTTACCATCGATTTTATCAACAACACCATCACGTCTTGCAACAATTGTTACTCCAGAATCTAGTGCAACATCACTTTCAATACCTGTTCCAACAAGTGGAGCCTCTGGTTTTAATAAAGGCACAGCTTGTCTCATCATATTAGATCCCATTAATGCTCTATTGGCATCATCATTTTCTAGAAATGGAATTAGTGAAGCTGCGACTGATACAAGTTGTTTTGGAGATACGTCAATATAATCAATGTTTTCAGGTTTAGCTAAAATAAAATTCAAATTCTGTCTACAAGAAACTAGATCCTCAGTAAATTTTCCATTTTTGTCAATTAATGAATTAGCCTGAGCAATAGTGAACTTGGTTTCTTCCATTGCTGATAAATATTCTATATTTTTTTGAACTATTCCATCTTTTACTTTTTTATATGGACT
>CACLSX010000034.1 GCA_902609705.1 uncultured Pelagibacteraceae bacterium
CAACATCAGGCTATGAATACAATAGTCAAAATTCAATTACCGCTAGCTCTGGTAAATCAAAATATAAATTTGATATAGCTCAAGATAATTTTGCATGGATTTCAAACAATAAAATTGAAAAAAAAGTTGTTAGCAGAATGAAAAAGGCCTCAAGATTAATGGTTACTGGATATAATAAATCTGGTTCTCAAACAATTGATCACTATTCTTTGATGGGCTTCACTAAAGCCTATAACGCAGCTAAAAAAAGCTGCAGTTAAATAATGAAACCAAAGAAAAAGATAGTTCTTGCCTATTCTGGCGGTTTGGACACATCAATAATATTAAAATGGTTACAAGAAAATTATGATGCAGAAGTAATTTGTTATACAGCAGACATTGGTCAAGAAATAGATAGAAATAAAATTTTCAGAAATGCAAAAAAACTTGGTGTAAAAAATATTATTATTCAAGATCTAAAAGATATTTTTGTAAAAGATTATGTTTATCCAATGATTAGGGGCCATGCAATATATGAGGGTGTTTATTTGCTTGGAACCTCAATTGCTAGACCTTTAATAGCCAAAGATCAAATTAGAATTGCTAAAAAATTTAAGGCCTATGCTGTGTCTCATGGATCAACAGGGAAAGGAAATGATCAAGTAAGGTTTGAATTAGGTTATCATTATTTTGATCCTGAAATAAAAATTATTGCGCCTTGGAGAATTTGGAAGCTGAAATCTAGATCAGATCTAATTAATTATGCAAAAAAAAATAAAATTGAAATACCTAAAGACAAGAAAGGAGCGCCACCTTTTTCAGTAGATGATAATATTTTTCATACATCAACAGAAGGAAAGTTGTTAGAAAACCCAAAAAACTCTGCACCTGACTTTATCTTTCAAAGAACGGTATCTCCAGAAAAAGCACCTAATAAATCTTCAATTGTAAAAATAGACTTTAAGGGTGGAGATCCGATTGCAGTGAATGGGAAAAAATTATCTCCATCTAAATTGCTTGGAAAATTAAATGACATAGCTGGAAAAAATGCTGTTGGAAGAGTTGATCTAGTAGAAAATAGATTTATCGGTATAAAATCAAGAGGTGTATACGAAACACCAGGCGGAACTTTATTAATGCATGCTCATAGGGCTATGGAGTCTGTTACACTTGATAAAGATACAATGCATAAGAAAGAGAAAGTTATGCCTAGATATGCGGAACTGATTTACAATGGATATTGGTTTTCTAAAGAGAGATTTAAATTACAAAGAATTGTAGATCTTAAGAGAAATAAAGTTAATGGATCAGTTAAATTGAGGCTATATAAAGGGAATGTTATTATTCATTCAAGAATAACTAAAAGTTCAGCTTATTCTATGAAAAAAGTTTCATTTGAAGAAAATAAAACTTTTAATAAATCAAATGTTGAAAGATTTATTAATTTTCATAAGAAAAAATTAAAATAAAACATCATGAATTTTGAACCAAGTCGAGCGCAAGCCACTAATAAACTAGATAATTTTGTTGAAAATAATCTTTCTGAATATTCAAGGTTGAGAAATTTTGATTTTGGCCCAGATAAAAGATCAAATATATCTTGTATTTCTCCATATATATCTCATGGAATATTAAATGAGTTAAAAGTTATAGATAAAGCATTAAAGAAATTTTCATTTTCTAAAAACGAAAAATTTATTCAAGAGGTTTTGTGGCGTACTTATTGGAAAGGATGGTTAGAATTAAGACCTAATGTATGGACAGATTACCTAATAGAGCTAAAAATTATAAGAGAAGAATACAAAGATAATAAAGATTACTTAAATGCCATTGATGGAAATACAAATATAGAATGTTTTAATGAATGGGTAAAAGAATTAAAAGAATTTAATTACCTTCATAATCATACAAGAATGTGGTTTGCCAGTATCTGGATTTTTACTTTAAATTTACCTTGGCAATTAGGAGCTGAATTTTTTATGAAGCATCTCTATGATGGAGATGCAGCATCAAATACATTAGGATGGAGATGGGTTGCTGGGATACAAACACAAGGTAAGCATTATTTGGCAAGTGAATGGAATATAAAAAAATTTACTAATAACAGATTTAATAACATTAATTTAAATGAAAATGCACCACCTAAAGTTAGCGAGAAAATATACAAGGCTGTCTTAAAAGATTTTAGTAATCCAGTAAGTTTGGATGAGCAAAATTTAATTATTTTTGATAATAATCTTTCCTTTGAGTTGACTGATTTCAAAGACCATAAATTTAAAAAGATTTATTTAGTTAATAATAATAACGACAGTAGAAATATTAAACTTAGTGAAAAAACATTGAAATTTAAGACTAATTTAATTCAGGATCAAAAAAGAAGGTTGGATGAAAAATCTTTGGATTGTGAAATTATTGATATTGGTAACCTTAAAACAATTGAGAATAATTATTTTTTATATCCTTGTGTTGGAGAAAACTTAGATTTTTTAACTTCTCAAGGAATAAATAATATAAAATTTCTTTATCGTAATTTAGACCGAAGTTCTTGGAAATATTGCAATAAAGGTTTTTTTAATTTCAAAAAGTATATACCTATTATAATTAAAGAATTTTTTTAAAGAACTATTGTAAATTATCAAAATTATGAGATAACAATAGTATGAATAACCCGCAAGTTCTTGAAATTATTGAAAATCTCAAAGGCAGAAGGAATTACGAGGCAAAGAAAGCTTCAAAATTAGGTTTCAACTCTCTTTACGCATACATTGAAAATAAAATATTAAAAGAGAAAGAAGCTGAAGCAGCAAAAATTCTTGAACAATCAGCCCCTAAAGAAGAAGTGATTGAAGAAAAAAAACCAGAGAAAAAGAAAAGCTGCTCTTGTTGTTAATTAGTTATTTTTTGAACATTTCTTAGAACAATATTTCACTTTATCCCAGTTTAATTTCCATTTTTTTCTCCAAGTAAAAGGTCTCTTACATACAGGGCAAATTTTTTTGGGTAAATTTTCTTTTCTCACTGTGCAGTATTTTGTTTAATAAATTTTTCTGCCTCAGCTAAAATTAATTTTTTTCTATCAGGTTTCATTTTATCGAAAATTTTAACCATCATAGAGAGTCTAGGATTTTTTAGAAAGAAGGCTCTATTTCTATTTATGAATCTCCAATAAAGACCATCCATGGTATTGCACCATTCTCCTTTTTTAAAATCCATCATTTTCATGAAATAAGCGGAACCGCAAATATATGGTTTTGTTGCAAATATTCCTCCATCACTGAAAAGCCCCATTCCATAAACATTCGGGACCATTACCCAGTCAGAGGAATCCACAAACATTTCCATAAACCATTTGTAAACATACGTTGGCTTAACTTCACATAAATTCATTATGTTTGATAAAATCATTAACCTTTCAATATGATGTGACCATCCATAATTCACTGCATTTTTAATAGCATAATCTAGAGGTGGTAATCCTGTTGTTCCTTCGTACCATGAGTTTTTCATTTTTCTATTTTGTTTAAAAAAATTTCTAGTTTCCATTTCTTTTGAATAGCTTTGATATATTCCCCTCATAAATTCTCTCCATCCGATTACTTGACGAATATAACCTTCTAAGGAATTTAATCTTATTTTATTTTTGTTGTGAAAATCTAAAACTTTTTTAATTATAAATTCTGGAGTGATAAGACCTAAATTGATGTAAGGACTTAAAGCACTATGAAATAATATATTGTCTTTCTGATCAACTGCATCTTCATAATCCCCAAATAAATTTGATTTCTCTTTAATAAAAAAATTTAATAATTTAATTACATCATCATATTCCGTAGCAAACCAAAAATCTTTCGTATTACCTGGGTGACTTTTAAAATTTTTATCAATTAAAATTTTTAGTTTTTTCGTATGAACAGTCTCAGTAATTTTAGGAAATTTGGGTATAGATATATTTTTTGGAAGTTTATTTCGATTTTCTTCGTCAAAACTCCATTTGCCTCCTTCTGGATTACCATCTTTTTTCATGAGTATATCCAAATCTCTTCTAGTATCTTTATAAAAAACTGCCATAAAAGGTTTTTTTGATTTCGATAAATAGTTTTTAAATTTTTCTCTAGAATTTAAAAACATTGGTGTTTGAATAATATTCCATTTAATTTTTTCCTTTTTTAAAAAATTGGTAATTTTATTTTCAAAAAACTTATCCTCAATTTCGAAACTTGAAATTTCTTTAATTTTTTTTGCTTTAATTATTTTTTTTAATTTTTCTGTGTAATCCAGCTTGAAAGATTTATCCTCGATCGAAGAATATTCTAATTTAAATTTATTTTTTTTTAGTCTATCTGCGTGAGATCGCATGCAAGATAAGAACAATAATATCTTTTGTTTATGATGCTTTTCGTACGTACAAAGCTGATAATCTTCAGCCATAAAGAAAAAGTGGTCTTTTCTGTACTTTTCTAGATATTTCTCTGAGAAAAGCTGATTTCCAAGTAGAAAAAATAATTTCATTAACTATATATAACCCTTTAAAAATTTATGTCAGAAAAATATTTAGTAGTAGGTGCGACAGGATCTATCGGATCTAATTTAGCCGAACAGTTATATGCAGCCGGCAAAGAAGTACATTTAGTTGGTAGGGATGAAGAAAGAACAAAATCTTTGTCTGAAAAACTAAACTGTAAATTTACAGTCTCTGATGTTTTGGAAAATGGTTTTGTTGAAAAGATTAAATCCGAAATAGATGATATCAAAGGTATAGCTTATTGTGTTGGTTCAATTGATTTAAAGCCTTTGAGAATGGTTTCAGAACAAGATTTTACAAAATGTATGAAACTAAATTTATATTCTGCAGTAGATTTAATTAAAGGTTATCAAGAAAGTTTAAAAAAAAATAAAGGATCAATTGTCTTGTTTTCAACTGTAGCTGCTCAAAGAGGTTTTACAAATCATGCAATTATAGCTTCAACTAAAGCAGCTGTTGAAGGATTAACTGTTTCTTTAGCAGCAGAATTTGCTCCTAATATAAGAGTAAATTGCATTGCTCCAAGTTTAACTAATTCAAAAATTGCAGAGCCAATGCTTAAAAATAAAGTTTTAGCTGATGGTATAGCGAAAGCCCATCCATTAAAAAGACTTGGAGAAGGTAAAGATTCAGCCTCGCTTGCAAAATTTCTAATAACTGAAGACAGTTCTTGGGTTACAGGACAAATTATTGCTGTCGATGGTGGTAGATCAAAACTTTCATAGAGTGAAGAAATTATTATTTCTTTTATCATTACTATTATTCTCAACTAATTCATTTAGTAAAAATTTTAATTTTAATAAAATTATTGAATTAGAAGCACCTTGGGGTTCGTCGTTCGTTAATGATAATGAAATGATTGTTACCGAGAAAGGTGGCAAAATAAAACTTGTTAATATTTCAACAAGAGAGATGGGTGAAATTGGTCATAACTTAAATTTTGTAGAATATGGACAGGGAGGATTATTGGATATTCTGTATCATGAAGATTATATTTACATCTCATACACAGAAAATAGAAATAATTGGAAGACTAGTACTTCAATTGCACGTGCAAAATTTAATAAAAACAAATTAAATTTTAAAAATATTTTTCAAGCCAATCCACCAATTGACTCGCCATATCATTTTGGTTCAAGACTGGTAATTAAAGACAATTATTTATTTGCTTCTGCAGGTGAAAGAGGCGGGGGAATGATTGCTCAAGATGGAAATAAACATCCAGGAAGTATAATTAGAATTTATCTAGATGGTGGCATTCCAAAAGACAATCCTCGTTTTGAGGGGAAATCAGACTGGCTACCTGAAATATATCAAATTGGTGTAAGAAATCCTCAAGGTTTAGCTTTATCACCTTTTGATGGAAAAATTTATATGAGCAATCATGGTGCAAAAGGAGGCGATTGGTTTGGTGAAGCAAAGAAAGGTGAAAATTATGGTTGGAAAATTCTTGGATGGGGTGGCACAAATTATTCAGGTATACCAATAGGGCCAAAATGGAAACCTGGCTTTACAAAAGCCATTCAATATTGGGTTCCATCTATAGCCACAAGTGCAATCACAATTTACAATGGGAATGAATTTAAAGAATGGAATGGTCATGCATTAATTACCTCACTTAAAGATAAGTCTTTAAGAAAACTAGAGTTTAATGATTTATCAAACGTAAAAGAGGAAATAATATTTAAAGATAAAATTGGAAGAATCAGAGACATACAAATTCATCCTATAAATGGTAAACTATATTTTTTAAATCAAGATGGATTGTGGTTGATGGAAAATTCTAGTTAGTATCAAAAAGCTCTTTGAATAATTTAAATTCACCAATTTTAAAAACAATTGCATCATCTTTTTTAAATCCAAATTTTTCTGCATTTTGCTTAAACCTTAAAGGGGGCTCTAATATTGGTTCAAGTGATAAGACAAAAGTTCCCCAATGCATTCCAATTACTTTTTTACTTTTTAAATCTTTAGCAAGTCCAAGGGCTTCTTCAGGGTTAGTGTGGTAAGCAGAAGAGTCTTTAATTGAAGCCATAGGATAAAAATTATATGCGCCAATGTTAATAAATGTTAAATCAATTGGACCATACTTATCTCCCAATTCTTTATATATTTTTCCAACACCAGTATCACATGAAAATAATATTTTTTTTCCTTTGTATTCAATCAAATAGCTACCCCATAAAGTTTTGTTAGTATCCGTTAAACTCCTTTTTGACCAGTGGACTGATGGCAAAAAAGTAATATTTAAATTCTGATTTATTCTTATTTGATCATACCAATCCATTTCATTTACATCTTTAAATCTATTAATTTTAAAATATTTTTTTAGTCCTAAAGGTACCAGGACTTTAGATTCTTTATAAGGAAATCTCATTATTGTTTTCATGTCTTGATGATCGTAGTGATTGTGAGTTAGTAGAAAAATATCTGTTCTTGGTATCTCATTAAGTTTTAATGCTGGTTCGGTAAATCTCTTTGGCCCAAAAAATAAAGGTCCTGCATTTTTTGAAAAAACTGGATCTGTTATTATTGTTATTTCTCCTAATTTTAATAAAAATGTTGCATGACCTATCCACGCTACATAATCTTCTTTTTGGAAATTATTTAAATCCAATAAAACTTTTTCTTTTTTAATGACATTACTTTCAGGAAATGTCATATCTAATTTTTTTTTTTCTTGGTTAAAGACCTTAAACGACCAATTGAAATTCATATCAATCACCTTTGATCCTTCGGGATTACGAAATGTGCCATTTGCTAAATGATGATATTTTTTTTTCATATCCGATTAATAATTTTTTGAAATAATATCTTGAATTGTATTACTTATAACTATTGTTCCAGCTTTGTTAGGATGTATGCCATCTTGTTGATTTAGATTTGGATCAAGAGCAACACCCTCTAGCAAAAATGGAATTAAAGGTAAATTATATTTTTTTGACAATTTAGGATAAATAGCATCAAAATTTTTTTTATATTTAGTTCCATGAGATGTTGGCGCAACCATCCCAGCTATTATAATTTTTATTTTTTTACTATTAGCAATTTTAATTATTTCTTCTAAATTTCTTTCAGTTTCATCTGGTTGAATTCCTCTAAGCATATCATTTGCCCCAAGACCAAGGATGATTAGATCAATTCCGGGTTCTGATAAACTCCATTCTGCTCTATTCAATCCACCAGATGAAGTACTTCCTGACACACTTCCATTTATTACCTTAATATTTAAACCACTCCTAACGAGATTGCTTTCTAAAACCAAAGATAAGTGTTGTTCTTTAGGTAAACCATAACCTGCCATTAAACTATCGCCGAATAATATAACCTTTTCTATTGCACTTGCATTTATGTGCACTAGAAAGAATAACAATATTTTTATAAATAAACTTTTATTCATGAACACACTTCTTAAATTAAAAAAAATAAATCTCAAATACCAAACTGGGAAGGACAATATCAATGTTTTAAAAAATATTGATTTAACTATAAAAAAAAAAGAAACTGTATCTGTGGTTGGAGAAAGTGGGTCAGGAAAAACAAGCTTGATTATGCTTATTGGTGGACTAGAACGTCCAACCTCAGGGAAAATTATATTTCAAGACAGGGAAATAACAAATCTTAATGAAGACGAAGTATCTGAAATTAGAAAGCAAAATATAGGAATTATATTTCAATCTTTCTATTTAATTCCAAATTATACAGCTGTTGAAAATGTAGCTTTAACACTTGAACTTAATGAATTTAAAAATCCCGAGAAAGAAGCAAAAAGTTTATTAGATCGATTTGGTCTAAAACATAGACTCAATAATCTTCCAAGTCAATTATCTGGCGGAGAGCAACAACGTGTGGCGATTGCAAGGGCTATTGCAATGAAACCAGATTTGATTTTAGCTGATGAGCCAACTGGTAATCTAGATA
>CACLSX010000035.1 GCA_902609705.1 uncultured Pelagibacteraceae bacterium
AATATCTGAGAGCAAGTTTAGTATAAATTTTTTCATCTAAACTTAAAATTATTAAAATCTTCAATATCATCAAACTCATACCAGTAATTTTTTAGTTTCATTACTTTAATTTTAAAATTACTTTTTAATAACAAATTTAAATAATTACTCATTTGCATTTTTTTAATTTTATTATTCTTATATGTTAATAAAAAATTTTTAATTAAATTTTTTGGGATAAATATTAAGCCCATATATTGACCTTTTGGATATTTATTCAAAATTTTCCCACCTATTGAAAGTAAGTAATTCTGTTTATTAAATTCCAAGGTTTCTGCATCTGCCTTAATTTTTTTTTCTCTCATTTTCCACACTTTGAGCCAATCTGTTTTTATGGGAATAGCCATATCTTTTGATTTTTTCTTTATAATTCTTTTGAGAATTTTTTTATCATAAAAAATATCAGAATAACTAATTATAACATCATCATTAATACCCTTAAGGCCCAAGATCGCTGAGTGTAGCATATCGGTATTATAATATTGTTTATTATTTATAATTTTAATTTTTTTATGATGTTTTTGAATATAATTTTTTAATATACTTGCTCTGTATCCTACAACTACTGAAATTTTTTTAATTTTATTATACAGAGCATCGTTAATTATTTTTGATAAAAGTGTTTGATTATTTACATTTATTAAACACTTGTGCTTTCCTATGTCTTTAAATATTCTTGAACTTTTTCCTGCAGCTAAAATAATTAATCTCATTTAAAATTAATAAATTTCTTAATTATTTTATCTACATCGACTTGATCTTTATTATATCTTTCAGGATGAAACATTAAACCTAGTATTCTTTTCTTCTTTGAAAATGCTATTTCAATATTACCATTTTTTGTTTCCGCAATTTTTTTTAACTTATTATTTAATTTTATAATTTGTAAATCATGGAATGAATTAACTAATATTTTATTTTTTTTGCATAAAATATTTTTCTTAAAATATATAAAGTGATTTTTATTTCTATGATTTTTAACTTTACCTATATCTTTAATATTTTTATTTAATAAATGATTTATTAGTTGAAACCCTCTACAGATTGCAATTATAGGTATTTTTTTTTTGATACCTTCATTAATCAATTTTTTTTCAAATTTATCTCTAAGAATATTTGATTTATTTCTTTTTATTTTAGAAATATCGCCACCACCAGAGATTATTATGAAATTTATATTTTTAATTTGATCCTGAATAGAGTTTTCTGGGTTTGCAAAAATTGCATAAAATCCTAATTTATTTAAGTAAGAGAACCACTCTAAATTTAAAGACAAAACAATTTTATTATATTTATTTAATTCTAAATACGGTGATATTAAAACTTTTCTCACTAACTTATTACTCTTAAAGTTTTTTGTTCACAATTGATCTCAATTTTTTTCGAATTTTTATAAAGATTATACCTTTTTTCTCCAATCCCAATACATGCGGGTATATTTTCTTCAAGGCATCTTATGGCCATATGTGAATTTGCACCACCATACTTAGTAATAAGTCCTTTAATATTATACGAAAATAAAAAATCATATCCAGGATCTGCATTTTCAATAAATACTATTTTTTCATTTAAAATTTCATAATTAATATTTCTATTCATTACAATCACATCATTAATCAATTTTTCTTTAGTTATAAAATTTCCATTATTTAATATCTGAAAATGAGAATAAATATCATCACTGTCTATTATAACATCGGGAATTTTAATATTTACAGTCTTCTTATAATTACTTTTATTCTGTTTTATTTCTTCTTTAATTATTTTTTTTAATTTATCAGAATCAAGATATGCATAATGTTTGATTATTGTTTTTATCGATAAATACTCAAGATCTTGTCTTGTTACATTTATTTCTTTAGCCAGTTTTATCAAAGAAATAAATATTTCATCTATTGCTTTTGTAAAAATACTTTTTGAGAGTTCTCTCTGTCTTATACTTTCTTTTGCAAAAATAAATAAATCTTTAGCACAAGTTTCAATTTTATTTTTCTTTAAAAGTTTATCAATTTTATTTTTTTGAATATTATTTAAAGTAAACCTATTTTTTTTCTTTAATTTTTTATTGTTTTTTTTTCCAAAATAGTTTTCAAAATTTTCATTATAGGACAAAGAGGAAATAGAATATGTTGAGGGTCTTATATGCCCATATTTTTTTAAAAAAATTTTCTTGTTTTTTTTATTATTTTTAGCTGCCTGTGAAAGTTTCTGTATATCCCTTGATACAGTATCTATATTTTCAAAAAAAATTTTGAAATCTTCTTCACTTATTAATTTTTTTTGAAGAAAAGATTTTAAGAAAACTGTACAAATAAACGCACATCTTGCTATACCAGCAAAAGGAAGTGTCCCACTTTTTTTAATAGCTTCAATTAACAAATATATTCTTTCTATATGACTAATTTTTTTGTTATCATAAGATTTTAATTTAATCTTTAGATCTTCTATTTTATTAACCTCTGACTTTAAAATTTCCTTGTAATTTTTAACAATATTATTTGTCAAAAATCTTAATTTCTCTATATATATTTTAGACTCTTGTTTTTTTAAAAAATTTAACTTTTTGTGAATATCAAAGTCATAACATGTATTTATTATTTCAAATTCTAATTTGTCATGCACATAAGGTTTATTTTTCAATTTGTTCAAACAATAATTAACAATTTTTGTTTCTATATTCTTACCCAAACCTTTTGGAATAAAAGAATTTAAATCTGTCCTAACATCAATATATGTTGCGTTTAAAAAATTAAACATTAATGGATAAGGCTCCACATTTTTATATCCATAATTATTCCTTTGTTGGGCCCATATACTGTCTGTTATTAGTTCGCTATAAAGACTTGACGACAAAGGGTAAGGTTTAGATCCAATCATTTCCGCAGGATTCCAATCTGCCATATTACTATAAATTGTTTTTTTGCCAGACAAGATTTGATTTAAACTAACTTTATCAATTTTTTTTTTTAAATTAATTAATATTGGATCTAAATTTAAATCTATATTTTTTTTTACTATCAATGGTCTACACTGAAAAAGAAAAAATTTTTTATTTTTAATAGCAAATTCAACATCAATATTTTTTGTAAAATATATTTTTTCTATACTTTTAATTATTTTTAAATAGGCCTTAAATTTTTTCGATTTTTCAATTTTATTTTTATAAACAATATGAGTTTTAATTTTTGGATTTTTAGTTCCAGAGGTAACTAAATTTGTTTTTCCCGTTTCATCATAGTTTATAATATAATAAGGCGAGTTAGTTTGAGGATCTTTATTGAATATAACTCCTGAAATATCAACATTTTTTATTAGCTCTTGAATTAAAATTTGGTCTTTATTATTATTAAATTGCTTGCAATAATTTTGAATTATTTTCTTTAAATTTTTAAATTCCTTTTGCTTAACAATTTTTGAATCAAATTTTCCAGCATTCGATTTATTAAGAGTATCCTCACTTTTTGATGATGATCTCAAAATTATATCTTTATCAAATTTATAAAATATTTTTTTTATTATTAATTCTTGATTTTTATTAAAGTTGCTTTTGCTAAAATAAAAAAAATTTGGAATGTTAATTTTTTTTATTTTTTTTTTCTTTATAAATTCTAAGCTTTCAGCTTTACTGAGATTCGTCTTTTTTTTTTGGATTCTCTTTATCATTATTTTTCTTGAAGAGTTCTAGAAAGTAGACTTTAATTTTATTCCAGTAATATGCGATAACAGATGCAGCTGCAGCAAACATACCCAGAATTATTTGTAACAATGATCCGCCTGTTCCTGGATCTAAGTATGCGTATGAATTACTACTAATCAAGCACATAAATGATATATATATTAAAAATTTAAACATAATTGACTAATAGTTTAAATTAAATTCAAATCAAGTATATATTTTTATTATAATATGACGTTAGTTAAGTATCCTATAATTATTTTTAGCTATAACAGACCCATTCATTTACAAAAATCATTAGATGTTCTTTATAAAAATAAATCTATAATACATCACAAGATATTTTTTATTAATGATGGACCAAAAAATTCTACTGATAAATATAAAATAAAAAAAATTAAAAAAATAATTAATCAATATAAATCTTCAATTAATTTTAGTGAAATAAAGTTTAATAAAAAAAATAAAGGTTTATTTAAAAATATAGTCTTAAATGTAACAAGGATCTTAAAAAAATACAAAGCAGCAATAATTCTAGAAGATGATATTTTGGCTTGGAATAATTCAATTGAGTTTATAAATTTTTTTTTGAATAAGGAAATTAATTCAAAAAATATTGGAAGCGTAAGTGGTTATTCATATATAAATAATATCAAATTAAATAAATCATTTAAATTATTTTTATCAAGAAGACATTCAAGTTGGGCTTGGGGTACTTGGAGTAGGGTATGGCTTAAATTTAAATCAGAATATATTGATAGTAAAAAAAAGAATAATTTTGATATTAAAAATGAAGATTTAAACTCATTAGGTAATGATATGGAAAGAATGTTATGGGCGCAAAAAAATGGTTATATAAATTCATGGGCAGTATTATTTAATTATTTTTGTTACAAAGAAAAGTACAGGTGTTTACAACCAAGATATTCTTTAGTTGAAAATATTGGTTTTGATATTTCGGGAACACATTCATCTTTTAGAAATATATTCAAAAAAAATAAAATCAAAAAAAAAGAATTTAATTTTTTTAATTACAAGTATACTTTTAATAAAGATATTGATAATTCAATAAAAAAAACACATAAAGAAAGTTTAAAACTGAAATTTCTCAGTAAATTAAATATTCAATACTTAAAATTTCTAAAAAAATAAATTGAACAAGAATAAATACATAAGAACAGTAAAATAATTAAATAATCTTTATCTGTAAAAATTGATATCAGTATAGGTGCAAGAATTAATAATGAATAAATAATTAAGCTTTTGAGCAATGAGAATCTTTCAATCAAATAATGATGAAAGTGATTTCTATCAGGTTTAAATGGATTTTTCTTATTTATAATTCTGAATATAAATAATCGCATCATATCTATCCCTGGTAGCATAAATAAAATAAAAATTGTTTCCATAGATATCAATTTTGATGAACTAATTGATGCATTGCTTGCTTCAATTATAGTTATTGATGTAATCATACCCAAAAATAATGAACCTGAGTCACCTAAGAAATAAAAGTTTTTAAAAATATAATAAATTTTCAGGGTTAATATTGGTAGTAAAGATATCAAAATACTTGAGAAATTTCCTTTAAAAATTAATCCAATAAATACAAACCAAATAAAAACAACAGTAACTGCTAATGAATTTATACCGTCCAATAGATTAAATGCATTAATTAGTAATAGTATACATAATGACGAAAAAAAAATTGATTCAATTTTATTTAAATAAAATACCTTATTAAAAGTTTCAGTATAAATAAATTTAATTAAGGCAATGTCAGAAAATGAAAAAAATAATAATAAAAATAAAAAAATAATAATAAATTTTATAGAGTAGCTAAGATTTTTTTTATCATCTACTAAGCCGACTAAAAAAGCGAAGTTACTTGCAATTAAAAGATGAATTTCTATTTCGTTTCTGTACTGGAATAATATTAACAAATTAAAAATTAAAAATAGGTTTACTTTAAATAATATTCAAAAAAATAAAATTGATAAACTTTTAAAGAAAAATAAAATTGAAACTTGTGCTAAAGATTTATTTATTTTTGCAAAAGAAAGTATAAGACAGAGAGAACTCTCAAAAAGTATTTTTACAAAAGCAATAGATGAAATATTTATTTCTTTGATAAAACTGGCTAAAGAAATAAATGTAACAAGACAAGATCTTGAGTATTTATCGATAAAAACAATAATCAAACATTATGCATATCTTGATTCTGATAAATTAAAAAAAATAATTAAAGAAGAAATAAAACAGAATAAAAGTAATTATAAGAAGACTGTAAATATTAAAATTCCCGATGTTATAATAGACAGTGATGATATTTATTCTCATTTTCAGATATTAAATAATGGAAATTTTATAACTAAAGAAAAATTGATTAATGATGTGATTGTAATGAATAGAAATATTAATTATGAAATTTTAAATGAAAAAATAGTATTTATTGAAAATGCAGATCCTGGATATGATTTTTTATTTTCGTATAATATTAAAGGACTTATTACTAAGTATGGTGGTGCAAATTCACATATGGCCATAAGATGCCTTGAAGAAAATATACCCGCATGTATTGGGATTGGAGAAAAAAGGTATAATCTTTATAAAAATTCGAAAAAAATTGAGATCAATTGTGAACAAAAAACTTTAAGAGTAATAAGTTAGTGAGAAAAGTTTTAATATCACCGTATTTAGAATTAAATAAATATAATAAAATTGTTTTGTCTTTAAATTTAGAGTGGTTCTCTTACTTAAATAAATTAGGATTTTATGCAATTTTTGCAAACCCAGAAAACTCTATTCAGGATCAAATTAAAAATATAAATTTCATAATAATCTCTGGTGGTGGCGATATTTCTAAAATAAAAAGAAATAAATCAAATATTCTTAGAGATAAATTTGAAAAAAAATTGATTAATGAAGGTATCAAAAAAAAAATACCTATAATTGCAATCTGTAGAGGGTTTCAACTAATAAATCATTTATTAAATAAAAATATTAAAGATATAGGTAAAGTTAAAAATCATAGAAATAAAAATCACTTTATATATTTTAAGAAAAATATTTTATGCAAAAAAAATAAAATATTAGTTAATTCATTCCATGATTTACAAATTATAAAATTAAATAATAAGTTAAAAAAAATTGCGGAAACAAAAAATGGTAATATTGAAATAGCATTTTCAAAGAAGAAAAGAATACTAGGTTTAATGTTTCATCCTGAAAGATATAATAAAGATCAAGTCGATGTAGATAAAATAATTAAGAAATTTATTAATTTTAAATGAGATTAATTATTTTAGCTGCAGGAAAAAGTTCAAGAATATTTAAAGACATAGGAAAGCACAAGTGTTTAATAAATGTAAATAATCAAACACTTTTATCAAAAATAATTAACGATGCTCTGTATAATAAAATTAAAAAAATTTCAGTAGTTGTAGGATACAGAGCAAGTATATTAAAAAATTATATTCAAAAACATCATAAAAAAATTAAAATTATAAATAATAAACAATATTATAATACCGATATGCTACACTCAGCGATCTTGGGCCTTAAGGGTATTAATGATGATGTTATAATTAGTTATTCTGATATTTTTTATGATAAAAAAATTCTCAAAAGAATTATAAAGAAAAAATCAAAAGATATGGCTATTCCCATAAAAACAGATTGGCTCAAAGTGTGGAAAATGAGAGAAAAAAAAATTAAGGCAGATGCAGAAACCTTGGAATTTAATAAACAGAATTACTTACTTTCAATAGGTGGGAAAATTTTGAATAAATATCCAAAAGGTCAATATATGGGCTTAATATTTATCCCAAAAAATTTAATTAAAAATTTTTTATTAACATATAAGAATAATAAAATTAAAAAAATGCAAATGAGTAATTATTTAAATTTGTTATTAAAAAGTAATTTTAAAATTAAAGTAATGAAACTAAAAAATTACTGGTATGAGTTTGATGATATTGAAGATTTTAATAATTTTAAGTTTAGATGAAAAAATTTATACTAAACTTGCTCTCAGATATT
>CACLSX010000036.1 GCA_902609705.1 uncultured Pelagibacteraceae bacterium
AAAAATTTTTGGCCAGCAGATTTACATATTATTGGTAAAGACATATTAAGATTTCATGCTATTTATTGGCCAGCATTCTTATTAGCTGCAAAAATAGAACCGCCAAAAAGGGTATACGGACATGGATGGATACTCTCTGGTGATGAAAAAATGTCAAAATCTAAAGGAAATATTTTAGATCCATTGGAAATAATAAATGTTTATGGTTTAGATCCATTAAGATATTATTTACTTAAAGAAGTTTCTTTTGGTAATGATGGAAATATTTCAGAGGAAAAACTAGAAAATTGTATTAATAGTGATCTAGCAAATAATTTTGGAAACTTATGTCAAAGAGTACTTTCTTTTGCTGAAAAAAATTGTTCATCTTTAATACCTGATCACAAATATAATGATGATGATTTAGAAATTTTAAAACCATTAAATAATCTAGATAAAATAAGATCATTTATAGATAATCAAGAAATAAACCAATATATGAGTTTTATTGTTGATAGATTGTTTTCGGCAAACAAATATTTTAATGATCAGGAACCTTGGAAGAAGAAAGATGATAGATTAAGATTAAATACGATTGTTTATACTGCATTAGAATTAATTAGAAAAATTACTATTTTGCTTTATCCAGTAATGCCAGAAACATCATTAAAAGTGCTAAATGTTTTTGATGAAACAGAAAATTCTATTGATTTTACATCAATTGAAAATAATGAAATTTTAAAAAAAGATTTAAAAATAAATAAATTAGATATTTTGTTTAAAAAAATTGAAAAATGATAGACTCACATTGTCATCTTGATCACGAACCTCTTTATTCAAATATTGGTGATGTTATCAAACGTTCCAAGGAAAATGGATTAAAGAAAATTCTAACTATTTCAACCAATTCAAAAAGTTTTGAAAATATAAAAAAAATAATAAATCTTGATGAAATAATTTATGGAAGTATAGGAATTCATCCTCATGAGTCCAGCAATGATAATATGGATAAAAAATTTATTGTTGAAAATGCTAATAAATTTAAAAAGATAATTGGGGTAGGAGAGACAGGATTAGATTTCTATTATGAAAATAGTCATAAAAATGATCAAATTAAAAGTTTTGAGACACATATAGAAGCCTCTATTGAACTTAAATATCCTTTGATAGTTCATTCTAGAAGTGCCGAAAGAGAAACTTTTGATATTTTAAATAAATATAAAAATAGAGATATTAAAATACTCATGCACTGTTTTACAGGTTCAAAAGAGTTTGCAAAAAAAATGATGACATTAAATGCGTATTTTTCTGCAAGTGGAATAATAACATTTAAAAATAGTATTGATCTTCAAGAAACATTTAAAATGATTGAAAATGATAAAATATTAATTGAAACAGATAGTCCATTTTTAGCGCCTATACCAATGAGAGGTAAAAAAAACGAACCTTCTTTTATTAAATATACATTGGAAAAACTTTCAGAATTAAAATCAAAAAATTTTGATGAATTAGAAACTATTACAAATGATAATTTTGAACGATTATTTTTTCAATAATGAATATTAAATTTATAATATTAGGTTGTGGAAGCTCTATGGGTGTACCAAGACCTGATGGATTTTTTGGAAATTGTGATCCCAAAAATAAGAAAAACTATAGAACGAGATGTTCTGCACTTATTAAAACAACTGATGAAAATATTTTAATTGATACGTCTCCTGACTTAAGACAACAGTTACTGCGTCATAAAATTAAGAAAATTGATAAAGTATTCTACTCACATATGCATGCTGATCAAACACACGGAATAAATGATTTGAGATCTTTTTTTATTAATAGTAGAAAGCAAGTTAATGTTTATGCTGATTTTGAAACATCCAAATATTTAAAACAAAGTTTTTCATATTGTTTTGAAAGTTTCTCAAAAGAATATCCAGCTACTTTAAAATTAAATAAACTAAAGAAAAACTCATTTATTAAACATAAAAATAAAAATATAAAATTTAAGTCTATTGTTGTAGAGCACGGTTCAGTCAATTCTAATTGTTTTATAATTGATAAAAAACTTGCATACATTACTGACGTAAGTGAAATTTACAAAAATGATTATTCTTATTTCAAAAATCTAAAGTATTTAATAATTGATTGTTTGTGGTACAATTTTCATCCATCACACTTTAATTTAGAAAAATCTTTATTATTTATTAAAAAATTTAAACCAAAAAAAGCTATTCTCTCAAATTTATCACCAGTATTAGATTATAATCAGTTAAAGAAAGTTATACCTAAAAATGTTATACCAGCACATGATGGTTTAACAATAGAACTATAATATTTCTTCAATTTTATTTATAATTTTATTGGATGTAGGTTTTGTAAAAGAAGCATATGTATCTTCTACATTTCCCTGTTTATTGATTAATATTTTATGAAAATTCCACTTTGGAATTGCAGATTTGCCAAAATTATTTTCTGCCCATTTAAAAATCTCATGAGCGTTGCTACCTTTTACCTTTGTAATTGTTGTTAATGGAAAATTTATGTTAAAATTAAATTCACAAAATTCTTTTACTTCGCTATTATTTTTTTTTTCTTGATTGAAAGAGTTTGAGGGCACACCAAGAACAATAAGACCCTTAGTTTTGTATTTATCCCATAAATCTTGCAAATCTTCATATTGTTTTGTGAAGCCACAATAACTAGCAGTGTTTACTATAAGTATAACTTTATCTCGATAATCTTTTAATTTAATGATATCTCCATTAATACCCTCTATTTCTAGATCATAAAAACTTTTATGATCATTGCTTGTTGCTGAATTTTTAAAAGAAAACATTATTATTGTTAAACTTATTATTATTAATCTTTTCATAAACTACTTACTTATTTGGTGTAAGTAGTATAAGGAAGTACCCAAATAAAGTGGATAATAATGACCCAGTTAAAACTCCAATTTTAACTCCATCCATGTATTGCATATTTTCAACAAAGGCCAAATTTCCAACAAATAAGCTCATTGTAAACCCAATGCCAGTTAAAACACCAACGCCATAAAAATTAAACCAGTTAGAGTTATTTGGCATCTGAGCTATTTTCATTTTTATTGAAACGTAAGAAAACACAAATACACCTAATTGTTTTCCAACAAACAATCCTAATAAAATTCCTAACGGAACTTTATCAAGCAAAGATGCAAAAGATAAACCTTCTAATGAAACACCTGCATTTGCAAAAGCAAATAATGGCATAATACCAAATGCAACATAAGGGCTAATTGCATGTTCAATTTTTATTAACAACGAAAAATCTTTATCTTTCTTTCTGTGAGGTATAGTCATTGCTAGTAAAACTCCAGCAATTGTTGCATGAATTCCAGAATTATGTGTAAAGTCCCAAAGAAATATTCCAACAATTAAATAAGGTAAAAATTTCTTTATATTGAATTTGTTTATTACTAAAAGAACAACAAAGGCCAAAAGCATTAAACTTAAATATTTAATACTTAAGTCACCTGAATAAAATAATGCAATAATTACGATTGCACCCAAGTCATCTATAATAGCTAAAGCAGTTAAAAAAACTTTTAAAGATAATGGAACTCTTTTACCCAATAATGAAAGCACACCCAATGAAAAAGCAATATCAGTCGCAGAAGGGATGGCCCAACCATTCATTGTCTCACTATCACCAAAATTTATAAAAACATAGAATAATGCCGGTACTAACATTCCACCAACAGCTGCAATAATCGGAAGAAGAGCTTGTTTAATATTTGAAAGTTCACCCTGTAAGAATTCTCTTTTAATTTCCAATGTCACAAAGAAAAAGAAAATTGCCATCAACGCATCATTAATCCAATGTAAAACAGATAATTTTAAACCAAAATTATTTATTCCTAAAAATAAGTATTTATTTAATGTGGAAAAATATAAGTCAGATAAATTAGAATTGCTTACAATTAAAGCTATTATGGCTGCAAAAAGTAAAATTAGACCACTAGCAGCTTCTAATTTGAAAAACCATCTAAATGGTTTTGTAATTATCTGAATCATTTTTACCTGACTAAATCTTTAATAAATAATTTCAAGTCATTTATTACTAGATACAAACTTTCTGAGATTTTTAATATACCAGGAAATATAACAGATATCTGATTTTTAAATGTGTCTAAAAGTAAGATAATTGCAATAATTGAAATAATTATTAAAAATATTTTTTTAATAACGTTGTTTTCTCTTGAAACTGAACTTTTATCAATAGACACTAATTCTTTTGATGTGCTCTCTTTTGTTAAAGATTTTTTTGAAATTTTTTTCCTAATTTTCTTAGTTTGTTTTATAGGTTCTTCAACTGGTTCAATATTAATATTAATTTTATTTTCGTTAATTTCGTTTAGTTTTGTAGTTTCAGCCTCTAATTTTATATTTTCTTTTTTTTTAAAAAACCATGTATGATCGCAATTGCCGCACTTTAAAAGTCTACCTTCGTCTGGAATTAATTTTTCATCAATATT
The DNA here is from genome assembly GCA_902609705.1 of uncultured Pelagibacteraceae bacterium. Lineage (GTDB taxonomy): Bacteria > Pseudomonadota > Alphaproteobacteria > Pelagibacterales > Pelagibacteraceae > Pelagibacter. The sequence continues at coordinate 4,493 of CACLSX010000036.1, forward strand.
GAACTTCTTAGAACAAGCTGGACATTCAATGATCATAGATACTTATATATAGCAATTTTTATAAAATTTCCTTTTAAATAGTGATTAATATGCTTTGAAATTTTTTTTATCTACTGTATTAGTACTCAATTCGGGGTGTAGCGCAGCCTGGTAGCGCACTTGGTTTGGGACCAAGGGGCCGTAGGTTCGAATCCTACCACCCCGACCATTTTATGAAAAAAGCAAAAATTTATAAACCTTCTAAAACTGCTATGCAGTCAGGATTAAAGAAATTTGATAAATGGATTATTGAATACATTACTGATGATCCTGGTACCAATCCTTTGATGGGGTGGGAGAGTTCTACTGATACTTATGGTGAATTAAAATTAGAATTTTCCACAAAAGAATTAGCAATTGAATATGCAAAAAAAAATAATATTAATTTTGAAGTAATTGAACCAAATAAAAGAAAAATTACTTTAAAATCATATGCTGATAATTTTACAAAATAATGTTTAAATTTTTTACAGAAAGAAGATGGTTCGGTTGGAGTATATTTGGATCAGTCTTCATATTAGTTTCAACTTGGTATCAAGTACAATTAGACGTAAAAATAAATGAATGGTTTGGTGAGTTTTATGACACTCTTCAAAAAGCTTTAACAGAACCTGGTTCAGTAACAGAAACTGAATTTATTGGATATTTGTTTACATTCGCAAAAGTTGCTGGTCTTTGGATTATAATAGCAATTATAACAGGATTTTTTGTTTCTCATTGGGTATTTAGGTGGAGAACTTCAATGGCTGAATACTATCATTCTCAATGGTTAAAAGCTCGTCTAACAGAGGGAGCATCACAGAGAGTTCAAGAAGACACTTTAAAATTTGCTAGAATAATGGAAGGTCTTGGCGTTGGACTTTTAGATAGTATAATGACTTTAGTAGCCTTTTTACCAATATTATGGGGATTATCTAAACAAGTCGATGTTCTTCCATGGATTGGTGAGGTTGATCATGCCTTAGTTTGGGTTGCGATAATTTCTGCACTTGGTGGAACAGTTTTATTAGCAGCTGTAGGTATAAAATTGCCAGGTATTGAATATGATATCCAAAAAGAAGAAGCTGGTTATAGAAAAGAATTAGTTCATGGAGAAGATGATCCTATAAGGGCTGCTCCGCCAACTATAGGTCAATTATATGATAGAGTGAGAGGTATTCACTATAAATCATATTTTCACTACTTATATTTTAATGCAGTGAAGTGGAGTTATTTCCAAGGTATGGTAATAGTTCCATATTTGGCACTTGCACCAACTATAGTATCAGGTGCAATTACATTAGGTTTCGTTCAACAAATAACCAGAGCATTTGGAAGAGTTGAAAATTCATTACAATATTTAGTTAGAAGCTGGTCTACAATAGTAGAATTAATTTCAGTTTGGAAAAGATTAAGTGAATTTGAAGCTAGATTGAAATATAATTCAGAAGAATCCACTGTTGAAAATATTTAATGTCTTTAGATAAAGATCTGATCTATAAACTTGCAAAAGTTACTTCAAGAGCTGCAGTTAATTGTTATCAATTTCTTGGCAAAGAAGATAAAAAAATTGCCGATAAAGCTGCAACGGACTCTATGAGAAATGATTTAAATAATCTAGAGATTAACGGAGAAGTGGTGATAGGTGAGGGGGAACTAGATAAAGCACCAATGTTATATATAGGTGAAAAACTGGGCAAGGGTAATGGTCCTGATATAGATATAGCCGTAGACCCACTTGAAGGAACAAACTTTGCTGCAAAAAATATTCCAGGGGCTATATCTGTATTAGCAATTTCAGAAAAAGGGAAATTATTTAATGCTCCAGAAACCTATATGAATAAAATTGCAGTAGGCAAAGATGTTCCATTCGATGCGACAGATTTAGATTATCCTATAAAAAAAAATATTTCCAATATTGCAGAAGCTAAAAACAAAAATATTAATGAACTTACAGTATGTATTCTTAATAGACCAAGACATAAAGATATTATTGAAGAATTAAAATCATTAAAAGTGAATTTAAAATTAATTTCAGATGGTGATATTTGTGGCGCTCTCTTAGTTACTGATAATAAGTATAATGTAGACTTATTTTTAGGTATTGGAGGAGGTCCTGAAGGAGTAATCTCTGCAGCAGCTTTAGATGCTTATGGATGTAAATTTCAGGGTAAATTTTTATTTGCAACTGATAAAGATAAGGCTAGAGCTAAAAAAATGGGAATATCTGATCTAAATAAAAAATATGAATTAAGTGAAATAGTTAAAGGAGATAGTATTTTTTGTGCGACAGGTATTACCAGTACTGAAATAGTTGCAGCTATAAAAAAAGAAAATACAAAATTTATTACTGAAACTCTTGTCACACACAAAGAATCTACAATAGAAATTATAAAAAGTGAGGAACCTATAGCTTGATTATTTTTAATAATTGCAATAGAAACTCCATCTCTGGTCCCTTCGTCTATCGGTTAGGACACATGGTTTTCATCCATGAAAGAGGGGTTCGATTCCCCTAGGGACCGCCAAAATGAAATACTTTGTTTATTTAATCATTTCTAAAAATAAACAAAAATATCTCAGCTACGTTGGATATACTAACAATTTAAAGAAAAGATTGGCTAAACACAACGCCTCGAAAGGAGCAAAATTTACTAGAGGTAGAAAATGGATATTAGCCTATAGTATAGGTTATGATTCAAAATCCAAAGCTATGAAAGAGGAATACAAGCTTAAAAAAAATTATAAATTTAGAAACAAAATAAAATCTCATTTTAATAAATGAAAATCTCAATTCTACTACCATACAAAGAAAATTTTACTCCAAATTATGCAGGTGCAGTTTCACTTTTTGTAAACGATACTCTTAAATTAAGTAAATATAAAAAAAATATTCAAGTTTATGGAAATACTTCTTTTAAAAAAAAGTTATTACCTAATTATACTAATTTAAATTTTTCAAAATTACTTTTCAGAAGTAGCAGTAAAGCTTATGTAAAAAAATTTCTGGAGAATGAAAAAATAAAGAAATCAACTTTAATAGAAATTCATAATAGGCCTGATTATATAAATTCCATTCATGAGATAAATGATAACATTGTTCTATATTTTCATAATAA
>CACLSX010000037.1 GCA_902609705.1 uncultured Pelagibacteraceae bacterium
ATATTCTCAGTTTCAATATGAATATTTTCTAAAATATCATTAGGTAAATCATCTTCTGGAAAATCAATTTTTGCCTCAACATTAGATAAAATTTTTATCAATCTTGATCTTAAAGAATTAAATTTTTCTGAACTTTTTCCAGACATGATTTTGATAGCTTGCTGTCTTTGAATTTCTGTTTCAGATGATATTAAGTCTGAGATACTCTCAGCTTTTAAAAGATTTATCTTTCCGTTTTGGAAAGCTATCTTTGTAAATTCACCTGGATCTGCTAATCTGCAACCATCCATTTTTGAGATTACGGCTTGGATAGAATCTACAACTGCTTTACTACCATGAACGTGAAATTCAGCCATATCCTCACCTGTGTAGCTGTTTGGGCCAGGAAACCATATTAATATTCCCTCATCTATAAGCTCATTATTGTTGATTTTGTTGAATTTTCTTAGTGTTGCAACCCTTGGCTCTGGTGCTTCTTGTTGAGTTAAATTATTAATAACATCCCTTGTTTTTGAGCCAGAAACTCTTATCACAGAAATTCCAGCAATACCCGGTCCAGAGGATAGAGCATATATTGTCATTAAATTAATTATAGCTAGTATTAGATTTAAATATATAAATTTTTCTATGATAATTTGGATCGCATCTTACCCAAAATGTGGAAACACATGGGTTAGATCACTGCTATCAGCATATTATTTTTCTAAAGATGGGGAATTTAATTTTGATCTTTTAAAAAATATAAGACAATTTCCAAGTCCATACTTTTTTCCCAATAAAATTAATACTGTTGAAGAAGCTTCTGCAAGCTGGCTACCCGTTCAAAAAAGAATTAAGGAAACAAAAAAAGTTTATTTTTTAAAAACACATAATGTATATGGTGCATACAAAGGTAATAATTTTACTACTCCAGATTATACATTGGGAGCAATAAATATTGTAAGAGACCCAAGAAATGTGATTACCTCTTTGATGAATCATTTTTCTATCAATGAGGAAGATGCACTTAATATGATGAATAATGTTCATAGAAACTTAAGAGATCGAAATGATAAAGATAATTATGCAACTTATTCATTTATTAGTTCTTGGAACAAAAACTATAAGTCTTGGAAGATATCTAAAAATATAAATAAAATTCTTATAAAATATGAAGACCTGGAAAATAATGTTGAAAATACTTTTTTGAAAATTATTAAATTCACAAATAAAATAATGAAAAAAAATGATAAAGTTAACTTTGAAAAGCTTAAAAAATCAATCAAAACAACCGAATTTGATCTATTAAAAAAAAAAGAGGAAAAAGAGGGTTTCGATGAAGCTATTTATTCAGTAGATGATAGTAAAACAAAGGCATTTTTTAATCTAGGAAGAAATAATAATTATAACAAATTGTTAAAAAATAAAACAATTAAATCTATTGAAGAATTATTTGGAGAAGAAATGAAAGAGCTTGGATATCTTTAAATTTAAGAAGGCTTATTCATTGAATTAAAAAAATCAGAATTATTTTTAGTTTCTTTCAATTTGGAATTGATAAACTCAATTGCATCCATAGATCCCATGGGAGCAATAATTCTTCTTAGTACATTCATTTTTTGAAGGTCATTTTTCTCAAAGATTAATTCTTCTCTTCTGGTTCCAGATTTAGTTATATCGATAGCTGGGAATATTCTTTTTTCTGAAATTTTTCTATCCAATATAGTCTCACTATTACCTGTTCCTTTAAATTCTTCAAATATTACCTCGTCCATTCTACTACCCGTGTCTATAAGAGCAGTGGCTATAATAGTTAATGATCCTCCTTCTTCAATATTTCTTGCTGCACCAAAAAATCGCTTAGGTCTTTGCAATGCGTTTGCATCAACACCACCTGTTAATACTTTTCCTGAGCTAGGAACAACTGCGTTGTAAGCTCTACCTAATCTTGTTATTGAATCAAGAAGTATGACAACGTCTTTTTTATGCTCTGTTAATCTTTTAGCTTTCTCTATGACCATTTCGGCAACTGCAACATGACGCTGAGCAGGTTCATCAAATGTTGAACTTATAACTTCTCCTTTTACGGTTCTTTGCATATCTGTTACTTCTTCTGGTCTTTCATCGATTAATAATACCATCAGGTAACATTCTGGGTGATTTGCAGTTATTGAATTAGCTATGCTTTGCAAAATCATTGTTTTGCCTGCTTTGGGCGGTGAAATGATTAGTGATCTTTGTCCCTTTCCTATTGGGCTTACTAAATCAATCAGTCTTGGAGTTAAGTCTACCTTTTTGTCTACCTTAACAGCTTCGACTTCCATCACTAGCTGTTTGTTAGGGTAAAGAGGAGTCAGGTTGTCAAAAGCTATCTTGTGTTTAAATTTTTCAGTTTCTTCAAAATTAATTTTGCTTACTTGAAGCAATGCGAAATATCTTTCCCCTTCTTTAGGAGCTCTTATTGGTCCCTCAACTGTATCACCGGTTCTTAATCCAAACCTCCTTATTTGATTTGGGCTTACATATATATCGTCAGCTCCAGGCAAATAATTAGATTCCATTGCTCTTAAAAAACCAAAACCATCTTGAAGTAATTGAAGAACACCACCTCCAGTAATTTCTTCTCCTTTTTCTGCAAGTTTTTTTAAAATAGCAAAGTAGATCTCTTGTCTTCTGAGAGTACTAGCATTTTCTATTCCTAAATTTTCAGCTTCTTTGATTAACTGCTCTGAGCTTTTTTCTTTTAATTCTTGAATATTCATATTGGGAGATTTTAGTTAGATTATCATAATATAATTATGTGTTAAGAAAATTTCAACCCTATAAAGGCTTGAAAACAACAACAAAAACTATCAAAATAAGTAATAATGTCGGTATTTCATTAATGAGTCTATAGAATTTGTGACTGTATGCATTTTGATCTATTTTAAATTGGTTAAGAATTCTACCGAGATATAGATGATAAAGTGTTAATAAAGTAACAAAAATTATTTTTAGTATCATCCAAGTTTGTCCTATTTGTTGAAATCCTATATTGTGAATTAATATTACCCCAAAAATCCAAGACAAAATCATAGCTGGGGTCATAATGTAAAAAAATAATTTTCTTTCCATCGTCTTAAATATTTCTGAGGTTTTTTTTTCGGAACTGTTTTCAGCATGATAAACAAAGATTCTAGGTAAATATAGAAGTCCAGCCATCCAGGAAATAACGGAAATTAAATGTAATGACTTAAACAATAAGTAAAAATTCATTATTATATATTTTTTTCAATCAAATTTTTTAACAAAAGTATATGATCATCACTGTCATTTAGGCAAGGCACCATGTCAAAATTTTCTCCACCGGACTCCATAAAGCTCTCTTTGCCTTGTATAAGTATTTCTTCTAATGTTTCTACACAATCAGAAGAAAAGCCAGGACATATAGCCAGGACATTTTTTTTTCCTTCTTTTGGGAGCTCTTCTAAAGTTTTGTCTGTATAAGGTTGTAACCATTCCTGTGGCCCAAACCTTGACTGAAATGTCGTTTTGATTTCAATTGAGTTTAACCTCTCTGTAATTAGCCTTGTCGTTTTATGACAATAACAATGGTATGGATCACCTTTATCAAAATATTTTTTCGGAATTCCATGATAAGAAGCTAATATTAAATCTGGTTTCCAATTAATCTCGCTGATTTTTTTATTTATAGATTTTACCAATGCCTCTATGTAAAGAGGATTAGATTCATAGTGCGGTATTATTTGTAAGGAAGGCTGCCATCTCATGTTCATGAGTGTTCTATAAACCTCATCGCAAACTGTGGCTGTGGTGGCCGCAGCATATTGAGGGTATAAAGGTAAGATTACTAAATTTTCACATCCTTCTGATTGCAGCTTTTTTATTTTACTTTTAATACTTGGATTTCCATATCTCATTGCAAAATCTATAATTAAATTTTCATCTTTGAGATAGTTGGAAGTCTTTTCCATTTGTTTTTTTGTATAATAAAGTAACGGAGACATATTTTTATCTTTCATCCAAATTTTTTTATACGCTTTAGCTGTTTTAGAGGGTCTAAACGTAAGAATAAAGAGATTAAGAATTATTTGCCAAATAATTGGGTTTACTTCGATCACTCTCCTGTCGGATAAAAATTCTTTTAAATATTTTCTTATATCTAACCAACTGGTAGAATCCGGAGTTCCTAGGTTTATCAACAATACTCCAGTTTTTCCAAATTTTATTGGTGGATGCTCTTGTTTCATTTATAATTTCTCACTGTTTCTACAAGTTCATATACCATCTCAACTTCGGTTTCAGGCAAGATACCATGACCCAAATTGAAAACATAAGGGTGGTCTTTAAATATATTAAGATATCTGTTAATTTGTTTTCTTAAATTTTCTTTATCAGACAATAGGATCTTGGGATCCAAACCTCCCTGAACTGGCACATCCAAAGACTTTATTAAATTTTCAGGATCTACGTTATAATCTATATTTATCATGCTTGGCTTAACAATTTTAGTGAATTTGATGTAATCAGTGATACCTCTAGGGAAACATATAACAGGTACACCTAATTTTTTTACGTGGTTTACAAGAGATAAAGTTGGATTGTATAAAAACTTATCAAAATCATTTTGTATTAAACCAGCCCAACTATCAAATATTTGAATTATTGTAGCGCCAGCTTTTATTTGATTTTCAATATGAATCTTAATAAATTTATCCAACAAACCTAAAATTTCATTAATTATAACTTCGTCTTTAAAAAATTCTTGTGATAGTCCGTTTTTAGGTGAAATTTTGTTAACCATGTATACTAAAAGTGTCCATGGGGCCCCTACAAAACCAATTAAATCTTTGTTTTTAAGATCATTACTATTCTTAAGATTAGACAGTAATTGATATACAGGAGATAATTTTTCTGTCAGGTCTTTATCACTTACACTTGCGAGCTTATTTAATTCAAGAGCTCCTAAACTTGGGCCAAAGTTTTTTTTAAACTCAACTGTCTGGCCCATACCATGTGGTATCATTAGTATATCTGAGAATATTATTGCAGCATCAAAACCAAATCTTTTTATTGGTTGTAATGTTATCTCTTCAGCTAAAGTGTGATCCAAACATAACTTTATAAAGTCTGGGTTTACTTTTCTAATTTCCTTAAATTCTGGCAAATATCTACCAGCTTGCCTCATCAGCCACACTGGATTAATTTTAGTACTCTTGTTTATTAAACATTCTTTTATTGGTGTCATTTATATTAAGATAATTATATTCAGTATTTATTTTTCATGTATAAATTGTTTATAAATTATTTTAACATCCTATCCCTTAAAAAACCCTTTAAAAAGACGTTTATTTAATCATTTTACAAAACTTTAAAATTGTTAATAAGTATTTCACATTAATTTTAAATGTTAATTAAATGGGTAAAAAAAATGTTTCTTTTAGAATTCTACCAAATGAAAGTTATCTACTAATTTTAAAATAATTTATAAACAATTTATACATGAAAAATACACACCAAATATTTCTAATTTCCGACTCAACAGGTGAGACATTGGATAGGATTTTTATGGCTTTAAAAGCTCAATTTAATAATTTTAACTATGAGCTGAATCAATTTTCTTTTACAAGAACAGAGAGTCAAATCTCTACAATACTTAAAAATGCAAAAAAACAGGACAGCCCTATCATATTGTATACTGTAGTTAATAGTAAACTTGCAAAGTTTTTAGCTGAAGAAGCAAATAAAATTAGCATACCATGTTTTGGTGTTTTAGGAGATTTGATTTTAAATTTTTCAAAAATTCTAAATCAAAAAGCAACTCATAAGCCTAGTGGTCAACATGTTCTAGACGAGGAATATTACAAAAGAATTGAAGCAATTCAATTTACAATGAACCATGATGATGGCAATCAAACAGGAAATATACTCGAATCTGATATTATACTAATTGGTGTAAGTAGAACGAGCAAAACACCAACTTCTATTTATTTGGCTAATAAGGGATTAAAAACTGCTAATATCCCGTTAGTAAATGAAATGCAAATACCTAAAGATGTAACCGAATCAAGCGATCTTTGTGTTGTTGGTTTAGTAACGGAAGCTGAAAGACTGTTTGATATTCGACGTAATAGATTAAATTCGTTGAAGGAAAAGGAAGCAACTGATTACACAGATTTAGAGAAGATTAAAATTGAAGTAGAACAATCAAAAAAAATCTTTAAAAAAAATAAATGGCCAACGATAGATGTAACAAGAAAGTCAGTTGAGGAAACTGCTGCTTCTATTATCAAAATATATGAAATAAAAAACAAAAATGCATAAGTTAGTTTTGGCGTCAAAAAGCAAGGTGAGATATGAAATTCTGGTAAAAAATAATATTTATTGCAAGGTAGTACACTCAAATATTGATGAAGAACCAGTGAAACAAAGTTTATTAAATGAAGGTGCAACCCCTAAAATTATCTCAAAAAATTTAGCTGAATTGAAAGCAAACAAAGTAAGCCAAAGATTGATCGATCAATTAGTCTTGGGAGCCGACAGTGTTATAGACTTAAACGGTGAATTAATTTCTAAACCAGAAAATAGAGAGCAAGCATTCAGTATTTTGAAAAAATTAAATGGAAAAATACATCATTTAATAAGTTCTGTATGTATTTCAAAAAATGGCTCGATGGTATGGAATTATACTGACAAAGCAAATTTAACGATGAAAGAATTTAGTGACAGCGATTTAAAAGAGTATTTAAACAAAATATCAGATGAAGCTTTATATTCTTATAATGTCTACCAAATAGAAGGTGAAGGAAAACATCTATTTTCTAAAATTGATGGAGATCAAAATACTATTATGGGACTTCCTGTTAATCAAATTAAACAATATATCGAAAGTTTACAGTGAAAAAATATTTAGTTGTTGGAAATCCTGTTGAACATTCACTATCACCAAAACTACATAATTATTGGTTAAGTTCTAATAAAATTGAAGCAATTTATGGGAAATTGCAGGCATTTGATCATGATTTAAAAGAGTTGTGTAGTAATATTAAAAATGGTCAGATAAACGGGCTTAATATTACAGTTCCTTTCAAAAAAAAAATTATACCTCATTTAG
>CACLSX010000038.1 GCA_902609705.1 uncultured Pelagibacteraceae bacterium
TCCTTTATATTTTTTGAAAATAAAAAATTAAAATTTATTGAAACAATTCCAATAGGGGGTAATCATATTGTAAGCGATATTACAAAAATTTTTAAAATTTCAGAGGAGGATGCAGAAAAATTAAAAAAATCATTTAATAAAACTGATACAGAATTTTCATATAAAAATAATACTTCAGAAAATTCGATGATAATTCATGAAATCATAAATAAGAATATTTCAATAAACTTATTAAAGAAAGTTATTTTATATAGAGTTCAAGAAATTTTAGATTTAATATTTAAAAAATCAAAAGTTAATAGTCGTGAATACATATTGAATGCCACAGAATTACTATTAATTGGTGAAGGATCTAAAATATTTAATAATAATTCTTTTCATTTAAATGATGGATTTGGATTTAAATCAATTAATTTTTATTCTGAGACAGATGTTCAAATTTGTAAATGTGGTCTTAAAAACTACTTAATAAATTTTGAATTACCAAAAAATGATAACAAAAAACACGGAATTTTTGAAAAATTTTTCAATTTTTTTAGTAAATAATTGTATTTTCTTGTAATATTTCTTGAGTATTTCTTAGTTGTTCCTTTTTGTATAAAGATTACGTGTCAATTCTAACTCAAAAAACTATTTCAAAAAAAATTTCATTCCATGGAATAGGAATACACACCGGTAAAAAGGCTAATTTATCTATTCTTCCATCATTACCTAATACTGGAATTTCATTTAAAAGAATTGATTTAAGGACTAAAAATATAATATATCCAAATTATGCAAATGTTGTGGATACAACTTTATGTACAACAATTTCTAATGAGCATGGAGTAAAAGTATCTACAATCGAGCATTTAATGGGTGCACTATACGGTATTGGAATCGATAATGCGATTATTGAAATAGATTCTGATGAAGTTCCAATAATGGATGGTTCTGCAAACCCTTTTGTAAATAAAATAAATAATGTTGGTTTAAAATTTAGTGATCAGCCAATAAAAATAATTAAAATAAATGAAAAAATTAAATTTCAAGAGGGAGAAAAATTCATATCTGTAGATAAATCTAATGTGTCTGGTGATATTGAGTTTGAAATTAAATATAATAACAAATTAATTGGAACACAAAAAAATAAAATCAATGTATTTGAAGATAAATTAAATGATATATACAATTCTAGAACTTTTTGTTTATATGAAGATATAGAAAAACTAAAAAAAATGAATCTTGGCAAGGGCGGAAGTCTTGAAAATGCTATTGTAATTAAAGAAAATGAAATTTTAAATGAAAATGGACTTAGAAATAAATTAGAATTTGTTAATCATAAAATACTTGATTGTATGGGTGATTTATTTTTATCTGGATACAAAATTATTGGTAGTATCAAATGCTCTCAGGGTGGCCATAAACTTACTAATCAATTATTAAGAAAAATATTTAATGATCAAAATAATTATTCTTTGATAGAAATTAAAGGAAAACAACTACCTCATACTTTTGCAAATTACCATAACTTAAAGTCTATAGCTTAAAAGTTACAATTTTATCATTAATCTGTTAAAATTATTTAATGATTTCTAAATTTAATTTTTTTTATTTATTAATTTTTATTTTATTTATTTCATGTTCAAAAAAGATTGACCAAAAATCTACCTTAAATGAAAATAATTTGGAGACACAAATGATTGAAGTTTACAAAGAAGGAATGAAAGAATTTGAAAAAGGTGATGTAATTTATGCTGGAAGAAAATTTAGTGAAGCAGAATTGTTATTTCCTCAGTCAATATGGGCACCAAGAGCTGTTTTAATGTCAGCATATGGTTATTTTTCTCAAGGATATTATAGCAATGCGATTAACGACTTAGAACGTTTTCTTGCTAGATATAAAAATCATCCTCAAACTGTGTACGCTTATTATTTATTAGCTCTATGTCATTATGATCAAATCATAGATGAAAAAAAAGATATGAATGAAATTATTCAAGCTGAAAAATATTTCAATATAATTATAAAAAATTTTCCTAATACAGATTATGCCAAAGACTCGAAATTTAAGTTGGAATATATTAACGAACTTATGGCCTCTAAAGAAATGTATTTGGCAAGATATTATGTAAAAAGGGAAAAATGGATACCAGCAATAAAACGGTTTCAAAATGTAATTAACAATTATGATACTACAATATTTGTTGAAGAAGCCCTTCACAGATTAGTAGAGTTGAATTATAAAATTGGGCTAGTTGATGAAGCTGAAATGTATGCTAAATTACTTGGGTATAATTACCAATCAAGTAGATGGTATGAAGCAAGTTATAGATTAATCAATAAAGACTATGAAATTAAGAGAATAAGTAGCAAAAAAGAAAAAAATAAAATCTTAAAAAATTTCAGGAAACTTTTTAAATAATCAATCTATCTCATGACCAAAGAGCAAATTAAAAAAAAATATAAGTTAAAATTAAAAAGTTTAAATAAACATAATGAATTATATTATGATAAAAGCCAACCAGTTATCACAGATGCCGAATACGATGTTCTTAAAAATGAAATCATTGATTTAGAAAAAAAATATTCTTTTTTAAGAAATAAAAATTTAAATAATTTGCAAGTTGGTTTTAGACCTTCTAAATCTTTTGAAAAATACAAGCATAAAGTGCCAATGTTATCTCTTTCTAATGCATTTAAAGAAGAAGATTTAAAAAATTTCGAAAAAAAAATTATTAATTATTTAAATGAAAAAATAAAAATTGATTATAGTGTTGAGCCAAAAATTGATGGCATTTCAGCTTCCCTTACCTATATAAATAAAAAACTTAAATTTGGTGTTTCTAGAGGAGATGGTGAAACCGGTGAAATTATAACTGAAAATCTAAAAACAATTCAAGATATACCCTTAGAAATTAAGAAAGATAATTTCCCAAAAGAAATTGAAATTAGAGGAGAGGTCTTTATTAAAAAAAAAGACTTTTTGAGAATAAAAGATAAATTTGCAAACCCGAGAAATGCAGCATCAGGATCACTTAGACAAAAAGATCCAAAAGAAACTTCAAAGATACCACTCAAATTTATTGCTTATACATTTGGATTTATGAGTGAAAATAAATTCAAAAATCAGTCTGATTTTTTAAATGAGCTAAAGAGTTGGGGATTTTTAACAAGTGATTATAATAAAGTAATAAAAAGCACTGATGACCTATTAATATTTCATGAACAATTTGAAAAGAAAAGATTTAATTTAAATTATGATATTGATGGATTGGTTTATAAAGTAAACAATTTACAACTACAAAAAAGATTAGGCTTTACTTCAAATGCCCCAAGATGGGCAATAGCTCATAAATTCTCTGCGGATCATGCATATTCTGAAATATTGAACATTGATATCCAAGTTGGAAGAACAGGAGCCTTAACGCCTGTAGCAAAAGTCAAACCGGTAAACATTGGAGGTGTAGTGGTATCAAATGCAACCTTGCACAATGAAGATGAAATTATAAGAAAAGACATAAGAATTGGTGATACAGTAAAAATTGAAAGGGCAGGAGATGTTATCCCACATGTTTTAGAAGTAGACCTTAAAAAAAGAAAAAAAACACAAAATAAATTTATATTCCCAACAATATGTCCTTCATGTGGATCTAAGACAGAAAAGGAATATAATAATATCACTAAAAAATTTGATGCCGTGAGGAGATGTACCAATGATGGATATACTTGCAATAAAATTGCAATAGAAAAAATTAAACATTTCATATCTAAGGATGCAATGAATATTGATGGTTTAGGAAAAAAAGTGGTAGAAAAATTTTGGGACTTAAAATTTATAAAATTACCTCAAGATATCTATAATTTAGATTACCAGAAAATTTCCTCTCTTGATGGATGGGGATCACAATCAGCTTCAAATCTTAAATTTTCAATTGAAAATTCAAAAAAAGTTACATTAGATAAATTTATTTTTTCGTTGGGAATAAGACACATTGGAATAGAAAATGCTAAATTAATCGCAGATTTTACAAAAAATATAAACATTTTTTTAAATTTTTTTAAAAAAGATAAAATTAAAGAAATCATCAATATTGATGGAATAGGAGAAACTCAAGTTAAATCTTTAGAAAAGTTCTTTCAAAATAAAACAAATATTAAAGTTGTAGAAAAATTAAGCGAGATACTGAGCATTAAAGATAGAGAAGTTAAAAGTAAAGGTAAATTAAAAAATGTTTCTTTTATGTTTACTGGCAAACTTCAAAACATTAGTCGCGCAGAGGCTAAAAGTTTAATTGAGGAAAATGCTGGTAGTATTGTTAGCAGTGTAACAAACAAATTAGACTATTTAGTAACTGGTGAGAAACCAACTAATAGAAAAGTGGAACAGGCTAAAAATTTAGGAATTAAAATACTTACGCAAAAAGAGTGGTCTGATTTACTGAATTAGTTTTGCAAGCCACTTTCTCTCTTTGTTGTTGAGATATGCTGATATTTTTGAGTAAGTTTCCAAATGGTAAGAAAAAATATAATCTTTTTCAATTTTTGTTAGCATAGTTTCATCAATTAAATCTTTTTCAAGAGGAGCAAAAGTTAAGTTTTTAAAGAAAAGATTTTTATTATTTCCATCTATATAAACTAAATTTTCAATCCTAATTCCAAGTTTATTTTCCAAATAAATACCTGGTTCATTGCTGAGAATCATACCTTTTTTAAGTTTTATAAAGTTGTTTTTAGATATACTTTGTGGTCCTTCGTGCACATTCATAAAAAATCCAACACCATGCCCTGTTCCATGTCTATAGTTTAAATTTACAGAGTTAAGACTTTTTCTTGCAACTTTATCTAAATTATTTCCATTTTTTAATTTATCTATTTTTGACATTGCCACCGCAATATGACCTTTCAAAACCCTTGTATAAAGCTCTTTAATTTTCTTACTAGGATTACTAAAAGAAATTGTCCTTGTAATATCAGTTGTACCCCATTTGTATTGTCCACCTGAATCTATTAACAAAAGATGATCTTTATTGAGTTTACGATTGGATTTTTTATTTGATCTATAGTGAATTATTGCACCGTTTGGTCCTGATCCTGCAATTGTACTAAAGCTAGGAAATAAATAATTTTTGCTTTGTTTTCTAAAACTTTCCAATTTTTTTTCAACTTTAATCTCATCCAATTTTTTAATATTTGAATTCTTAATCCAGTATAAAAATTTTGTAACTGCAACACCATCTTTTATATGTGCTTCACTCATATTCTTTATTTCAACTTTATTTTTAATTGACTTTAAATAATTAATTGGATCAACTCTTTTTTTGATTAAGAACTTTGAACTAATTAATTTTTCGTTAATTACAGAGCAGGTTTTGTTATCTATGCAAAATGATTTTCCTTTCAATGAGCTCAGTATTTTAAAGAAATCGTTTTTTTCATAAAAAGAAATTTTATTTCTAATAAATTCTTTTTTTATATTTTTTAATTTTTTTATATTTCCAAATAAAATTATGTTTTTATTACTAGTTATAATTGCTTGAAAATTGGCAATTGGAGAATTTGGTAAATCTTTGCCTCTAATATTAAGTAACCAGCAAACATTTTCCCCTGAACTAATAAATAAATTATCTATTTTTTCATTATCAAGAATTTTTTTTAGTCTTTTAATTTTACTTTTTGAGCTTTCCCCTGCGATTGAAGTATTAATTAGATAAACTAAATTATTTCTATTAATTATCTCATTTTTATTTTTGAACAAATTTGAATTTATGGGAAATAGATTACAAGAATTATTAAAATATGTTTTTAATGTTTCTGTTGTAAATAATTTCGGATCAAAACCAATTTTTAGTGAAACATTATTTTTAAGTATATCTTTTGGCCATACGTAAGGTATTTCATGAATTTTGAATTTTTTTCCTGACTGTTGTTTAGCTTGAATTGTATATCTGCCATCAACAAATAAATGATTTGAGTTCTTTAAAATTAATATAAAACCTGCAGATCCAGAAAAATTTGCAACTATTTCAAGTTTATTTATTTTTGAATATTCTGTAAAGAATTCATCGTTTTTTGGTATAATGTAACCATCCAAATTGTTATCAGATATAAATTTTTTTATATTTTTAATCATTTCAACTTTTTTTGATATCTTAGCCATCCGGGACTTCTTATTTCATTCTCAAAATCAATGTCTTGATTAAATTCAAAGTCATCCTCATCTTTATCCGTAAAACTATTATTTTTTTTTACATATTCATCTGGCAATTCATCTACAAATCTTGATGCGATACTATCTATCCAATCACCTTGATAAAATCTATTCATAGAGAATGAAATTTTCGCAATTTTTTTTGCTCGTGTTATTCCTACGTAAGCCAATCTCCTTTCTTCCTCTAAACCATTTTCCCCTTTTTCCTCGATACTTTTTTGATGAGGAAATAAGCCCTCTTCCCATCCTGGTAAATAGACTATATCAAATTCTAATCCTTTAGATGCATGCAAAGTCATTAAATTTACTTTTTCACTTTCCCAATCTTGATCAAGTGATGTTGCTAGCGATACGTGTTCTAGAAAACTTTCCAAATTGTCAAATTCCTTCATAGCATTTAGTAATTCTTTTATATTTTCCAGTTTATTCTCATTTTCTATATCCTTCTTACTTTTCAACATTTCACT
>CACLSX010000039.1 GCA_902609705.1 uncultured Pelagibacteraceae bacterium
ACAAATGAATTTAATATGTTGCTTCAAATTCACGATGAATTGATTTTTGAGGTAATTGACAATGGTACTAAATCTGCTTCTAAAAAGATTAAAGATATTATGACAAGTGTGAAAGATAGTGATTTGCATTCATTTTCAATACCATTATCGGTAGATGTAAACATAGGTGATAACTGGGGAGAGCTTCATTAATAAACATTTAATTGCCCAATTTTAAACATTTTAGTATTTTTATAGTTAAACATGAAACAAACAATTGCCCTTATTGATGATGATAGAAATATATTAACTAGTTTAAGTATTGCTCTAGAGAAAGAGGGTTTTAATATTCAAACTTATTTGGATGGAGAAAGTGCCTTAATAGGTTTGTCAAGAAATCCCCCAGACCTTGCAGTTATAGATATTAAAATGCCAAGAATGGATGGAGAAGAATTGTTAAAAAAATTGAGAAAAAAAACATCTATGCCCGTTATCTTTTTAACTTCAAAAGATGAAGAGGTGGATGAGCTCTTAGGACTAAAACTAGGGGCTGATGATTTTGTAAAAAAATCAGGTGGATTTTCAACTAAAGTTCTTATTGAAAGAATTCGTGTCCAACTTAGAAAAAAAGATAATAATTTAGAAGATAATAGAAATATAATTTCACATGGAAAATTAAAACTTGACCCTTCTCAGTTAGAGTGTGAATGGGATGGCAAGCAATTACCAGATAAATTAACAACAACAGAATTCTTAATTGTAAAGGAATTAGCAAAAAGACCTGGAATTATTAAAGAAAGATCTCAATTAATGGATGTTGCTTACAGAGAAGACACAGATATTGAAGATAGAACAATAGATAGTCACGTAAAAAGGATTAGAAAAAAGTTTAAAAAAGTAGATAATAACTTTTCAGCGATAGAAACCAGGTATGGTAGTGGTTATCGTTGGAATGTTAAATAATGGTTACTTCAAAATCTAATAATCAATCTATTTTAAAAAAATTCTTAGTTATCAACTTTATTGTTTTTTTAGTGATAGGTGTATTAACATTATTTTACCTTAACACAGTAAAACCTACGCTCATTAAAAATAAAACTGCCTCGCACATTAAAATTATTGATAATACAACAGAAAATATTGATCGTTTAAAAATAAATTTCTCATCTGAAGATATTAGAGAGTTTCTGTTTTCCACTAAATTTTTATTTCAAAGTATAGATAGAGTACAGATATTTGATAGTGAATTTAATCTATTAGGAGATACCGACACATTAGACTTAGATCCAAATGCTTTCTCAAGGAGTCTAAACATAATTGAAATGAGTGACTTAAATAATCAAAGTATTCAAAATAGGAATTTGGAAGAGAGTAATAAAAGCTTTGAAAGTAAAGAAATATTTGAAGATTTAAAAAAGTACTCATATTCATCAGATTATGGAAAACCGTTAACTTACTCTAAAGAAAACTATGATCAATTTTTATTAGTAACTGTTAAAAATGTAGTCAGTGAAAACAAAACAATAGGCTATTTAGCTATAACTGAAAATGCCAATGAAATAAAGGTTGCAATAGATGAAAGAAGAAATTTTATAATCAGAACTGCTTTGCTTGTCGCTTTAGTAATTTTAATTTTTTCATATGTATTAAATAGATACTTCTTAAAACCAATTAAAAATTTGGTTCAATATACAAATATTATAAAAAACAAAAGTAAGGAAAAGACAAATATTGGAAATATAAAAAAAAGAAATGACGAATTGGGAAAATTATCAAATTCTCTTGATGAAATGACTAATGAATTAAACAAAAGAATTACTACAGCAGAAAATTATTCAACAGATCTTTTGCATGAAATCAGAAATCCTTTAGCATCTCTAAAAAGTGCCTCTGAGATAATTTCCGAAACAAATGATAAATCTCAAAGAAACAAATTAATTAATATAGTATCACATGACGTAGAGAGAATTGAAAGATTAATAACTGATTACTCTCAAATGCTAAGAGATGAGGCTGCAATTTCCTCTGAGAAAATGCAAAAATTAAATTTAAAAGAGATTGCTCAATCTGTTGTTGACGATTTTAACAGTATCTATGAAACAAAAAAATCGATTGGAATTAAATTGAAATCTAATGGAATTAAAAATTATAGTATCTTAGGGATAGAAAATAGAATTGAACAAATTATTGCAAACTTATTAGAAAACTCAATTTCTTTTAGTGAAAATAATCAAGAAATTACCGTTGAAATATCAAAAGATAAAAATGACAAAATTAAATTAGTTGTCGTTGATCAGGGATCTGGATTTAGTGAAAAGGATACAAATAAGATATTTAATAGATTTTATAGTAATAGACCTGAAAACTTTGGAGAACACTCGGGTTTGGGATTAAATATTGTCAAAAATTTAGTTGAAATTCATGGTGGTGAAATCAACGCATCTAATAATAAAGATAAAGGGGCAAGAATTGAAATAATTTTCCCAGAAGCATAAATCTTTGTTGATATATTAAGTGAAATTGTTAAAAGCCTCTTTCTATGGAAGATTTTAAAGTAAAAGATATATCCCAAGCTGAATTTGGAAGAAAAGAAATTTCACTGGCTGAAACTGAAATGCCTGGATTAATGGCTCTTAGAGAAGAGTATAAGGGTAAAAAACCTTTAAACGGAGCTCGGATTGTTGGTTGTTTACACATGACAATACAAACAGCTGTCTTAATAGAAACTTTAGTTGAGTTAGGAGCCGAAGTAAGATGGTCCTCATGTAATATTTTTTCGACACAAGACCATGCAGCAGCAGCAATCGCAAAAGCTGGTATTCCAGTATTTGCTTGGAAAGGCGAAACAGAAGAAGAATATTGGTGGTGTGTAAAGCAAACTATTGAAGGAAAAGATGGCTGGAAACCAAACATGATACTTGATGATGGTGGAGATCTTACAGCATTGATGCACAAAGATTATAAAGAATTATTAAATGATGTTAAAGGTTTATCAGAAGAGACAACTACAGGAGTTTTAGCATTAAAAAAAATGGAAAGTGAAGGCAATTTACTTGTCCCAGCAATAAATGTTAATGACTCAGTAACAAAATCTAAGTTCGACAATTTATATGGTTGCAGAGAAAGTTTAGTTGATGGAATTAAAAGAGCTACTGACGTCATGATGTCAGGTAAGGTAGCTATTGTAGCTGGATTTGGAGATGTTGGAAAGGGGAGCGCTGCTTCTCTTCGTCAAAGCGGTGCAAGAGTTATGGTTACAGAAACAGACCCAATTTGTGCTCTACAAGCTGCAATGGAAGGTTATGAAGTAGTTTTAATGGATGAGATGATAAAAGAAGCCGACATTGTTGTTACGGCAACAGGAAATAAAGATATTGTGACAGCTGACCATATGAGAGAAATGAAAGATAGAGCAATTCTATGCAATATTGGTCACTTTGATAATGAGATCCAAGTAGATGCTCTTAAAAATTATAAATGGGATGAAATAAAACCACAAGTTCACGAAATTACATTGCCGGATGGAAAAAGAATTATTTTATTAGCAGAAGGTAGATTAGTTAATCTTGGATGTGCAACAGGACACCCAAGTTTTGTAATGAGTGCTTCTTTTACAAATCAAGTAACAGCTCAGATAGAATTATGGAATAACTCAGATAATTATGAGAAAAAAGTATATGTTTTACCTAAACATTTAGATGAGAAAGTAGCCAGACTTCATTTAGAAAAAGTTGGAGCTAAATTAACCAAATTATCAGATGATCAAGCAAAATATATAAGTGTAACACCAGAAGGACCTTATAAACCAGATGCCTATCGCTACTAAAAGTAGCAAAATAGATATTTCAAAAGAAATTATCACACAAAAAATTGCTGAAAAAATTGCAAGTAAAGTTAGCAAAAATACAACTTTGCTTTTTTATGGAAACATCGGAGTTGGTAAGACTACATTTATTAGGTATCTAATTAATTATCTTCAAACAAAAAATGGTTTAGAAAAAACAGAAATAACTAGTCCAACTTTTAATATTATAAATGAATATGAGATTAATTCTTTGATTGTTAGACATTTTGACCTTTACAGAATTAAAGATAAAAAAGAATTAAATAACTTAGGAATTAATGAAAACTCAGAAGATTATGCTAGATTAATCGAGTGGCCTGAAATCTTGGGTCAAAATATAGAAAGTACTTTTACATTAAAATTTGAATATGATGAAAAGCTTGAAAATAGGTACTTAATTATATCTAATAATATTGATTTTAATTTTAATGAATTTGAAAAAATTTAACAAACTATCAGGAGATGCATCTTTTAGACAATTTTATAGAACAAATAATTCAGTATTAGTTTATAGCAAAATTCAAAAGCGATCAAACCTGTTAAATTATGATGCAGTTAACAAAATATTGATTAAAAATAAAATATTAGCACCAGGTTTAATTAGTCAAAATTATAAAAAAAATTTTATAGAAATTGAGGATTTCGGCAATAAAAACATGTTGGATAAAATTAAATCCTCAAAAACTAAATTAAATGAATACAAAAGAATACTAAAAATTTTATATCAAATTCAAAAAATTAAAAATTTTAAAACTCAAAATTTTCTTAAAAAAAAATTTAATTTATCAAACTATTCAAAATCTAAAATACTTAAAGAGTCGTACCTTTTTTTGGATTGGTACTTAGCAGCAAATAAATTAATTATTCAAAAAGGACATTTAAAAAAAAATCTCAAAAAAATAATAGATAATTTATATTTAAATTTAAAAATCAAAGACAAAGTATTTGTACATAGAGATTTTCACGTCTCAAACATGATGTTTTATAAAAATAAAATCGCTTTAATAGATAGTCAAGATGCTGTATTGGGTAATCCAGCATATGATTTGGCCTCACTTATAGATGATGTAAGAATTAAAACTTCAAATAGTTTTAAGTCAAATATTTTAAAAGTATTTCTTAGTAAATTTAAGTATAAAAATGAATCTCAATTTATTAATGATTTTGAAATTTTATCTGTTTTAAGAAATCTAAAAATAATTGGTATATTCACAAGACTTGCAAAAAGAGATAAAAAAAGAAAATATCTAAAATTAATACCGTATGCGTGGAAATTAATCGATAATCGTATTAAGATTAATCCAAATTTCCATGATTTAAAAAATTTTCTAAAAAAAAACCCAAGAATAAAAAAATATGAAAATTAAAACAGCAATAATTTTATGTGCAGGATTTGGAAAAAGATTAATGCCATTAACTGAGAAAACACCAAAACCACTCTTAAAAATTAATGAGATTAGCTTATTAGAAAATACTATAAACTTGATAAAAGTATTAGAAATAAAATCTTTAAAAATTAATACTTTCTATTTAAGTGATAAAATAAAAGATTTCATTTTTTCAAATAATTTTGGTTTAGAAATTCAAATTATAGAAGATGGTAAACAAATATTAAATACAGGGGGCGGTCTTTTAAATGTAGTAAATAATTCAGTTGAGACAGATTTTATAGTTTTTAATCCTGATACAATTTGGAACGCTAAATATGCAAATGAAATTAAGAAGATGGAAAATATATATTTTAAAAATAACTTAGAGAATATTTTAATGGTTGTAAAAAAAGATTTAAGTTTTGATAAAAGATTTAAAGGCGATTTTTTTCTAGCTGGTAATAATTTAAATAAAAATAATGACAAAAATTATATTTATACGGGATGTCAAATTATAAATAAAAATATATTTAAAAATTTATCAAAAAAAATATTTTCGATGAATGAGATTTGGGACAACTACATTGAAAATGAAAATTTGCATGGTTTCGAAAGCAATATTGAATTTCTACATTTGACAGATAAAGAGATTTACGAAAAACTTCTGCAAAAAGGTTAGAATTTAATTAAATCCCTAGATCTACTTTGATCGAGGTATTTAGCTTCTTTTAAATTTTTTTTTTCAAATTTTAAAAGTAGAGGATTTCCGGTTGGTATTTCAAGTTTGGAAATTTTATTGTCATCAATTTTAAATAAATATTTTAAAAGTGATCTAATAGAATTACCATGAGCTGATATAATTATGTTATCGTGTAATTTTTTTTCTATGTTTTTAATAAAATAGGGCACAACTCTATCATAAGTATCTTTTAGGGACTCTGTATCTGGAATTAAGTTACGAGGTATATCATTATAAACACTTATATTTTTTGGATGATATGGACTATTTGTATTCAATGGTTTTGGCGGATTATCCCAAGATCTCCTGAATTTGTGAACTTCTTCTTCTCCTAATTTTTTTTTCATTTCATCTTTATTTAATCCTGTAAGTGACCCGTAGTGCCTTTCATTTAATTGCCAAGCCTTGATTATATTATTTGGTTTTACTCTGATCGTATTTAAAATTAGTTTTAAGGTATCAATCGATCTTAGTTGATATGAAGTAT
>CACLSX010000040.1 GCA_902609705.1 uncultured Pelagibacteraceae bacterium
TGTCTTTTTTATTTTATTCTTGATACCAAATATCTCATTTGGTTTTGAAAAAACCACAAACTTTGATCTGAAAAAATTATTTGAAATTCAAAAATCTGGTAAAACAATTGTTATTAATTCTTGGAATGAATATTGTTCAACTTGCGCAGCACAAACAAAAGTTTTCGATCAAGCAATGAAAGACTTTAAGGATGTAGAATTTTTATTCTATGAGCAAACAGAACATGAAGATATTGCTAAAGCTTTAGGTGTAAATTATTGGACTACAATAGTAGTTTTTAAAGGTGAAAGTGAAGTAGCAAGAGAAATTGGTTTAACTGACAAAGACCAAATATATAATTTAATAAACAAAGGGATATAATTCCTTTTTACCTCCCCTTTCGAGGAGGTGAATTCAACAAAAAAGAGAGAAATAAATGAATGTTAAATTCAGGAATAATTTTTTAAATTATGACTGCTATATAGAATTAATTTTTTTTTTGTCAATTTATGAAAAAGCAAGAAAAATTAGGGATTTTAATTAAGCAATGCTTTTTGAGCTGGTAAATAATCATGACCAAATACATCAGCTACAGCTTTATGAGTAACACCTCCTTTAAATATATTTAATCCTGCTTGAAAATTTTGATCATCATTTAAAGCTTTTAAGTACCCATCTTTTGCTAATTTAGATAAAAAAGGAAGTGTTGCTTTATTCAATGCAATTGTTGATGTTCTAGGAACACCACCGGGCATATTTGCAACGCAATAATGAATTATATCATCTATTATAAAAGTTGGTTCTGCAAAAGTAGTCGGTTTACTGGTTTCAACACATCCTCCTTGATCAATTGCAACATCTACAATTACTGATCCCCTTTTCATTTTTTTTAACATATTCTTTGTAACTAATTTTGGTGCCTCAGCACCCGGTATCAAAACTCCACCTACTAACAAATCACATTCAGAAATTAATTTTTCTAAATCAGTTTTATCGCTTAAGTTGGGAATTATTTTGTCTCCAAATATTTGGGAAAGTTCGTTTAATCTTTTTTCAGATTTATCTACAATATTAACCTTGGCTTTCATGCCTGTTGCAATTATAGCAGCATTTTCTCCTACTACTCCACCTCCAAGTATAACTACATTTCCAGGCTCTACACCAGGAGCTCCTCCTAACAAAAGACCACGGCCTTTTTGATTTTTTTCTAAACAATGTGCACCCGCTTGTACTGACATTCTTCCAGCTACTGCACTCATTGGTGCTAACAAAGGAAGTCTTCCGTTATTATCTGTGACTGTTTCATAAGCGATGCATATTGATTTGCTGTCTATTAAACCTTGTGTCAGTTCCTTGGCTGCAGCAAGATGAAGATACGTAAAGACAACTTGATTTTCTTTTATCATTCTTACTTCGCTAGATTGTGGCTCTTTGACTTTAACAATGATGTCGGAGTCGTTAAATATATCTTCAGCTGTATTAACTATTTTTGCTCCACTTGATACGTAATGATCGTTTTCAAATCCTGCTTCAAAACCTCCATTATTTTCAATTAAAACTTCGTGGCCATTAGAAGTTAATGTCTTTACACTTTCGGGAGTGAGTCCAATTCTATTTTCTTGAGGCTTTATTTCTTTTGGAACCCCGATTTTCATAGAATTAAATTAATTTTTTTTGCTTTTTGAATAGTTTGTAATACCAGTTCTTAGTTTCTCGATTATTTCATCAATATGTTTTTTTTCACAGATAAACATTGGAGCAATAATTAAACAATCTCCTGTCGCTTTAAAGTTAACCCCTGCATCATAACAGTGTTTGAAACATGTAAATCCTGCTGCGCCAGGTTTTTTATGCATTTTAATATCAATACCACCCATCATTCCATAACCTCTTATGTTATCAACAACATCAATATCTTTTAAAGACATTAAACCTTCTTGGAAATATGGAGATAAATTTTTTGCTCTATTAAAGATATCATCTTTTTCAAAAATATCTTGAACCGCTAAGCCTGCAGCTACTGAGACAGGAATACCAGAGTAAGTGTAACCATGAAATAATTCTATTGTTCCTTTTGGAGATCCATCCATAACTGTGTCATAAATCTCTTCTTTACACGCAACTGCACCTAAAGGACTTATTCCATTTGTTGTAGCTTTAGCCATTGTTATAATATCAGGTGTAACTCCGTATTCTTGAGATGCAAAAGGCGAACCTGTTCTTCCCCAACCTGTAATAACTTCGTCAAAAACTAATAAAATACCATGCTTATCGCAAATTTCTCTTAGTCTTTGCAAATATCCTTTTGGTGGAACTAAAGTTCCTGTTGATCCAGCAATTGGTTCAACAATGCAAGCTGCTATATTTTCTGAGCCAAAATTTGTACAAATTCTCTCAAGGTCTTCTGCCATTTCCGCACCAGTTTCAGGTTGACCAGAAACAAATTTATGTTCTGGTAAATGTGTATGTCTCATATGAAGAACACCTGGCATCAAAACATTGGCAAATGTTTTCACGTTGTTAATCATTCCGCCAACAGAAGTAGCTCCGATATTCATTCCATGATAGCCTCTTTCTCTTCCAACAAACCTAAATCTATGTCCTTCACCTCTTGCTTTATGATATGCAACTGCAATTTTTATTGCAGTCTCAACAGCAGTAGATCCACAAATTGTATAAAAAATTCTATTTAAATTCCCTGGTGTATGTTTTGAAATTTTTGTTGCAAGTTCAAATGAACCTCCAAAACCTTGTTGAAATGGTTGAGCATAGTCTAATTTTTTTAATTGATTTGTAATTGCATTAATAATTTCTTCTCTTCCATGACCTAAAGGATTGCAAAATAATCCCGAGCTTGCATCTATCTGAGTTTGACCTTGATGATTTTTTAAATAAACACCTTTTGCTTCTACAATTAATCTTGGAGACTCTTTAAAATCTCTATTAGATGTAAATGGCATCCAATGTTCATTTAAAGAATTTGGTATTTGAGGTTTTTCTGAACTCATAATTATGTTTCGATTCATAGACTAATTATATAAATTAACCAGTAAATTTTAGTCATACTTGCTATGTTAAATGACCGCAACTATAGGTTGTAACTTATGACTTTTGAAGCCTGTGTAATTTATTCATCATTTACTTAAAAGAAAATTTAAACTTAAATATCGATAATTAAATTTAATTAACAGGAGATGAAATGAAAAAAATAGTTAGTTTCATTTTAGGAAGTTTATTTGCTCTAAACTTAACAATCACAGCAGCAAACTCTGCTGCGAACGAAGTTAGAGTTGCATACTTTCTAGAGTGGCCAAGTCCAAATTTAGAGGACATGCAAAAAAAGAATTTTGCTAAAGCTTTAGGAGTTCCAGTAAAATGGACAAACTTCACAAATGGTGGAGCAATGACAGATGCAATGTTAGCAGGAGATATTGATATTTCTTACTCACAAGGTTTAGTACCATTTATTAATGCTGTAAAATCAAATGCACCTATCAAATTAGTTGATATTGCAATGGAATACGGAATGGGTGGAACAACTTGTGTAACATCTAATGCATCAGGAATAACAAAAGCAAATGCAACTGAATTAGAAGGTAAAAAAGTTGCTGTTCCGTTAGG
The DNA here is from genome assembly GCA_902609705.1 of uncultured Pelagibacteraceae bacterium. GTDB lineage: Bacteria > Pseudomonadota > Alphaproteobacteria > Pelagibacterales > Pelagibacteraceae > Pelagibacter. The sequence goes on from CACLSX010000040.1 coordinate 3,602, forward strand.
TACTATGGCTGAGTACGTTTTCGACGAAAGTATGAAAGTTGTCGGAGCTGACAGAAGCAAAATGGATATTATTCAAATGGATCCAGAAGAAGGTGCGGCTGCATTAGTAAGTGGAGATGTAGTGATGGCATGTTTATTTGGTGGTAATTCTATCAAAGCTGCGGTTGCTGTAGGATCAAGACTTTTAACAGTTCAAGAAGCAAGAGATGCAGGTATTTTAGGAATAGATATAACTTCTGTAACAGACAAGTTTATGAAGGAAAATCCTGGAATGTTGAGAACTTTTATTGAAGTAACTCATGAAGCAAATGAAAGATATAGAAATGGAAAAAGTGATATGAATTCTATGTCAAAAGCTTCAGAAATGAAAATTGCTGATATGAAAGACACTTTAAGTGGTTTCAAATTCTTAACTCCAGAAGAAACTAAAAAATCTATGGAAAGTGGAAACTTAGATGCATTCTTAAAAGGAATGGGAACTCCAGGTGGAGCAGTAGACACTAGTTTCTTACCTTTATAATTTAAAGATTAGAATAATTAAATAGGCGCCAATTTTATTGGTGCCTATTTTTTTAAGTAAATATTTTATATAAAGTCAACTAATGAGTGATTTAATATCTCAAAACTTAAACATGATTTTCAAAACTCCAAAAGGAGAGACTGTTCATGCTTTAAAAGATTTAAATTTCAAATTAAAAAAAGGAGAACTGTTAACTGTTCTTGGGCCCTCTGGTTGTGGAAAAACAACTTTATTAAATATTGCAGCTGGTTTCTTAAGACCAACATCTGGAAATATAACTTTGAATGGTAAAGAAATTGATGGACCTGGAGTTGAAAGAGGCATGGTTTTTCAACAAGGTGCATTATTCGAATGGTTGACTGTTGCAGAGAACGTAAACTTTGGTCTTAGAATGAAAAAAAAAGATCCTATAGAAACTTCGAAAAAAGTTGATGAGTGGCTGGAGATTGTTGGCTTAAAAGGATTTGGAAATACCCCAACATATCAATTATCTGGAGGAATGCAGCAAAGAGTAGCTCTTGCAAGATGTTTAATCAATGATCCTGATTTGATTTTAATGGATGAGCCTTTAGGTGCTCTTGATGCTTTAACAAGAGAAAAAATGCAATCTTTAGTTTTGAAAATTTGGAAAGAAACTGGAAAAACAATTATTTTAATTACGCACTCGGTTGAGGAAGCACTACTGCTTGGCGAAAGGTTGTATGTAATGGCACCAAGACCAGGTAGGATACATAAAGAATATAATCTTCCATTTGCAGAGATGGGATTAAAAGAAGATTTAAGAGAAATAAAAAAAAATAAAGATTTTTCATCAAAAAGAGAAGAAATTTTATCCATGATTTGGAACATGGAGGAAGAAATTATGGGAAAAGAAAATTAAATGTTTACTCAAATAATAACAATATTAATTCTCGTATCAATTATCGGGTGCATACTTTATGGAAGACGTTTAATAAAAACTGAAAAAGTTGATGCAGTTTTTGGAAATCCAGAAAGAGCAAAAGGTGGAACTCATTGGATAATTGTCGGAAGTAGTGCAATATTGTTAGTTTGGCTTTATTAAAGGAGCCCACGCAAGAGGAGGTACTGGTCTATAAAGTTCAATTAATGGATCAAAGAAACCTTTAGCAAATCTATTTAAGCCCATGAAAAGTCCTAATGGTACACCAATCAATATTCCAAAAACTAATCCAAGAAAAACTCTTAAAAATGAATCCCAAATATGACCATAAGGAACAGGGATTTTAAATAATTTAAAATCACCAGTAACAATTTTTAAAACTTTACCTTTAAAATTTTGCTTAACCACACCGTCTTTAGTGTGAACCGGATATTCTCCAGGCAAAACATCGGCTATCCAATCCGGCAATATAAAGCCAATTATCTGGCTTACATCCATCATATCAATCCAAAGAAGTGGGATATTTTTGTAACCTACACTTGGCTTAGACATTAAAATAAATTTATTAAGTGTATCGGAGGGTTTTGGTAACCATCTACCTGAACCTTGCTCAGAACAACTAGGACCACTTGCAACTATAGTTCCAGCAGGGAATAAAAGAATGTCAATTAATCTTAAACCTCCTTGCTCAGTTTTTTGAAGATTATCAAATTCAATAATTGCATTTTGCATTTCATTAAGAGCATTTGGTGGATAAATACTTGCAAATTCAATTCTTCTTGCAATTTTTACAATGTTTTTTGCGTAAGTAGATGCCACTTCCTCAGTGTCA
>CACLSX010000041.1 GCA_902609705.1 uncultured Pelagibacteraceae bacterium
CTCCTATGAAGTTGGCTACAAATTTAGTTTTAGGAAAGTTATACAATTCTTTTGGGCTACCTTGTTGAGCAATAATAGCATTGTTCATTACAATTACTTTGTCAGAAATTGCTAATGCTTCCTCTTGATCATGAGTTACATAAATTGTAGTTACTCCAAGTTTTTGTTGAATTTCTCTAATATCCTCTCTTACTTGTCTTCTTAATTTTGCATCTAAATTAGATAAAGGCTCGTCAAAGAGTAGAACCTTTGGTTTTAGCACAATTGCTCTTGCAACAGCTACTCTTTGTTGTTGACCTCCAGATAACTCTGAGGGCATCCTATTTTCATAACCTTCTAAATTAACTAACTTAAGAGTTTCTAACGACTTTTCTGTAAATTCTTCTTTTGGAACATTTATCATCTTCAAACCATAAGATACATTTTCAAGCACACTCATATGTGGGAACAAAGCATAAGATTGGAATACCATAGATACATCTCTATCTGTTGCTGGTAATAATGTTACATCTTCATTTTCTACTAATATTCTGCCACTGGTAGCTCTTTCTAAACCAGCAATAATTCTTAAAGAAGTAGTTTTTCCACATCCAGAGGGACCTAATAATGTAGTCAGTGTTCCTGCTTCAAAAGTACAACTCACATTATCTACTGCTACAGTCTCATTAAATTTTTTTGTAATATTTTCAAATTTTACTTCTGCTTTTTTCATTATCCAAAATTTCCTTGTAATATTCCTGCTGTTTCTTCTCTTCTTCCTAATTTTCGTTTACCTATTATTAATTGCATTAATGTTATTGTAAATAACATAACAACAATTAATGCAGATGAGTAAACAATTGCTAGACCATAATCATTGTTTTCTAATCTTCCTAATATATATGAGACAGCTAAATCATAATTAGCACTAACAAGGAATATAACAGCACTAATTGCCGTCATTGCTCTAACAAAACTAAAAACTAAAGAAGCAGTAATTGCAGGTTTAAGCAATGGAAGAATTACATTCCTAAAAGTTTGAGAACTAGATGCATTTAATGTTGATGATGCTTCATCTAAATGAGGATCTAATTGATTCATTGAAGCTATACCTGCCCTAACCCCAACCGGCATATTTCTAAATACAAAAGCGATTACCAAAATAATTCCTGTTCCTGTAAGTTCAAGTGGCGGAACATTAAACGCAAAAACGTAACTCACACCAATAACACTTCCAGGTATTGCAAAACTTAACATTGTACCGAATTCGAAAGCATTTTTTCCTTTAAACTTGTGTCTTGTAAGAAGATATGCTGTTAAAATACCTATTGCAGCAGTAGGAAATGATGAAATTAATGCTATCGCAAAAGTAGTGTTAAAAGAATTCCACGCAGTACCAGTCCACAAAATTCCTCTTTCTTTAACCCATTCAACACTAAATGCTTCAACATAATGTCTTAACGTAAAACTGTGATCGACACCCCACATCTCTACAAATCCACCAAACATAATCATTATATAAATTATAAATGTAAGGAGTGCCCAAGGTAGAACAGTTGAGTAAATTATCCACTTAGTATTATTTGGTAATTCAGGATGAACTCCACTATCACCTTTCCCAGAAATTGAAATATAGGATTTTTTTCCCAACCATTGATTCTGAAGATAAAATACTACCAGAACAACGGTTAATAAAATCATTGCTAATATTGCAGCTTTAGTTTCATCATACTGTGCACCTACAATTGCAAAGAATATTTCTGTAGATAAAACATCATATTCGGCACCTAGTACAAGTGGATTTCCAAAATCAGCTAAGCTTTCAATAAACCCAAGCAAAAATGCATTTGCAATTCCAGGTCTCATTAAAGGTAATGTAACAGTTTTAAAAACTTGCCATTTTGAAGCTCTCAATGTTTGTGAAGCCTCTTCCATTGCAGGACTTACACTTTCAACAACTCCTATTAAAACTAAAAAAGCAATAGGAGTAAAAGCAAGAGTTTGTGCAAACCATATTCCTGGTAAACCATAAATCCATCTCGAGGGCTCTATCTCGAAAGCCCATTCAAGAAAAGAACTTACGACTCCCGTTCTACCAAATAAAATTATTATCGCTAAACCAATTACAAATGGAGGAGTTATAATTGGTAAAACAGATAAAATTCTAATCGTTTTTTTAAATTTAAAACTTGTTCTTGCAATTAATAAAGCAAAACCTAAACCTAAAATTGTTGAAGAGAAAGCTGTAAGTGTTCCCATAGTAACAGTGTTCCAAAAAACACCACATGCATAATCACTATACAAACAATCAAGGCCCCAAATTCCTTTATTAAATATTTTGGTTGAAAAATTACTGATTTCATATCCACCCTCTGTGCCTTTAAAGGCAACAGCAAACATTCTAAAAATAGGAAAAAAAACGAAAGTTGAAACTAGAATAATTATGCTTCCTATACTTCCTACAATAAAATTATCTCCATTCAACCACCCACGTGAGGATAGCCCGTGTGTAATATAAAAAATAAATGTAGAGCATAAAAGAACTGCACCAGACCCTACTCCAAATTGATTTTCTACATCGCCAAAAATCGATTGAAAGATTTCAAAATTCCACCCTCTTATACCAATTGAAAATCCCTGAAGAATAAAATAAAAAATTCCAAACAATCCTGAGTACAAGAAAATTTTGGAATAAATGGGATCACTCTGATTTAATTTTAAGGTTGATAATGGAAAAAATAAAGGAACAACTAAAGGAAGAAGCCAATATTTTTTATTTATAAATACCTGTGGTAATACAGAACCGTAATCTTCTAAAGAATATTCTAATATCCAGTTTATTGAGAAAAACCCGTCACCTGTTACATACCATGGAAATATTAGGAAACCCAATACTCCAACGAGCATCCAACAGATAACGAGCCCTCTCATTTAATTCCTTATCTAGGAATTACAGAAACATCGTTATCCCATTTAGATAACAAACTCGCTCTAGTACTTTTATCTCCATAAACTTTAAAATTATAATCAATCAAGTTTATTGTTGATAAGTCTGGAGCATCAGGATCAGCTTTTGCTTTAGTATTAGATGGCACTTGCAAAGATTTTCCTGAAGTGAAAACCATAGTTTGAATAGTGGGACTTAAAGCCCAGTCATAAAACTTTTTAGCTTCCTTCATATTTCTTGCACCTGCAATAATACTCATTGATCCAACTTCATAACCAGTTCCTTCAGCAGGAGAGACGGTAACAACCGGCAAACCTTTTTTTGTTTGTTTCACACCATCATGTTGGAAACAAATACCGATTAAGTTTTCACCTCTACCAGTTGCCTTAATTGGTGCAGAACCAGATTTAGTATATGTATTTATGTTTGCATGAAGTTTTTTCATGTAATCCCAACCTTTATCTTCTCCAAATATTTGAAGAATAGTGGCTAAGGTAGTGTAAGCAGTTCCAGATGAATTTGGATTTGCTACTTGTATTTCGCCTTTATATATTGGTTTTGTTAAATCCATCCATGATTTTGGAGCTGGAAGACCTTTTTTTGCTAAAAGATCTTTGTTGTATCCAAAACCTAATGCACCAACATAAATTCCTACTGATTTAAAATCAGCATTTTTTGCTTGGTTCTGAGCTGCAGGTAATAAATCATTAAAATGAACAGATTTATATTTCTCAGTTAAATTTTCTTGTGCTGCAGTCAAATGTGGATCACCTGTTCCACCAAACCAAACATCTCCTTTTGGATTTGATGCTTCTGCTTTTATTTTTGCAAAAGTTTCACCACTACTTGCTCTTGTCATAGCAACTTTTGTTCCAGTTTCTTTTTCATAAGCTTGTTCAAGCATTTCACAAACATCTATTTCAACACTGCAATATAAAGTTAATTTTGCAGCTGAAGCTTTATTTGTGATACCGAAAAGTGTTAATGAAAGAACTAGAGCCATAGAAGCTACTTTAAGTATATTTTTCATATATCCCTCACTTTTTTATTAGTTAATGATAATAAATTTAAACGACTAATGTTAATCTTTTGTTACTTTAAATTTAAAGATAATTTTAATAAATAAAAAAAATATTCAATTTATAGTTTAATTTTCAAATCAATTATGTTTACATAAATTATGTATGAAAAAGAGCTTAAAAATTTAATTATTAAAATTTTTACTAATTTTAAATTAACCAGAAAACACTCTATAATTTGCGCAAATGCAATTATCAATGCAGAGCTTGTAGGTGCGCCTTCTCATGGATTGTCTCGTTTAAAAATGTATTGTGAAAGAATCTCAAAAAAAGTCATCAATCCAAGACCTAAAATTAATTTAAAAAATATATCAAAATCTATATCAATAATTGATGCTGATAATTCTATTGGTTTTGTTGCAGCAGATAAGGCTATTAAAAAAACTATTCAAAATGCAAAAAAAACAGGGATTGGGTTAGTTGCTGTAAAAAACAGCGGACATTACGGTCTATCTGGATACTACGTCGAGCAAGCGGTTAAAAAAAATTTAATAACATTCGCATTTACAAATGCTCCTCCAGCTATTGCGCCTTTCGGTGGAAAAAAATCAGTCTTTGGAACTAATCCAATATGTTTTGGAACTCAAACAAATAGTAAGGTTCCATTTATACTGGATACATCAATGTCTATGATTAATAGAGGTAAAATTAGGATTGCAGAAAAGTTAGGAAAAAAAATACCACATGGAGTTGCTTTGAATAAATTTGGTAAACCAACTACAAATGCAAAAGAAGCTCTTGCTGGGGTACAACTTCCAATAGCTGGATTTAGAGGATCTGGATTAGCTTGGATGGTAGATATTTTAACTGGAGTATTTGTTGGAAGTAATCATGGTGGCAAAGTAAAAGACCCATTTGATGATTTCTCTGGGCCGCAAAATATCGGTCACTTATTTTTGGCATTTAAAGACAATCTATTTGTTAAAGATTATAAAAAAGAGATAAAAATAAATATTAAAAGAATAAAAAAAATACCTAATTTAAAAGGACAAAAAATCTTTTATCCTGGTGAGCAAAAGTTTTTAAGAACAAAATCAAACTCTAAAAAATCTCTAAAAATTCCAAAAAATATTAAAAAAGATTTAGATATTCTCTTAGCTAATTAACCTGCAAAATATCCTAGTATTCCGATAGATAAACAGACTGAAAGTATTATTATTTTTGACTGCAATGCCTCTTTTTTCTTTTCAGTGATTACTCGTTTCTTAAGAACATCTATATTTACTTTACGAGGGGACATTCGAATTACTCTCGGTTTTTTTTTCTGGTATTTCAATATTAGATGTTCTGTTTAAGCTTTCAGTACTCATTAAAATTATTAAATCATATAGAAAAAAATTTTTACATATTTTAACTGTTCAAAATGGGTTGACTCAAGTTTTAAAATTGTTCAAATTGGGTTTTGATACATTATGAAGCAGCTACCAAGTGTAAATTCCGAACTAGATGATGAACTGATCGATAAAATTTTCAAAAATCATTTTGATATTTTAAGTCCTTTTTTTTTAAAACTTATGTCTGAATGGACAATCGGTGCTTATAAAGTGTTTAAAGATATAGATACTTACACAATTTTAATTTATTTGATTAGTAAGCAGTTTGATTTTTACAGACGAAATAATTTAAATATTACTTTCAATAATTTTTATAAGGATAAAACATTAGAG
>CACLSX010000042.1 GCA_902609705.1 uncultured Pelagibacteraceae bacterium
AAACCTGTGGGTACTCCTGATGCTGGAGTATTTTGGAGAATTATTTCAGATTATAAAATCAAATCTTTATTTACTGCTCCAACAGCATTTAGGGCAATTAAGAAAGAAGATCCAGAGGGTAAATTTTTTTCTAAATATGATTTAAGTTCATTTAAATCATTATTTCTAGCAGGTGAAAGAGCAGATCCAGATACAATTAAATGGGCAGAAAATTTACTTAAGGTTCCTGTAATTGATCATTGGTGGCAAACTGAAACGAGTTGGGCGATAAGTTCAAACTGTACTGGAATAGAAATGCAAGAAACTAAGTATGGGTCAGCTTGTAAAGCAGTCCCTGGTTATGATGTAAAAATAATTAAACCTGATCAAACAATAGCAAAACCGAATGAGATGGGAGATATTGTTGTTAAACTTCCCCTTCCTCCAGGAACTTTCCCAACTTTATGGAATGCAGATGAAAGATATAAAGAAAACTATATGTCAAGTTATAATGGTTACTATCAAACTTATGATGCAGGTCATATTGATGATGATGGATATATTTGGATTATGTCTAGAACAGATGACATAATAAATGTTGCTGGTCACCGACTTTCAACAGGTGCGATTGAAGAAGTTTTATCTGAACATCAGTCTGTTGCCGAATGTGCGGTGATTGGAATAAAAGATCAGCTAAAAGGACAATTGCCAATTGGTTTAATAGCTCTAAAAGCAGGAGTTTCAAAGGATAATAATACTATTTCAAAAGAGTGTGTACAAATGGTTAGAGATAAAGTTGGACCTGTTGCAGCTTTTAAAATAGCAATCGTTGTTAAAAGATTACCAAAAACAAGATCAGGTAAAATATTAAGGGGAACAATCAGAAAAATTGCTGATAAAGAAGAATATAAAATGCCTGCAACAATTGATGATCCAATGATCCTTGATGAAATAAAAAAGGACTTAATAAATAGTAATATTATAAATAATGCTTAAGACATATCTTTTTTTAGTCGGAGCAATTATTTGTGAAGTATGCGGAACAATGCTTCTTCCTGTTACTCAAAACTTTACAAAAGTAACACCAACAGTATTTTTGGCTGGATTTTATTTATCTGCTTTTTATTTACTTACGTTTGTTGTTGACAAACTACCTATTGCAATTGTTTATGGAACATGGAGTGGACTTGGTATTTTTACAATCGCTATATTGGGATATATTTTTTTCAAACAAACTTTAAGTTGGCAAGCTATATTGGGCATGTTTTTTATTGTAGTTGGAGTAACACTTGTAAATATGTATTCAAGTAAAACTATATAACTCAATTAAAAAGAATTGGTTTACCAGACGGTTCTCCTAAAATATCGTCTTCTTTCATTTTAATATCCCCATTAATGATTGTATAAACTGGCGAACCTTTAAATTTAAAGCCATCAAATGGGCTCCACCCACATTTGCTATGAATATTTTCGTTTTTGATTTCAATTGTTCGATTCATATCTATTATTGTAAAGTCAGCATCATAATCTTTTTTGATAAATCCCTTATTTTTAATACCAAATACGGAAACTGGATTTTCACAAAGAAGTTTAATTAGCTGATCTAATGTAAGTTTTTTGTCATTCACATGATTTAGCATAACGGGTAATAATGTTTGAACTCCCGGCATACCAGATGGTGACTGAGGATATTCTTTTAATTTATTTTCTTTTAAATGCGGTGCGTGGTCTGAACCGATAGTATCATTATAATTATTTCTAATAGCGTACCATAATCTATCATAATGAGTCTTGTCTCTTAAAGGAGGGTTCATCTGTGCAAAGGTACCAAGTTTTTCATAGCAATCAGGTGCATATATTGTCAGATGTTGTGGAGTAATTTCAAAAGTTATATTCCCTTTATTTTGTGATAGAAAATCTACTTCTTCTTTTGTAGTAACATGTAATATATGTGCTTTTTTATTTAGTCTTTTTGCAATCCTAACAATTCTTCTTGTAGATGACATTGCACATTCTTCATTCCTCCATACAGGATGGGTATGAACATTGCCTTTTTCAATTAATTTTTTTCTTAAGTTAATTATTTCTTCATCTTCAGAATGAACCGCGACTATTTTTGAGGTATTTTGAAAGACCTTTTCAATATCTTCTTCTTTATCAACCAAAAGATTTCCAGTCGACGATCCAGCAAAAAGTTTTACGCCACAACAACCATCTAAACCTTTAAGTTTAGCTAAATCGGACGAATTATCTGGAGTAGCTCCAAAATAAAATGCGTAGTTTGAATACATTCTATTTTTTGCAAGATTTAACTTGTTATTAAATTCTTTCATATTTGCTGTTGGGGGATTTGTATTAGGCATCTCAAAAACACTTGTAATACCACCAGCAATAGCTGCTTTACTTCCAGTATGTAAGTCCTCTGCATTAGTTGATCCAGGCTCACGGAAATGAACTTGAGTATCCATGCAACCAGGTAAAACTAGTAAATTACTTGCATCAATAGTTTCTTTGCTAAGTTCGTTGTTTAAATCACCAATTATTGAGATTTTTCCATTCTGAATACCAATATTAGTCTTATTGAGCTTTCCTTCAATATAACATTTTCCATTTTTTATTATAAGATCTAACATTTTGGAAAATTGTTATTATATTATTCTATAGTATCTATCAATCATGAAAAAAAATAATGTTTATATTTTAGATGACAGAGGACTATTATATGTTTCAGGTGAAGACTGTAAAGAATTTCTACAAAATATAATTACAAATAATATCAACAAAGTGGATGAAAATAATTCATGTTACTCTGCTTTACTTACACCACAGGGTAAATATTTGTATGACTTCAATATATTAAAGCATAAGTCTGGATATTTTTTAGATTGTGAGAAAAAAAATATCAATAATTTATTAAATCAATTAAATTTATACAAACTTAGATCAAATGTAGAAATTTTGAATTTAAGTAATGAATTTGTAATTGCAGTTATTAGTAAAGAAAGATTTTTGGATATGGAAAATTCTAGTTCTAGTTCTGGTTGTACAATTAAATATAGAGAAGATAGTATTTTTTTAGATCCTAGAAATATAAAACTTGGTGCAAGAATAGTTACTAATTTAGAAAAATTATATTTATCATTAAAAAAACTTGGGCTTCAAAGTGCAGATAAAAATGAATATTACAAATTGAGTCATGAAATTGGTGTTCCACAAAAAAATACTGATAAGCTTCAAAATAAACTTTTTGGCATTGAATGTAACTTTGATGAATTAAATGCAATAGATTTTAAAAAAGGTTGTTACGTAGGGCAAGAAAATACTGCGAGAATTAAGTTAAAAGATAAATTAAACAAGCGTCTTCTTCCAATTGAGGTAATTGAAGGTAATTTAGAAAATGAAATTATATCATTTGAGAAAGATGAAATAGGAAAAGTATTAATAAATGGTGATTATCCGTATGCCCTTATCAAGGTTAAAAATGAAAAATTAGATTTTGGCAGAACTTTTAATTGTGGCTCTGCTAAAGTTAAAATCAAGAAACCTAATTGGCTACAAATTACTTAATATATTTAGATAAATCTGGTTTATAGTAGTTTGGACCTTTCATTACTTTACCCTGATCATTATAAATAGGTTTTCCATCATTTCCTAACTTGCTCATATTTGAATTTTGAACCTCTTCAAAACATGCATCTAAATTAATACCAAAAGCATGTCCAGCTCCATAAGTAACATATAATATATCAGTTAAAGCATCTGCGACCTCTAAAAGATCATTATTTTCTAATGCCTGCTTAAATTCATCTAATTCTTCTTTAATCAAATTGTACCTAAGAATATTAATTTTATCAGAACTGAAAGATGGTCTTGATTTAACTTCTTGCCCAAAAGTCTCCATAAATTTTTTTACTTTTTGAAAATTTGTCATTTTACTCCTGTAAGATTAGTAGAAACTAGTATATAAATTATTTGGTTAATTTTTCAAACAAATGAAAACAAGAAAAGAATTCGATAGTATAGGCAGCATAAAGGTGCCAAACGATAAATATTGGGGTGCTTCAACTCAAAGATCAAAAAAATTTTTTAACATAGGCAAAATATATGTACCTGAATCAATTATAAGATCTATTGCAATCATAAAGCGAAGTGCTGCTTTAGTTCATCAAAAAGATAATTTAATTTCCTCAAAAATTTCAAAGGCAATAATTAAAGCATCAAATGAAGTTATTAGGGGTAAAATGAGGGAAAATTTTCCTCTAAAAGTTTGGCAAACAGGTTCTGGCACGCAAACAAATATGAATGTTAATGAAGTAATTGCGAATAGAGCTATAGAAATTATTAAGGGTAAAAAAGGATCTAAGAAACCAGTTCACCCAAATGATCATGTTAATAAATCACAATCAACTAACGATGTTTTTCCTACTGCCATGCATATTTCGGTTGCAACAGAAACAATTAATAAACTTTTACCAAGCTTAACATTACTTCAAAAATTATTAAGTAAAAAAAGTAGACAATTTAAAAATATCGTAAAAATTGGAAGAACGCATCTTCAAGATGCTACTCCACTATCACTTGGACAAGAATTTTCAGGATACAATGAGCAAATTAAAAAAAGTATTGAGAGAATTAGATATTGTCTAAATGATATTTATTTCCTAGCTCAAGGAGGGACTGCTGTTGGCACTGGAATAAATTCAAAAAAAAATTTTGATAAAAAGATAGTAAAGGAAATAAAAAAATTTTGTAAAATACCCTTTAAACCAGCACCAAACAAATTTTCCGAATTAGCTGCCCACGATGCAATAGTAAATTTCTCAGGATCTTTAAACTCTTGTGCTGTTTCATTAATGAAAATTTCAAATGATATTAGATTTTTAGGGTCTGGACCAAGAGCTGGCTACGGTGAACTTTTATTACCAGAAAATGAACCAGGTTCATCAATTATGCCTGGAAAAGTAAATCCTACACAGTGTGAAGCTGTAACAATGGTTTGTGCTAAGGTTATAGGCAATCATACAGGTATAACAGTTGCTGGAAGCCATGGACATTTTGAATTAAATGTATTTAAACCTTTAATTGCTTATAACGTGCTACAATCAATAGATATTCTATCTGATAGTGTAAAAAACTTTAGTTTGTACTGTGTAAAAGGAATTAGTGCTAATAAAAAAAAAATTAAAGAACATTTGGATAATTCATTAATGCTTGTTACAGCATTAGCACCTAAAATAGGTTACGATAATGCGGCAAAAATTGCTAAAAGAGCTTTAAAAAATAATTCAAGATTAAGAGAGGAAGCAATTAAATCTGGGTTAATCAATCAAAAAGATTTTGATTTACTTGTAAACCCAATCAAAATGATAGGACCTAATTAGTCAATAACTTTTCTTATATTTGCTCTTAAATTTTGTATATTTTTTATAATAAAAAATTCACCAGTATTTTTATTTTTTATATTCTCGTTTAATCTTACATTTGAAATAACAAAATCAGTTTCTCCAATATTTTTTTGTAAGTCAAAATAAAAATTTTCTATATTTTTTATTTTTTTAGATTGTATTTGAAAAACTTTTGCAAATTCAATGTAATTATCAATTTTCAAATGATTTTTTGAAGTAAATATAATTTCTCCTTGACTTTCAATAAATTTCATTTCTGTATAAA
>CACLSX010000043.1 GCA_902609705.1 uncultured Pelagibacteraceae bacterium
AAAAAAAAGAAAAATTATTGGAAATTTATTTATCAAACTTTTTGAAAAATACGCAAAAAAAATAAAAAATGTAAAATTTTTAGCTCAAGGAACTCTATACCCTGATTTAATTGAAAGTAAATCTGTAACAGGAAGTCAAACGTCAAAAATTAAGTCTCATCATAATGTAGGTGGTCTGCCGAAAAGAATGAAATTAAAATTGGTTGAGCCATTGAAGTATTTATTTAAAGATGAAGTTAGAATGTTAGGTCTAGAATTAAATTTAAGTAAAGAAATTATTTCTAGACATCCTTTTCCTGGTCCTGGTTTAGCAATTAGAATGCCAGGCATAATTACTAAAGAAAAAATAAAAATTTTAAAAGAAGCAGATAATTATTTTGTAAATGCATTAAGAGAAAACAATCTATATCATAAGATATGGCAGGCTTATGCTGCATTACTGCCTGTTAAAACTGTTGGTGTCATGGGAGACAATAGAACCTATGAATATTTATGTTTGCTTAGAGCAATAACATCTGAAGATGGGATGACAGCGGATTATTTTCAATTTAATAAATCATTTATGCAAATGGTATCGAATAAAATAGTTAATAATATTCGAGGTATAAATAGAGTAGTTTATGATGTGACTTCTAAACCACCAAGTACTATTGAACTAGAATAGAAATAAATTATAATTTTACTATGAAATATTTACACACAATGATCAGAATTTCTAATATTCAGGAGTCGTTAAAATTTTTTTGTGATGGACTGGGTTTAAAAGAGACAAAAAGAATGGAAAATGAAAAAGGTAGATATACATTAATTTTTTTAGCTGCACCAAACGACAATAATGCAGAAATTGAACTAACTTATAATTGGGATGGTGACAATTTAGGAGAGGGATCTAGAAATTTTGGTCACTTAGCTTATAGAGTTAAAAATATATACGAAATATGTCAAAGACTAATGGATATGGGTTATACAATTAATAGACCACCTAGAGATGGTCATATGGCATTTGTGAAATCACCAGATAAAATATCAATAGAAATACTTCAGGAAGGAAATCTTCCTCCTAAAGAGCCCTGGTCATCAATGGAAAATACTGGAACTTGGTAATATTAGAAATACTTTATATATTTTTCATTAATATTTAAAATTTCTAAATCGACTAGCCCACCTATTACTAATTGAATAGCAACCAATAATATAAAGCCTAAACCTATGTAAGCTATCCATAAATGTTTTTGTATATAATTTGCTAAATAAGTAGCTAAGGCTCCAGTAAGAACTACTGATAATACCAAGCCAAAAATCATAAAACCAAAATTACCTTTGGCTGCTCCCACAACTCCAATAACGTTATCAAAACTAATTGTAATATCTGCAAATAAAACCTTGTAAATACTTTTGATAAATGAAGGCTCCATAGATTTCTTTTTAGGAGACTTTATTTTTTGAATTTCAAATAAATCCTTTCTTAAGTCGTTAACAATCCAAATTAAAAGTAGTCCACCAAGAATTTTAATGAAGTAAAACTTAAACAAATATGTTGCAAATATTGCAAATATAACTTTGAAAACTAACGCACCAACTACGCCCCAAAATATTATCTTTTTTCTATTTTTTGGAACAAAATTAGCAGCAATCAATCCTATTATTATTGCATTATCCGCAGCTAGAATTATGTCTATAAATATAATTTGCAGTAAAATGAGTGATTGTTCTATCAAGATGCTATTATAATAGTAATTATTTATTATATTTCAATAAAACATCAAAATTTTTATTGATTTAAGTTTTAATACATAATGAGATATGTTTTTTAGAAATATGGAGGATTTATGAAACTTTTCAAAATTTTGTTCTCTGTTTTATTTTCTGTTCTTTTAACTGCTAATGCTTTTGCTGTAGAAAAATGGGATATGGCACTAGCTTATGGTGCAAGCAACTTCCATTCTGCTAATGCAGCTGAATTTGCTAAAAATGTTTCAGAAAAAAGTGGGGGAAAATTAACAATAGTAACTCACCCAGGTGGATCTCTTTTTAAAGGTGGAGAGATATTTAGGGCTGTTAGAACTGGACAAGCTCAAATTGGTGAGAGATTTATGTCGGCTCTAGGTAAAGAGGACCCGTTATTAGAGATTGACTCGCAACCATTTCTTGCAACATCATATGATGATGCTATGAAACTGTATCAAGCATCTAAGCCTGCAATAATTAAAGGTCTAGATCAAAAAGGTCTTGTATTTTTATACGCTGTACCATGGCCTGCGCAAGGTCTTTATAGTAAAAAGGAAATTAATAGTGTTGCTGATTTAAAAGGTTTAAAATTTAGAGCATATAATTCTGCAACTATTAGAATGGCAGAGTTGACAGGTATGGCTCCTACAAAAATTGAAGCTGCTGAAATAAGTCAAGCATTCTCAACTGGTGCGGTTGAAAGTATGATTACTTCACCAACTACTGGTAAGAACAGTAAAATTTGGGAAAATGGAGTAAAGTATTTTTATGATATTGCGGCTTGGTTTCCAAAAAATATGATTGTAGCTCACAGAGGTTCTTGGAATAAATTAGATAAAGCTACACAAAAAATGATTATGGAAGAGGCAGCAGTTGCTGAAAAAAAAGGTTGGGCACTTTCAAAAAAAGGAAATGTTGCTGATAAAAAAGCTTTAGCTGATGCTGGAATGAAAGTAGGCAAAGTAAATGCAGCCCTTGAAAGTCATTTCAAAAAAGTTGGTGCTACAATGGCAGAAGAATGGAAGAAAAAAGCTGGCGATAGAGGTGCTAGTGTTCTTGCTGCTTATAATTAAATCATTATAATTAAAAAGGCCGTAATAAACGGCCTTTTTATATGTTTACTAAAGTCGATAAATTTTTAAATAATCTTTATAGTTACTCAGGCTATATCGCTGCATTCTTTCTTATTTTGGTTGCAGTTTTTATTTTAATTGGAATTTCATCAAGAATATTTGGTTTTTATATAAGAGGCCTAGCTGAATATTCTGGATATTGTATGGCTGCCTCATCTTTTTTTGCTTTATCTTATACTTTCGTAGAAGGTGGTCACATTAGAATTACTTTATTTTTAGAAAAAGCTACTGGGATTAAAAAGAGATTTTTGGAATTATGGAGTTTGATAGTTGCAACTATATTTTCTGGTTATCTAGCTTTTTATTTTTTGAAAATGCTAAAAATATCTTATGAATTTCAAGAGAGAAGTGAAGGAGCTGACGAAATTTTAATTTGGATACCACAAACTAGTGTTGCTTTAGGATCACTAATATTTTTCATATGTGTATCTCATCAATTAGTTTTGAAAATACAAACAAAAAAAAATGACTGAAATTTTACTTACTATATTTTTCATAAGTGTTCTCTTGATATTTTTAGGCTCAGGAATTTGGGTTGCTATAAGCATGGTTGGTGTTTCATCTATAGGAATGATGCTGTTCACCACAAGGCCAGTTGGTGATGCGATGGCAACAACAATTTGGGGAGCCTCATCCTCATGGACTTTAACTGCACTTCCTTTATTTGTTTGGATGGGTGAAATTTTATTTAGAACGAAGTTATCTGAAAATTTATTTGAAGGATTATCCCCATGGATGCAGAAACTACCAGGTGGCTTAGTGCATGTTAATGTTGTTGGATGTGCTTTATTTGCAGCTATTTCAGGATCTTCTGCAGCAACTGTAGCCACAGTAGGAAAAATGTCTATTCCAGAACTAAGAAAAAGAAAATATCCAGAAACTATTCTACTTGGAAGTTTAGCTGGTTCAGGAACGCTGGGTCTTCTAATCCCACCTTCAATTATTTTAATTATTTATGGTGTGACTGTCCAAGAGTCGATAGCAAAATTATTTATTGCAGGAATTGTACCAGGAATAATGATTGCATTGATCTTTATGACATATGTAATGATTTGGTCGTTAATAAATAAAAAATCCATGCCTACTTTTAAACAAGACTTCTCACTTATGGAAAAGGTAAGGAAATCAGGAAAACTGATACCTGTAATATTATTAATAGTTTCAGTTATTGGCTCAATTTATACTGGTATAGCAACTGCAACTGAAGCAGCCTCATTGGGCGTAGTTGGCGCATTAATTTTATCATACTTTCAAAAAAGTTTATCTTTAAAAACATTTAAAGAATCATTGCTGGGTGCTACTAAAACTTCTTGTATGATAGCTTTTATATTAGCAGGAGCTACTTTTTTATCTTTGGCAATGGGCTTTACAGGATTGCCAAGAAATCTAGCTCTATGGATCGAAGGTATGGAACTTTCTCCATATGTTTTAATTTTTGTTTTAATGATTTTTTATATAATTCTTGGAATGTTTCTTGATGGCATATCTGCTGTAGTTTTAACAATGGCTATAATTGAACCAATGATTAGACAAGCAGGTTTTGATATGATCTGGTTTGGTGTCTTTCTAGTTATTGTTGTCGAAATGGCTCAGATCACACCACCGGTTGGCTTTAATCTTTTTGTTCTTCAGGGCATGGCTAATAAGGATATGGGGTATATAGCAAGAAGTGCGTTTCCACTCTTCTTGCTAATGATTTTTGCTGTTATTTTAGTTGTATTATTTCCAGAAATTGCTCTATGGATGCCCGAGCAAATGATAAAAAATATAAACTAATATTTAGATTTCTTGGTTCCATCTATAACTGCTTTGAGTTGTTCGTACTCTTTACAGTTACAGTTTTCCAAAACCTTTAATCTTTCTTGTGCTAAATTAATCCTATTAGTTGCAACGTATAATTCCCCAAGATATTCATTTATACCAATGTGATTTGGTTTAATAGCTAACCCTTGAAGATAATATTTCTCTCCTCCGTCGAAATCACCGATTTTTCTTGTTGCAAAACCAAGATAATTTAGGGTATCTGGTTTATTTGGATTATCTTTGTTTGACTTTAATAAAAATTTGATAGCTCTTTTATACCTTTTTTGGGCTTTATCTAAATCACCTTTTTTTTCCAATTTTTTTGCTGCTTTAATATAAGTAACTGCTTTATCAAAATGTGTTTTTGGTTTTGCATCACTATTAGATCCAGCTGAATTCGATTGACTTGACAGTAATACCAAAAAAATTGTTGAAACTAGAAATTTTTTAATCATTTAAATTTACCTAAGTTTGTTAATGTTTTAAGTTCCAGACCGTTTTCAATCAAATTATCTTTTATTGATTGAGCTGTTGCCAATGAACTTTGATTATCTCCATGTATGCACACAGAGTCTATTTCACAAGGTATTTGCTTTCCACTGTGACAATTAATAGCTTGGTTTTGCACCATGCTTAAAACGTGAGTTTTTGCTTGTTCTGGGTCAGTTATTAGAGCATGAGGCTCTTTTCTAGATACTAAGTTTCCATTATCTTCATAATTTCTATCGGCAAAAATTTCACATGCTATCCTCATATCAAATTTCTTTGCAGCCTCTTCCATTTTTGAACCTGTCGGTACCAAATAGATTAAATCTTTATTAAAATTGCAGATTGATTTTGCAATGATAGTTGCAAGCTCAA
>CACLSX010000044.1 GCA_902609705.1 uncultured Pelagibacteraceae bacterium
GGTGTTACATCAAATGCTAAATTTAATGATTTACTTTTCTCTGGATAAATTAAAACTTTATCAATTTTTTTATCTTTATTAATTCCATCCACATGTGAAAGTTCTTTTGGATCTCTTTCTTCTATTGGAATATCTTTAGAGTTTTTTAAATTCCAATCTATCGTTGAACTTGGTAAAGCAACATAAAAAGGTACCTTATTATCATGAGCTGCAAGAGCTTTTAAATATGTTCCAATTTTATTACACACATCTCCGTTAGATAATGTTCTATCTGTTCCAACAATACACATATCGACCTGTCCTCTTTGCATTAATATTCCACCTGTATTATCTGCTATAATTGTATTTGGAATGTCTTCTTCATTAAGTTCATATGATGTAAGGTTTGCCCCTTGATTTCTTGGTCTAGTTTCATCAACCCAAACATGTATTGGTATTCCTTTTTTATGTGCATGATAAATAGGAGAAGTTGCTGTTCCCCAATCTATTGTAGCTAACCAACCTGCATTACAATGTGTGAGAATATTTACCGTATCTTTCTTTTTATTATATATGTCTTCAATAATATTTAATCCATTTTTACCAATACTTTCACAAAAACCCTCATCTTCTTTGCAAATTTCTTTAGCTTCATTGAGTGCAACCTTAAATAAATCTCCTGGTTCAACAAATGATAATTTGTTATTCATTCTATGAACTGCCCACTGAAGATTTATAGCCGTAGGCCTAGAAGCAACTAATTCTTCCGAACTTTTTTTTATAAAATCTAAACTATTATTTTCTTTTATAGCTAAAACTAATCCAAATGCAGCTGTGCCTCCGATTAATGGAGCACCTCGAACTTCCATTGTTTTGATAGCATTTATGGCGTCTTTAACTGAATTTAATTCTTTTATTATAAATTTATGTGGAAGCTTTGTTTGATCTATTATTTTTACAACTTGTTTTTCTTCATCAAACCAAATTGTTTTATATTCAACACCATTAATTTTCATTATTTTAAATTATCAATAAAATATTTAGAATTATAATTTTTTTCATTTTATTCGTGAAGCAATGTATTCTTTAATTGTTGGATTATAATACTGAAAACAAAGTCCAGCATCCATATTATGACCCTTTTTTACTGGTTCCTCCCAGTCATCTCCTTTTCTCTTACATTTCTTTCCATTAATTTTATAATTTTCTGAAATTATTATTCTTTTCATTCCAGGAATTTCTTCTAACCAATCAGATAATAATCCTTCGTATTTATCCTTAGGATGTGTGAAGGCTAATATAGGAACTTTTAAATTATTTTTAATTTCGTCATTCATCTTTTGTCGAACATCATGAGGTCCTTGATTTTTTTTTCTAAATTTAGCCATTGCTTTTTCTACACCATTTTTTTTTACTTTATATTTAGAAGACAATTTTCCAAAACATGCTTGCATATAAGATATGCCTCCACCCACCTTATCTGGGTACCTAGACATAAACAATAACGTGGTTAAACCACCACAAGAATGTCCTGTAACAAAAACTTGTTTTCTTGGTACTCCCGCATCTACAAATTTTTCAATTAATTCTAAATTTAATTCTACTCTTTTATCTAAAATATGCTTACCTTCATAAATTTTTGGTTGAGGCTTTAAATACCACCAATCCTTTTTTTTAGACATATCTCCTCTAAGATGATTTGAGCATAAATTATAAACCATTATTTTTTTTCCATTAACCTCTTGGTCTATCAAAGATGCATGATTTCTTAACATTGATACCCATGTACAATTTTTTGCGGTATCATTTTCGTCTTGTCCGTGATTATAAATTAAAATAATTTTATTTTTAGGATCCTTAATTTCAAAATTTTTAATCAATCTAACCTCTTTATTAATGAATCCGCTTTCACTAATCTTATCGTTAGGTCCTGCATAAGCTAGAGTTGAAAATAATATAAAAGTAAAAATTAATAATATTTTCCTCATTTTTTTAAAAGTATCCTTCCTGCTACTGTTTTAAGTTTATCTTTTGTTTTTTGTGTTCTTTTTTCTGGGGCTGTAATTATAGCTACATCCAAACAATTATTTGTAGCATCTTTTGGATCAATATGATTTTCAAAGTTCTCTATTAAGTTTTTAATCATATTTTTAGCTTTTGCTGCATTATCTAAAAGTACTTTTACAACTTGTTGAACATCTACATTTTCATGATCTGGATGCCAACAATCATAATCTGTTACCATCGATACTGAAGCATATCTGATTTCAGCTTCTCTAGCTAGCTTAGCTTCTGGCATATTTGTCATTCCAATAACATCTGCTTTCCATGATCTATATAAGTTTGACTCTGCTAATGTAGAAAATTGTGGACCTTCCATTACAACATAAGTTCCACCTCTTTGATAAGGTATATTTTCTTTTTTAATAGCATCTTCACAAGCATTCATAAGCCCAAGTGAAGTTGGATGAGCCATTGAAACATGAGCTACAATTTCATCATCAAAAAAAGTTTTGTTTCTTGCAAATGTTCTATCAATAAACTGATCAACGATGACAAATTTACCTGGATGCAATTCTTCCTTTAAAGATCCTACAGCTGATACAGAAACTATATCTGTAATACCCAGTTGTTTAAGTGCATCAATATTTGCTCTAAAATTTATTTTTGATGGAGAAATAAAATGACCTTTCCCATGTCTTGGTAAAAAATAAATTTCTTTATTATTATAAATAGCCTTTAATATTAAATCTGAAGGTTTTCCCCATGGAGTATTTAAATCTAGAGTTTCTCTATCTTTAAACTCTTCAACATCATATAGGCCACTTCCACCAATAATTGCTAATTTATTATTTGCCATATATTTATTTAGATTATATTTAAGATTTATGGATTTAAAAGAACATATTAGATCAATTCAAGACTACCCTAAAAAGGGAATTCTTTTCAGAGATATAACAACACTTATTAAAAATGAAAAAGCATTCAAAGAGTGTATCAACCAAATTGTTGAAAGATCAAAAAAATTCCAGTTTAATAAAATTGGAGCTGTAGAGTCTAGAGGATTTGTTTTTGCATCAGCTATTTCTTATATACTTGATAAACCATTCATAATGTTGAGAAAAAAAAACAAATTACCTGCTGATGTTCATTCAGTAGATTTTGAGCTTGAGTATGGAACGGCAACAATAGAGGTCCACAAAGATTCATTCGATGAAGGTGATAAAGTTTTAATAATTGATGATTTAATTGCTACTGGCGGTACCGCAGAAGCAGCAGCGAAATTAATAGAAATATCAAAAAGTAAAGTGGCTGGATTTATATTTGTGATAAATCTTTTTGATTTAGGTGGTACAGATAGTCTAGTTAAAAAAGGATATCCTGTCGAAAATCTTTTAGATTTTCCTGGTCACTGATGGTAGCGGGAAGTGGGATCGAACCACTGACCTCGGGCTTATGAGTCCCGCGCTCTAACCAACTGAGCTACCCCGCCTTAAATAATTTTTGGTTTATACTACTTTTATTTTTTGATGCAAACAAGATTTCACTTGTTCTTTTTCTTATCTTTTTTAATTTTTCTTTTTTCCTTAAGAGAAAGTTTGGCTTTTTTCATTACACTAGAGTCCTTAAATGATTTACCACTATACCTTTTTGACATTGTATTAACTTAATAAATTTATAGTAAATAAAAAAGTAAATATTGAAGCAAATGTTGAAATAAATATTGCCTTTATAATATTTTCTGGACTTACATTATATGCAGAGCACATGACAATTGAAGTAGCTCCACATGGGCCAACGCTGACCAACAAAGCTCCAGCAAAATTAATTGGATTTGATAAACTAAAGAATGTGTACCCCAAAATTAGCAAAATAAGTGGTGATATAATAAGTTTTAATATTGAAATAGTAATTGTTAACTTATTGATAACTTTTTTTGAGTAAAATGATAGAATAATACCGATTGCAAACAAACCAACAGGCATAACACATGCTGCCAATCTTTGAAGAATGTACTCAAATGGGGTTTCGTCTATATTGATTTTTGAAATTCTTATAATCAATCCAATTAAAATTGCTAATATCATGGGATTTAATATTAAATTTCTTAAAAACTGAAATAATTTTATTTTTTTTTTTACAGTAAGCTCTAAAAAGAAACTGACTATGGATAATAAAACTACACTATCCATTAAAATAATACCTGATATTTGAGTTATCGTACTTCCTTTAAAGAATATTTCTGCAATTGGTAAAACTAATATTACGTGATTGGATAAAGCAACTGTTAGGGCCCAAATAATAGATTCTTGTATTGATCTTTTAAAAGTATTTTTGGTTAATAAGAAAGCAAATATTCCACTCGTTAGTTGCATTAAAAAATATGATGAAATTTGTGATATATCTATTTCTCCAACATCACTTTGTGCAACTAGTTTTATGATTAAAGCTGGTACCGCAATATAAAATGAAAATAAATTAAATATTCTAGCCTTTTGTAAATCAAATATTTTGATATATCCTAAAAGATAACCGATAAGAGTAATACCTATAAATGGTGTTAACCCTAGAAAGACCTGAAACATTATTGGACGGTAATTCTATGCATGATTCTATCTCCTTTAAAAGCTGTTGCTTGATGAAGCATAGATCTATTATCC
>CACLSX010000045.1 GCA_902609705.1 uncultured Pelagibacteraceae bacterium
ATAGTAAAAAATTTACTTTTTTTTGTGAAAATTCAATATCAATCTTATTGTGACATCCAAAATTATCTCCATCAACCTGAACGGGAATTTCAAAATTATTGCAATTAATTTGGATACTTTTTGAATAGGTGGTTATAACAGATTTGTTTCTTGATAAATCTCCATAAATAATTATCAAAATAATATAATATATTAATTTTAGCCTACTTAAATCTTTAAAAACATAAGTTATTAATCTATCATCAAAAATGTTTGACTTATTTATCTTATGATGACCAGCATAATATTTGGTATTAGAACTTAATACCCAATCAGCTTGATATTTTTGACCATCAAAGAAAACATCAAGTTTATTATTTTTCATAAATAAAAAATGCTGAAACCCTTTTAAACCAAATATTATCTTACCAAGTATTTTTTTTATACGTGTATCAATAGAGTGAACAATTTTAGCATCCCAACCAATACCAGCCATTAAAAAAAAATAATTTTTATTTATTTTTATAAGATTAGATTGTTTATAATTATTTGATGTTAAAATATTACAAATATCATCTACTTTTTTATTTATCGATAACTCTGCTTGAAGTAAATTGGCTGTTCCAGCCGGTATGTACCCAATTGCAAATTTATCATTAAAATCAAAGTCATTTTTTATCAATTCATTGATAGCAAATGATACTGATCCATCTCCACCAGCAACTATCAATCTATCATAATTTTTATTTTTAAATTCCAAAAATATTTCTTTCGCCTCTTTTTCAGATTTGGTTTTGAAATAATCTACAGAGTTGTTAATTTTTAATTTTTCATAAATCTTATTTACAAATTTTATTTTTTTCCCTGTTGAAGAATTAAGGTTATAAATCAAACAATAATGCATAATTTTTTCGTAACTAATTTTTAATAAATCTTTAACATTTCAATGACATAAGAATTAAATGATTCGAGTTACAGTTGTGTTACAAAATAGGTTTTTTTAATGCCTCCGTTATTAAAATATAGGAGTATATTTATATCTGATGTGCATCTTGGCACCAAAGGTTGTCAAGCTAACAAGCTTTTAGAATTTTTTAAGAATTCAAGATCCGAGAACCTTTATTTAGTTGGAGATATAATCGATGTTTGGGCAATGCAAAAGAGTTTCTATTGGCCTCAAGAGCATAATGATGTCATACAAAAAATATTGAGAAAAGCCAGGCACGGGACAAAAGTATTTTACATAATTGGAAATCATGATGAGGTATTTAGAAAATTTATTCCAATGCATTTAGGTGATATTAAAATAGTAAATAGAGTTATTCATGAAACGCAGTTAGGAAAAAAATATTTAGTTGTTCATGGTGATGCTTGGGACGGAGTAATGAAATATGCTAAATGGCTTTCTAAATTAGGAGCTATTGCCTATGAATTATTACTTAAAATTAATGTTATTATAAATTTTTTTAGAAAATTGAGAGGTAAAGACTATTGGTCATTGGCAAAATTTTTAAAATATAAGGTAAAAAATGCTGTAAAATTTATAGGTGAATATGAAAACACACTTTCTTCATATGCAAAAAGGAAAAAATTTGATGGAATAATTTGTGGACACATACATCATGCTGAAAATTTAAATCTTGATGGTGTTAATTATTTAAATTGTGGCGATTGGGTTGAGTCATGCACAGCCTTGGCAGAAAAATATGATGGAACTTTTGAGATAATTTATTGGGATAAAAAAAGAAACGAATATATTTCAGAAAATATTGATAATAACAGGATCGGTTCATTCAAAAAAGCATCTTAAAGAATGAAAATATTAATTGTTACCGATGCTTATTACCCTCAAGTTAATGGTGTTGTAAGAACTCTCCACGAAACTGGTGAAATTCTTAAATCACAAGGTCAAACTATTGAATATATTACTCCTCAACAATTTCTTACCATGCCCATGCCAAAATATAATGAAATTAGATTGTCCTTAAATGTTTGGCCCCGTGTAAGTAACTTAATTAATTCAATTAAACCTGATGCAATACATATTGCAACAGAAGGACCCTTAGGGTTTATGGCACGAAGACATTGCATTAAAAATGGCTTAAAATTTACTACAAGTTTTCACACAAGATTTGATAAATACATGAAACTTTATATGCCTATCATTCCAGCTAAATGGTCAGAAAAATTTTTATGCAATTTTCATAATAAAGCTGAAAGAATTTTAGTAACAACAGAATCTATGCGTGAAGAATTAATTTCTTTAGGTATTGATAACAATAAAATGGTTACATGGACCAGAGGAGGTAATCATGGTGCATTTAAAAACCCCATTAAGAAAGACTTACCTTATAAAAGACCTATATGGATATATGTTGGAAGAGTTGCTGTTGAAAAAAATATCAAAGCATTTTTAGATTTAGATCTTGAAGGTACTAAAATTATAATTGGTAAAGGTCCTGATTTAAACAATTTAAAAAAAAAGTTTCCAAAAGACATTTTTTTAGGTGAGAAAACAAATGGAGAATTAGCTTCTCATTTTGCATCATCTGATGTTTTTGTATTTCCAAGTAAAACAGATACGTTTGGTATAGTTGTCTTAGAGTCTTTAAATTGTGGCACACCAGTCGCTGCTTACCCTGTACCGGGACCTAAAGATATATTAGGGGGTACTAATATTGATACTTTAGATAATGATTTGAAAACCTCTGCTTTAAAAGCTTTGAAGGTAAGTCGTCAAGATTGTCTTGATTTTGCAAAAAAATATTCTTGGGAGGAAACGGCAAAAATATTTTTTGAAAATATTTCACCTAATAATTAAAGACAATATACATTACATTTGTTAAAACATATCCATGTTTTGGGCAGAGTTGATACTTATAGTTATAATAATCATTTTATTATATTTTTTATTTAAAAAAAATATTAAGCCAGAAAACACAGCGCCAGTTGTAAACAAGACTAATAAGGATGATTTAGGAAAAAGAGTAATTATTGAAGAATTAGAAGATCAATTCTTTGCTTTAGATAAATATAATTTAATCAAATATCTAAACAAAAGTGCAAAACAACGTTTTGGAGAAAACCTAATTGATAAAAATATTTCAAGTGTAATTAGAGATACAAAATTATTAGAAACGATTGAAGAGGCTATCAAAGATCAAACTACAAAAAATGTCAATGTAGAAATAAATTTACCATCTTATCAACTTTACAAAATCTATGTTATTCCTGGTCCGACCCATTTGTTTCCAGAAATAAACTCTGTCGTATTGTTTCTAAAAGATTTTACAGAAATAACAAAAGCACAAAAACTAAAAACTGATTTTGTTGCAAATGTGAGTCATGAATTAAGAACACCTTTAGTTTCGATTAAAGGTTCGTTAGAAACTATTCTTGGACCAGCTTCAAAAGACCAAGAGGCGCAAAAAAAATTTATGTCTATCATGTCTGATCAAATATTAAGAATGGAAAACCTAATCAATGATTTATTGATTTTAAGTAGAATAGAATTGGAAGAACATATCAAGCCTAATAAAATTGTGAGCTTAAATGATCTTTTTACAAATATTAAAAGTAACTTTGAATTAATTCTTAAAAAAAAGAAAATCAATTTACATATTGAACTTATGGAACCAACCTTAGTTTTTGGTGATAATGATAAATTGTTAACTGTATTTTCAAATTTAATTGATAATTCAATTAAATATTCACAAGATGGAAAAAATATATACGTAAAAAGTCAAATCAGTGAAGGTAAATTAATTGATAAAAATATTGCCATTATCATTAAAGATGAAGGTGTTGGAATACCTCACCAGCTAATTCCAAGAATAACTGAAAGATTTTTTAGAGTAGATACAGAAAAAAGTAAAAAGGTTGGTGGTACAGGTTTAGGTTTAGCTATAATGAAACATATTATATCTCAACACAGAGGTGACTATGAGATTCTCAGTAAAGTTAATGAAGGTACTGAAATTAAGATATATCTTCCAACAAAATAATTAATTTAAAAAATTGTTTAAAATTAACTCTTATTCAACCAAGATTTAACAAATCTTTTGTTGATTCGTATCTTAGTTTATTTAAAATTAATTTATGATTAAGATATTACATAGTATTTTAATTATTATTTTTTTTTTAATGTCGATCATTACTAAAAGTAATGCATCAGATATTTCTACAATTTTAAGAAACCAGCAATTAACTGTTTTTGATATTGGTATCTTTAGATTACAGGAAGACTTAAAAAGTTCATATCCTGAAATAAAAAAACATAAAGATGTACCGTATGAAGATATATATATAGATGTTCTCAGTTCCTATTGGAGAAATACAGTAGATTTAATTGTTTCAATTCCAGTAAATGAAAATTTAAAAAAAGAGAACTACATGTCAGATTCATTGAGATGTCGAAACATATTTAATTCTGTTAGAGATCATTTACTGAGAAATGAAAATATGAGTAATTATAGGTTTACTATGGCGACAAGCTATTTAACATCTATTTTTTCTACTCCTACTAGTTGGCCAAAATGGCGTTATGACCAAAGTA
>CACLSX010000046.1 GCA_902609705.1 uncultured Pelagibacteraceae bacterium
GGTTTGTGGTTTAAGATTTGACTACCAATATGAACGCTTAAGCATTTAATATTTATAAATTTTGATTGTTTCATCAAATTAATAATATTTATAAAAGTCTTTTTATCTACACCAAATTTATTTTCACTTTTACCAGTTGAAATTTGTTTCAATGTTTCAGCATCTGTATCTGGATTTAATCTTAGTCCTATATCAACAACTTTATTTAGTTTTTTTGCAGCCGCTTCAATCGCCAAAACTTCACTCAATGACTCAGAATTTATTAATAATATTTTTTGCTTAATTGCGTACTCAATTTCATCTTTTGTTTTACCAACTCCAGAGAAAACTATTTTGTTTTTGTTAATACCAGCCTTAAGTGATGCATACAATTCACCTTTTGAAACCACATCTGCTCCAAGGCCAAGTTTTTTTATTTCTTTTAATAGTGAAATATTAGAATTAGATTTTACAGAAAAACAAATTAAAGGTCTTATTTCCTTAAAAGCTTTTTTAAAATTCTCTACATTTTCTCTTAAATTTTTATAAGAGTAGCAGTATAGAGGTGTATTAAATTTTTTTGTCAGACTCTCAACGTTTTTTCCTTCAATAAAAAATTTATTGTTTAAATATCTCATAATACTTTTTGAATATTCTTACTTAATTCAGATTTATACTCTGGATCACCTTTACGCCCACAAGCAACTACAAAATATAAACAAAGTATAATAATTAAAATTTTTTTACTCATTTTTTGCTTTTTTTATCATTTTCTTAACGTTCTCAAAAGAAGTTCCGCCATAAGATTTTTTTGAAATAATTGAATTTTCTAGATTTAGTATTTTATAAACATTTAATGTAAGTTTTGGCTCAATTTGATTTATTTCTTTCAATTCTAGCTCGTGAAGTTTTTTGTTTTTTTTTTCAGCTAGATTAATTATTTTCGCTGTTTGTATGTATGCTTTTCTAAATGGATATCCAAGTTCTCTTACAATGTAATCAGATAAATCTGTAGCTGTAGTAAAACCTTTTTCCGCAAGGGATAGCATACTTTTTTTATTTATTATTAAATTTTTTAATACATCATTCAATAATGATAGCGATATTTTTAATTGATCATTTGTTTTAAAAACAATTTCTTTGTCATCCTGTAAATCTTTAAAATATGATAAGGGTAAGCCCTTTAATATTGAAATCATAGAATTGATATTTCCAATAAATATTCCAGTTTTACCCCTCAAATATTCCAATGGATCAGGATTCTTTTTTTGTGGCATTATAGAAGAACCGGTTACTAATTTATCATTTAAAGTTATCAAGTTAAATGCATCAGAATTCCAAATTATTAGTTCTTCAGCAATTCTAGAAATGTGTAAAGAGCAAGCCAGAGAAGAATACAAAAAATCTAAAACAAAATCTCTATCAGATACAGTATCTACAGAATTGTTTGTTGGTTTTTTAAATTTAAGTTTTTTTGTGGTGTAATTTCTATCAATTTTAAATGAAGTGCCTGACAATGCTCCAACGCCTAAAGGGTTTTCATCTAAAAACTCTAAATTATTCTTAAATTTTTTTTTATCTCTCTTAAACATTTCGACATATGCTAGTAGATAATGTGCTAAAGATAATGGTTGTGCATTTTTTAAATGTGTAAATCCTGGCATAATTGTTCTGATATTTTTTTGTGCAAGATTTAGAATATTTGAATTTGTACTATCTAATAAAATTATTATTTTTTTTGTTGCCCCTTTTAACCATAATTTAAGGTCAGTAATAACCTGATCATTTCTAGATCTAGCAGTATGAACATATCCAGCGTCATCACCTATAAGTTCAAATAATCTGTTTTCTATATTCATATGAATATCCTCTAAATCATAATTAAAATCGAACTTTTTTTTCACAATTTCATTTTTAATTCTTTTTAATCCCCAAATTATTTTATTTTTTATTCTAAAATTTATAATTTTCTGTTTGTGAAGCATTTCGACATGAGCAATTGAACCCTCGATATCTTCTTTGAATAGTCTTTTATCCACTGGTAATGAACCGCCAACTTTTTTAAATAAAGTTGAGGCATTTTTCTTAATTCTTGTACCCCAAATTGGTTTATTGTTTTTATTTTTACTCATGTTATTCAATTACAAATCTATGAAATTTATATTTATATCCATTAAAATAATATTTCTTTACTTCATATCATTTAGCTCTTCATATTCAATAGAAGCGCCTAACATAAAAAATCTAATAATTTATGAGGAAAAACAAAAAATTAAGTTTTTTGACTTTTTAAATGAGGCTGGAAATAAAGTTAATTTGAAAGATTTTAAATCTGAATTAATTATTCTGAATTTTTGGGCAACATGGTGTGCTCCTTGTAGAGAGGAAATGCCATCTTTAAACAACCTTCAAATAAGTAATGATGAAAAAAAAATAAAGATTATTCCAATAAATATAGGTGGAGAGAATGTTAGTACATCTAAGAAGTTTTTTGATGACCTGCTCATACAAGAATTACAAGTTTTTGTTGGTGATGGCGCTGCAATTGCTAAAAATTTAAAATTAAGAGGATTACCCACAACACTATTCATTGACAAAGATGGTTATGAGTTTGCAAGAATAGTTGGTTCAATAGATTTTAATAGTGATGAATTTTTAAATTGGTTAAATGAATTAAATTAATTCTTATAAAAGTAAGCTAATGCTACGAGCACAATTATTGCAACAAATTGTAGTAAAACTCTTAGCTGCATTAATTTGTTTGATGTTTTTTTATCTCCGTCTCCTTTAAAAAGAGTTCTAATTCCAAGGATTAAAACAACAGCTACAGCTGCAAGCAAAATTATTGCTGTAATTTTAACAAATATTTCTGAAATCATACTTTGATTTTAGTTTCTTTTTAAAATAAAAAAACATAATTACTTATCTATGACATTTTGCCTTGAATCAACAATTATAAAACCTGAAAATGGGTCTGAAATCAAAAATGCAGTAATATTACTTCATGGATATGGTGGAGATGGAAAAGATATAAGTATGTTAACTCTGAATTGGAAAAGGTTTTTATCCAATACAGTATTTTTATGTCCAAATGGACATGAACCATGTAAAATTAATCCAATTGGTTATCAATGGTTTGATTTAGAAACAAATGATAAAAATTATATTTTAAATGAAGTAAAAAAAGCTGAAGATAAATTAAGAAAATATATTGAAGAAGTTAAAGCAGAATATAATTTAGAAAATTCAAAGATATGTTTATCTGGATTTAGTCAAGGGTGTATGATGTCAATAAACTTGGGCTTAACTTCTAAAGATCCTTTTAATTGTATTGTTGGATTTTCTGGAAAGATTATAGATAAAGAGGATCTTAATTTAAGATTAGTTTCTAAGACAAAAACTTTATTAATTCACGGCGAAAAAGATGAAATAGTTCCACCTTATAACTTATTGGAGGCAAAAGATTTTTTTACGAGAAACAATATTAGTATAGAAACTTTAATAATAAAAGAATGCGACCATCATATACCAGTAGAAGCTTCAAGCAATGCATTAAAATTTATCAAAAATAATTTTGTTTCTTAAAGATATTTATTTTTTTTGTTACATTGATTAATATTAATATATAATATATTAAATAATTATGTCTTTAATGATTAATGAAAATCTTTCACTCGAAAAATGTCCAGCTTTAGTTCTTAACGCGGATTACAGACCTTTAAGTTACTATCCTTTATCATTATGGTCATGGCAGGATGCAATTAAATCAGTATTTTTGGATAGAGTTTCAATCGTAAGTCATTATGATAGAATGATAAGGAGTCCATCTTTCTCTATGCAGCTACCGAGTGTTATAGCTTTAAAATCTTTTATAAAGCCTCGTTCAAATCCAAATTTCACAAGGTTTAATGTTTTCTTAAGGGATAAGTTCAGTTGTCAATATTGTGGAAGTAATGAAGAACTAACTTTTGACCATCTTCTCCCTAGATCAAAAGGAGGTAAAACTGATTGGGAAAATGTTGTTACCGCTTGTTCAGCCTGTAATGTAAAAAAAGGTGGAAGATTATTAAAAAATTCAGGTATGAAATTAAATCAATGGCCTTTTCAACCAACAACAGAAGAACTTCATAGAAATGGGAAGAATTTTCCTCCTAATTTTCTTCATAGTA
>CACLSX010000047.1 GCA_902609705.1 uncultured Pelagibacteraceae bacterium
AAAAAAAGATCATACTAAAAGTTGATATGTCAAAAAATAAGATCACTGCAGTCCTTGGACCTACAAATACCGGTAAAACTTTTTTGGCTATAGAAACGATGCTTTCATTCGACTCCGGCATGATAGGATTTCCTCTAAGACTTTTAGCAAGAGAAGTTTACGACAAAATTGTACAAAAAGTAGATATTTCGAAAGTAGCTCTCATCACTGGAGAAGAAAAAATTATACCAATTAATGCAAAGTATTTTTTGTGTACTGTGGAGTCAATGCCTGTAGATAAAGTTTTAGATTTTGTGGGCATAGATGAAATTCAAATGTGTTCAGACCAAGAACGAGGTCATATTTTTACTGACAGATTATTGAATCTTAGGGGTGAAAAATTAACAATGCTAATGGGTTCCAATACTATAAAAAGTATTATTCAAAAACTTGATGATGATATTGAGTTTATAAACAAACAAAGATTATCAAAACTCTCATTTGGTGGTCATAAAAAGATTTCAAGAATTGAAAGAAAAAGTGCTGTAATTGCTTTTTCCACAGAAGAAGTATATGCAATTGCAGAACTCATAAGAAGACAGAAAGGTGGAGCAGCCATCGTTATGGGATCTCTTAGTCCTAAAACTCGTAATGCTCAAGTAAGTTTGTATCAATCAGGAGATGTTGATTATCTTGTTGCTACTGATGCTATTGGAATGGGAATAAATATGGATTTAGATCATGTCTATTTCTCAAATATAAAAAAATTTGATGGAAAAAAAATAAGAAGGTTGAAGATCTCTGAAATTGGACAAATTTCAGGAAGGGCTGGACGATATTTAAATCATGGAAGTTTTGGTATTACTGGTGATTGCGATGAAATTAATCCAGAAGAAATAGAGTTTTTAGAGAATCATAATTTTCCAGAAATACAAAATATATTCTGGAGAAATTCCAATCTTGAGTTTAAAAATAAAGAAACTCTTTTAAAATCATTAGATGAAAGGCCTAACAAAGATTGGTTAAAAAGGGTAGGTGAATGTGAGGATGAGAAAGTTTTAAAATATTTTTTAAAAGAAAAGAATAGCAATATAGAAAATAATTCAAATGTTTTAAAAATTCTTTGGGAATGCTGTCAAATACCCGATTTTGTTAAAAAAACTTATGGCCACCATTTAGAAGTTGTGGACAAAGTATTCAATTTTTTGACTGGTGAGGAAAGGGAAATACCTAATCATTATATGAAAAAGCAACTTTCCATGCTTGATAAAATTGATGGAAACGTAGATTCAATATCAAATAGAATATCCAATGTAAGAACATGGTCATATGTAGCAAATAAATCCAATTGGGTTGAAAATCAAGATTACTGGATTGAAAGAACTAAAAATCTTGAAGATAAGTTGTCAGATAGACTTCATGATGAATTAACAAAAACATTCATAGATAAAAGAGCCAGCGTATTAGCAAAGGGCTTAAAACAAGATATTGAGTTAAAAACTGAAATTGTTGAAGAGCAAAAAGTTCTTATTAACGATCAATACATTGGAAAATTAAAAGGATTAAAGTTGCAATTAGATTTAAAAGTTGATGCCTTAGATACTGATATCAAATCATTAAAAAAAGCTGCCAGACAAAATGTAACTCCAGAAATAATTAACAGAATAAAACAAATAATGAATACCGGGCTTATAGAGTTGAGAGATGATTTTAAAATATATTGGAGAAATGATCCTATAGCAAAACTTTCAGCAGGAACTGATTATCTTAACCCAAAAATTGATTTAATAATTGATGAAATGATCGAGAATAACGAAAGACACAATTTAAATAATTATTTAAATAAATGGATAATAAAAAAAATTGAAACTGAACTTAATAGTTTAATTGAATTAAAAAATATTAATGAAGATAATCCTGAACTTAGAGCTTTAGCTTATAGACTTTATGAAAATAATGGAGTCATTAAAAGATCGAATATTTCTGATTTTTTAAAGAAAATCAATCAAGATGATAGAAAAAAATTAAGAAAACTAGGAGTAAAGTTTGGAAGGTACCATATATTTTTATTTAAGTTATTTAAACCAAGTTCAGTTTCTTTAAGAATATTGTTGTGGAAAAGTTATAATAATAAATTTTTGAAATTATTTCCTCCAACTTTTGGATTAAATTTTCTAAATAATATGAAATATGCAGATAAAGATTTTATGTTACTTTGTGGTTTTGAAAAATTTGACGATATGTATGTAAGAATAGATATACTCGAAAGATTATTCTTATTAATATTCAATGCTGAAAAAGATGATACAAAAGAAGTAAAAGTAATTCCTGAAATGCTGAATTTACTAGGTTGTTCGAAAGAAAATTTTAAAAGACTTTTAACAAAAATGGGTTACAAAATTTATGAGAAAGAAAAGGATTTTTTTATAAAATATATACCTACAAAGAAGAAAATAATTAATAAACATGACAAAAAGGACTATTCAAATAATCCATTCAGTGTATTAAATCAATTGAACTTAAAATAATGTTTAGCTTATTTAAAAATGAAAAAGATAATGATGATAAAAGCCACTTATCTTTAATTAGTATCGCTGCTCTTTTAATACATTCTGCAAAAATAGATGAAAATTTTACCGAAAAAGAAAGGGTGATAATTAAAAATGCACTGATTGAAATGGGTGCAAATGAGGAAAATTTAGACAAAATAATAAAAGATGCAGAGCAAAAAGAAAAGGACTCGAACCAAATCTTAGAGTTTACTAAAGAGGTAAAAAATAAAAATATTAATGAAAAAAAGGTAGTTATAGAGGCTTTGTGGAACATAATCTATTCTGATAAAGATGCAGACATTTATGAAACGAATTTGATGAGGAGGCTTTCTGGTTTATTGTACCTTGATCCAAAAATTGTTGGAGATATAAAAGAAAAAATAAAGTCAAATCAATGACATACCTAGTCAATGATAAATGCATAAAATGTAAACACACAACTTGTGTGGATGTTTGTCCAGTTGATTGTTTTTATGAAGGAAAAAATATGCTTGTAATTAAACCTGATGAGTGTATAGATTGTGGCGTTTGTGAACCAGAATGCCCAATAGATGCTATCATTTCTGATACAGAAAATGGAAGTGAAAGATGGCTAGAGGTTAATAAAAAATATTCGGAAATCTGGCCGAATATTTCAGAGGCTAAAGAACCTTTACCAGATCATGAAAAATATAAAAATGAAGAAAATAAGTTTGATAAATACTTTGAAGAAAACATTTAAAACTAAAAAAACTAGCAAGAAAACAAATAATAAACGTTTAATAAAAAATAAAAAAATAAAACCTCCAACCAAAATAAAAAAAGTAAAGCTACCTACTAAAGAAAAGAAAACAAAAGCTCACAAAAAATCCTCAAAATTAGTTAAAACAAAACAACAAAAAATTGAAAAAAAAGACAGCACTTCATCTAACGAAAATTTACACAGAATTTCAAAGAATAATGAACAAAAACCTGAAATAAAAAAAGTAAAAAAACAAGATACTGAGAAGAAGGAATATAAAGTTAAAGATTATGTTGTATATCCAAAACATGGTGTTGGACAAATTACTGAATTTAAAAAAATGAATATTGGAGGTATTGAAATAGAAGCATATATTTTGAAATTTGAAAAAGATAAAGCTAATGGAATGGTTCCTGTAAATAAACAAGCTCACTTAAGACCATTGGCCACAATTAATCAGGTTAATAAATGTATCAGTATTTTAAAAAGTAAACCAAAAATTAAAAGAAGTATGTGGAGTAGGAGAGCTCAAGAGTATGAAGCAAAAATTTCTTCAGGTAAAATATATGAGCTAGCTGAAGTGGTTAGAGATTTAAATAAAGGGGATGATTTAATGGTAGATCAATCATATAGTGAAAGACAGCTTTTTGAAAAAGCTTACGAGAGAATACTTGCAGAATTTCAGATTGTATTAAATATGAGCCCGGAAGATACTCAAAAAAAATTAGATAAAGCTTTAAAGAGAAACCTTGAGAAACAAATTTCAAAAATAGAAAACAAGCCTCCAACTGAAGAAATATCGGAAGACGTTGCTAAATAAAAAAAACGCTTCCCACGCAAGCGCCATGAGAAGCGTTTGTTAAAAAGAATACTA
>CACLSX010000048.1 GCA_902609705.1 uncultured Pelagibacteraceae bacterium
GATAAAGATGATAAAGATGAATCTGGTAATGATAATGACTATGAGTTTGAACCAGATGAAGATGAGATTTTAAGTAATTTATTGCCGAAAAATATTTCAACGCAAATATTTAAAGCAATGTTAGAGAATTCTGCCAGTGAGCAAGGTTCGAGGATGACAGCAATGGATAATGCAACCAGAAACGCAGGCGAATTGGTTGATAGGCTTACAATTGAGTATAATAGAAGCCGTCAAGCAGCAATAACAAAAGAGTTAATTGAAATTATATCAGGAGCAGAAAGTTTATAATTATGAGCAAAAAAGGAAACATAACACAAGTAATTGGTGCAGTCGTTGACGTAAAATTCGATGGAGAACTGCCAGAAATATTAACAGCCTTAGAGTGTGATAATGGAGGTAATAGACTAGTTTTAGAAGTTGCGCAGCACCTAGGAGAGTCAAGTGTTAGAACCATTGCTATGGATAGTACAGAGGGACTCAAAAGGGGTGATGAAGTAAAAGATACAGGCGCTCCAATTCAAGTTCCAGTAGGTCCAGAAACATTAGGACGAATTGTAAACGTAATAGGCGAACCGATAGATGAGAAAGGACAAATTTCTACTAAAGAAAATTGGCCTATACACAGACAAGCTCCTTCTTTTAATGATCAGTCTACAGAAACAGAAATTTTAGTAACTGGAATAAAAGTAATCGACTTATTAGCACCTTATGCCAAAGGTGGAAAAATTGGATTGTTCGGTGGAGCAGGAGTTGGAAAAACTGTAATTATAATGGAACTTATAAATAATATAGCCAAGGCCCATGGTGGATTTTCAGTATTCGCTGGAGTGGGAGAGAGAACTAGAGAAGGGAACGATTTATATCACGAAATGATCGAGTCAGGAGTTATCAAGCCAGAGGGAACTGGGTCTAAAGCAGCATTAGTTTATGGACAAATGAATGAACCTCCAGGAGCTAGAGCTAGAGTAGCTTTAACTGGTCTTACTGTGGCAGAGTATTTCAGGGATCAAGAGGGTCAAGATGTTTTGTTCTTTGTTGATAACATTTTTAGATTTACTCAGGCAGGTTCAGAAGTGTCAGCTCTTCTAGGAAGAATTCCTTCAGCGGTTGGTTATCAGCCTACTCTTGCAACAGATATGGGAAACCTGCAGGAAAGAATTACAACTACTAATAAAGGATCAATTACATCAGTTCAGGCAATTTATGTACCTGCAGATGATTTAACGGATCCAGCTCCAGCAACTTCTTTTTCACACTTAGATGCAACGACTGTACTTTCAAGACAAATTGCTGAATTAGGTATTTACCCAGCTGTTGACCCTTTAGATTCTACTTCTAGAATTTTAGATCCAAGAGTTGTTGGTGATGAACACTATCGAGTAGCAAGATCTGTTCAGAAAATATTACAAACATACAAATCTTTGCAAGATATTATTGCAATTCTAGGAATGGACGAGCTATCAGAGGATGATAAACTTACCGTAGCTAGAGCTAGAAAAATCCAAAGATTTTTATCTCAACCCTTCTTTGTTGCTGAAGTATTTACAGGATCTCCAGGTAAACTAGTAGATTTAGAGTCAACAATTAAAGGGTTTGACGCAATATGCAAAGGAGAATATGACCATCTGCCTGAAGCTGCTTTTTATATGGTTGGCACAATAGAAGAAGCAATAGAAAAAGCCGAAAAAATGGCAAAAGATGCAGCTGCTTAATGAGTAATCTTTTTAATATAGATATTGTAAACCCAGAACAATCTTTTCTTTCAAAAGATAATGTATTTGAAGTTGTAATTCCTGCTGTAGAAGGAGAGATTGGTATTCTTAAAGACCATATTCCAATTATCTCATTTTTAAAACCAGGAATAATTAGAGTATTTTCTGAATCTGAGGAACAAAACTTTTATGTTGAAGATGGTATTGTCGAATTTAAAGATAATACGTTATCTGTATTAACAAGCTCAATTTTTGATTTAAAAGATGCTGATAAAAATTTTGTATCTGAGTCGATAAGCAGTGCTAAAGCAGAATTATCAAAAGATAATATCGATGATCAAAAAAGATTTCTTTTAAATCACAAAGTTGAAGTTCTAAAATCTATAAGTATTAATTAACTACTTTTTCTAGCTCTTTTTGAATTTCTTGGTAAACATGAAGTTTAAAATCTACAACTTTAGTTGTTAAATCTTTAATATCTATCCATTTCCAATCTAAGAATTCAGGATGTTTAGTTTTAATATTAATTTCATTTTCCTCTCCATTAAACTTTACAATAAACCACTTTTGCTTTTGGCCCTTATATTTTCCTTTCCAAATAATTCCTAAGAGGCGATCAGGAAGATCGTAAGTTGTGTATTTGTTTATTTCTTTTATTAGTTCTACTGACTTTATGCTTGTTTCTTCTTTAAGTTCCCTCAACGCTGCATCAAAATAATTTTCACCTTCATCAATACCGCCTTGAGGCATCTGCCAAAAATCAGCAGGATTATCAATTCTTTTTGCAACAAATATCTTATTTTCTTTATTTAAGACTGCGATACCAACACCATTTCTTAGTGGAAGTTTTTGAAATTTTTCTTTCATTCTTAACCATTTAATAATTTAAGAGCAAATTCCAACTGGTTATCAGTATCTGTATTTATTCTAAATTCATCTGAACCTTCAGCAATAACTATATCTGGATTTACACCTACTCTTGAAATCGATTTACCTGATGGGAGATAGTATTTAGAAACAGTAAGTCTTATGGCACCTTCATTTTCTAAAGGAATAATTGACTGGACTGACCCTTTTCCATATGTACTCTCTCCTACTAATATCGCTCTTTTGTGATCTTGTAGTGCTCCTGCAACAATCTCAGATGCTGATGCAGACCCATAATTAATCAAAATCACCATTGTTTCTCCATCAATAATATCTCCTTTTTTTGCAAACCATTTTCTATTTTCATACTTCCTTTTACTTTTTGTTGAAACTATTTCTCCATTTTCTAAAAAATAATCTGAAATTTTTATCGCTTGAGATAACAATCCACCAGGATTGTTTCTTAAATCTAATATGTAATTTTTAATTTTCTTATTTTTCTTAAATTCTTTGATTTTATTTTTTATTTGTTTACTACTATTCTCATTGAATGATGTTAATCTTATATAAGCTGTTTGATCATCTTTAATTTCTGACTTTACAGATGCAACTTGTATTATTTCTCTTGTAATTGTAAATATAAGTGCTTTTCTTTCTCCTCTTCTTCTAACAGTAATCTCTATATCAGATCCAACTGGTCCTCTCATTAATTCTACAGCCTCAGAAAGAGTTTTTCCTTGAACTTGAACATCATCGATTTTAACAATGTAATCTCCAGCTTTAACACCAACCTCCTCAGCTGGTGAGTTATCAATTGGAGAAATTACTTTTACGACACCAGCCTCCATACTGACTTCAATTCCCAATCCTCCAAATTCTCCGCTGGTCTCAGTTTGCATATTTTTAAATGAGTCTGGTGACATATATGCTGAATAGGGATCCAAAGATTGCAAAACACCGTTTATAGCAGCATCCATTGCTTCACTCTGATTTACTTCATCAACATATTCTTTGTTAATTTTATCTAAGACTTCACTGAATAAATCAATCTTTTTGTAAATATCGTTTTCATTACTCAAAATTGGATTTGTAAATATGAAAAAAAATAAAGAAGTTATTAAGTATACTTTTTTCATATGATCAGTTTTTCTTTAGGAATTAATTCTGACCACATTTTTTCTAATTCGTAAAAT
>CACLSX010000049.1 GCA_902609705.1 uncultured Pelagibacteraceae bacterium
CGTGTCTTTTATGTCTTGCAATCCATGACCATGTAGCAATATCAGCAATAGAATATTTATCATTTGCTAAAAATTTACTTTGAGCCAATCTAGCTTCAAGATCTTCATAAATCTTTCTTGTGATTTTGAAGTATCTTTCTTCACCCCACTCACTTTTTCCTTGATGATAATAATGAAACTGATGATGTTGGCCTATCATTGGACCTACAATAGCCATTTGAGCCATCAACCACTGATTTATCTCTAGCCTGTCTGCTTCAGGATAGAGTTTCTTGCTTTTCTCACCTAAATACATAAGTATAACTCCAGACTCGAATACGGTCTTATTGTTCTCGTGATCTATAATTACAGGAATTTTATTAAAGGGACTTATTCTTTTAAATTCTGGTTTAAATTGATCTCCACTCAAATTAACTTTTGTTAGTTTGTATTTAAAATCAATTTCCTCTAGCATTATGCTAATTTTCCAACCATTAGGAGTATCAGCAGTAAAGAGTTCAATCATTCCTTAACACCCAATCTATCTTTGATAGTGCTGGATGCAGTTGTAAATTCAAATCTATATTTTTCATCAGGTCTTGCATATTTAAAGCAGCCTCTTGCAGCTAAAGCTCCTTCATGAAAACCTGAAAGTATTAACTTTAATTTGCCTGGATAAGTACAGATATCCCCAATTGCAAATATTCCTTTTTTATTTGTTTCAAAATTCTCAGTATTTACGGGAATTGTTTTTTTATCTAAATTTAAACCCCACTCCGCGATTGGTCCTAGTTGCATTATTAATCCAAAAAAACCTAAAACATAATCAGCTTTTATAACTTTACTTTCACCTGATTCACTTTTGATTTCGACACTTTCTAATGAGCCATTTCCTTTAACATCTTTGATTGAATATTTAGTAATTAAATCAATAGTATTATTATCACTTAATTCTTTTATTTTTTGAACACTTGCGGGAGTTCCTCTAAACTCATCTCTTCTGTGAACAAGTGTTACTTTTGATGAATTAGATAATTCTATAGCCCAATCAAGAGCACTATCTCCACCTCCAAAAATAACTACTGATTTATCTTTAAAAATAGTTTTGTCTTTTATTGAATATAAAACTGATTTTCCGTCATACTTTTCAGCACTTTTAGTTGGGAATTTTCTTGGTTCAAAAGAACCTACGCCACCTGCTATGACAATATTAGGTGTTTCAAATTCTTTTCCATTTAATGTTTTAACTAACCATTTATTGTTTTCATTTTTTAATTCTTGAACTCTGTCACTTAAATGAAAGTTAAAATTAAAAGGTTTTATTTGTTCAATTAAATTATTTGTAAGCTCTTCTCCTGTACATTTAGGAACTGCAGGAATATCATAAATTGGTTTGTCTGGATAAAGCTCAATACATTGTCCTCCAATTTTATCTAGATTGTCTACAATTTCACATTTTAATCCTATTATCCCTAATTGGTGTGCACAGAATAAACCTGTGGGTCCTGCTCCAATAATAACTACATCTGTTTTAATCATTAAACTTGTTTCTCCGGCATATGGACTGTCAATCCATCTAAATCATCAGAGACGATTAATTGGCAACTTAATCTGCTATTAGATTTGGGTTCAAAGGCTTGATCCAACATATCATCTTCACCCATTTCTTTTTCTGGGAGTTTTCTGAACCATTCGTCATCATTAATATATACATGACAAGTTGCACATGACATTCCACCTCCACAATCTGCATCTATGCCAGGAATATCATTTTGTATAGCCCCTTCCATTACACTAAGACCATTAGCAACATCAGCCTCATGTTCAGTGCCATTGAATTCTATATATTTGATTTTTGCCATATTTAATAAATAATTCTTATAAACTAATTTGCGACTGCGGCAAATTTTTGAAATTAAGCATTTTCTATTTTTTTGGACCAAAAAAAAAGGCAGGTATGTTTTAGCATACCCGCCTCTTTTTAATATTAAAAGCTAATTATCTAGCTCGTGCTCCACCTTGTGAAACTGCTGCTGACCAGATTACTAGACCAAAAGCAATTTTGTTGATGAAGTCTGCTAAGTTGTAAATCACGTTCAATGAATTAGCGTCTACTCCACCTACTAGGTAACCAAAAATGTAACCTAATGGGTAAATAGCCCAACCAATTGTTACGATCATTCTCATAGCACCCCATGCAGTTGCTAATGGCTTGTTTCCAGTTTTAGCTGCAATTTTTCCAGCTTCACCAGAGAATACTTCATATAAGATGTAGATCCATCCAGCCATACCGACTATGAAACCAAGCATAGCATTGATGTAACCTGCTTCTCCTAAGTATCCACCAATTAACATCACAAGCGAACCAATTAATAATCTCCAGAAGATT
Source organism: uncultured Pelagibacteraceae bacterium (assembly GCA_902609705.1). Lineage (GTDB taxonomy): Bacteria > Pseudomonadota > Alphaproteobacteria > Pelagibacterales > Pelagibacteraceae > Pelagibacter. The sequence continues at coordinate 2,369 of CACLSX010000049.1, forward strand.
GCTCCTGGGATTTTCTTAACTGCTGCTAGAATTAAGTAAAACTCGATCATCTGTAATGGTACAGTGATTAACCAATCAATATATCTATATACTGTTGGAGAATCTCCAGTCATTACCCATACATCTCTCATGTACATGTAGTGAATGAATGCAACACCAGTTACAAGACCAGCTACTGTTACTGAAGTTTTCCAGCCTGCTGCAACAGTATTTCTTTCCATGAAGAAGAATACTGTAGCTGCCGCCATACCCATTGCGATTACCCAAAAGGAAATCCCAACAAAGTCGTCAGAAGCTAACATAGCAGTTGCTGCGTTTGCTGCACCAGTAAGACCAAATAAAGCCACTGCTGCTAATGCAAACATTTTAAGTTTTTTCATAAAAAACTCCCTCTCGTTAGTTTTTTTAGTTTAAATTTAAACTACGGACAAACCACAAAGGTTTATCCAAAGTTAGGGGCTTAATATCAAATTAAATTAGTTTGTTGAAGACTTTTTGCCGCGTTATAAGTGTTGATTTTACTGACTTTTTAAAATTAAATACAACCTGTTGCATAAATTCAATAGAAAAATGACACCAAAAAGCAAATCAAAATGAATAGAAATTATAATGAAATTTATAGCGAATCTCTAAAAAATCCTGAGGAATTTTGGCAGAAAATTTCTGAAGATGTGTTTTGGTTCAAAAAACCAACTAAGATTTTAAAAAAAGACAACCCTCCGTTTTATAAATGGTTTGAAGATGGTGTAACAAACACATGCTACAACGCCTTGGACATTCATATTGATCAAGGAAGAGGTGATAAAACAGCTTTAATCTATGACAGCCCTATAACAGGAAGTAAAGCAAAGTTTACTTTCAAAGAATTAAAAGAAAAAGTTTCAAAATTTGCAGGAGCTCTCGATAAACAGGGAGTTAAAAAAGGAGATCGAATAATAATTTATATGCCAATGATACCAGAGGCGGTGGTTGCTATGCTAGCATGTGGGAGAATTGGAGCAATTCACTCTGTTGTATTTGGAGGTTTTGCATCAAATGAATTAGCTAGCAGAATTGATGATAGTAAAGCTAAAATTTTAATCACAGCATCATGTGGTTTTGAACCTGGAAGAACAGTTGAGTATAGACCACTTGTAGATGGAGCTTTAAAATTAGCAAAACACCAAGTTGAAAAAGTAATATTATTTCAAAGAAAAAAACACGAGGTAAAATTAAATAAACCATTAGAAATAAGTTGGGATGAAGCGCTATCTGGAGCAAACGATAAGGATTGCATTGAGATGGGCGCTAATGATTATGCTTACATCCTTTATACTTCAG
>CACLSX010000050.1 GCA_902609705.1 uncultured Pelagibacteraceae bacterium
TTTGAATAGCTTGATTAATTCTTTTTAAAGCACAAATATAAGCATCTTCATACCCTTTAAAACCTTTATCTGCAATAAAACCTGTACTCTCATTCTTTAGTGAGCAATCTGAATTATGAATATAAGGAGCATGAGGCGCTAAATGATGGATAAGATAAAATTTTTTATCTGTAATTTTTAAATTATCAAAATCATTTAAAAAATTATTTATTGCATCAATATTATCACCATAACCAGCAAGCATTAATTTTGGAAAAAATTTTCTCAAAAAAGTAATAAGAGGTGTTTTTTTAAAAAAAGAATTAAATACGTAAAAAAAGTTTGAAACACTTTCATCAGGGCAAAATCTTTTATTATATGAATAATTTTTACAAGATGCTGTGATGTTACCATACCATTTAAAACTCATATTATTTTTTTCTAAAATAGAAATGAGTCTTGGTTTTTTATTTGGATTATTAAGCAAGTAAGGCCAAAAATTAACTCTATCATAATACTTATCCGAGGTTTCTGTTACAGGATAATCTAGTAATAAAAGTGCGGCCATTGAGAGATACGTTGAATTATAGTTTGAGATAGTATCATCATGAACTACAAATTTTTTAGATTTTATGAAATCAATATAATTATTTAAAATTGCATTTTCATTTTTTGGAAAGCTTTTTTTGAAATATTTTAATGAAGTCATTCCATCCAAAATAAAATAATAAATATTTTGTTTAGAATTTAAATTATTATTAATTGGTTCAGAAAAAATATGATTATCCTTTGTATTAGATGATTGTGAAGAAATCTTATTTTCACTAATTAAAGAATATGAAATAAATAAATGATAAATAAGTGAAAAATAAACAAAGAAAAAAAAAAATATTTTAAATTTTTTCTTATTGATCAAAAAAAATAAAAATAAATATGAAATTAAAAGTATAATTATTGATATATAAAAGCTATGTTGCGAAAAATTACTTATACTATTTTTTAAATCTAAAAAATTAAAACTTATTATAAAAGCAGTACTTAGAAATAACAAATAAAATCCACTATCGAAATATTTAATTCTGCTTAATATAAAATTGATAGAAGAAAAAATTATTATTATTGATAAAAAAATAAGTAAAAGTACAAAACTTATACTTTCATCAAGTAAATGAAAATTAGTATTAATAAATTCTAAAAAAGGTATTGATAGAAATAATATACTTAAAGTATAGTTATTATAAAAAATTTTAGTCATTCTAATTGAATATTTTAATTATCAAAAAAAGTCAAAATATATAAAAAAATGGATAAAAATAATTTTTCAGTAATTTTTCAAGATGGACCAATTGGAAGAGCATTTCTAAATTATTTTAAATTAAAAAAATATCAGCCAAAAAAAATTTATTACCTATACAAAAAAAAATTTTTACCAAAAAAAATGAATTTAAAAATGCATTTTAATGAAAATAACTATTATCCACTTAAGTTCATTCAATACAAAAATATTTATGAACTTTGCGTTCAAATTGAAGCCTATTTTCAATTTGAAAAAAATTTTATTCAAAACATGTATAATTTTGATTTACTCGATTTCTTTAAAGATCAAATAGTTTATATTCCAAATGATGATGTGAACTCAGATTTGTTATTCAATCAAATTATAAAATCTGGTGAAAATACTTTTTTAAATACCTCAAATCAAATTTATAAAAATATCTTAAAAACAAATAAAAACTTTTATCATATTCATCCTGGTTATTTACCTTTATTAAGAGGTGCAGATGGAACTTTAAATAGTTTATTGCACTCCAATAGTTATGGTGTTTCTTTTTTTAAAATGACTGAAAAAATTGATGATGGTGATATTTTCTTAAGAAAAAAAATAGAATATCAAAAATTTAAATTAGAAGGTTATAAAAACTATAATATAAAAGATGTTTATAGAATATGGTTTAGTTTTTTTGATCCAATTTTAAGATGCTCATTGTTAAATGAAATAATTAATGACTCTTTCAATTTTGAAAAAATAAATGTAATTAATGAGAAAATTTCTTATCGTTCATTTTTAAAAAATAACGACCTAAAAATTGTTTTTGATAAAATATTTTTATGATTTTTTTTTTAGAAATAAAACTGTTCTATCGTCATCAGCGTAATTAAAAAATTTATATTTTATTTTTTTTAACATATTAAAGTTTACTTTTAATAAATTTAATATTTCATTAAATTTATCTTCACTTTCAATTGATGGATGATGTGACTCAAGAATTAAAGATCCATCTTTTTTTAGTAATTTTAATATTTTTTGGAAATATTCCTTATAATCTTTTATGCCACCATCGTAAGTAGTATGATTAGCTAAAGACAGTATTAAATCGAAATTATTATCAAAATTATGTTTTAAAAAATCACCTTTATGAAAAAATATATTACTTATATTTAAATAATTTTTAACTTCATTAGCTACATTTATTAATGTAGGATTCCAATCTATACCCTCGCATCTATGAAAGTTATTATCCATTTGAAATAGTAGAAAACCAGTATTGGTTCCAATATCAAGTATGCTTTTATTACTTGTGAATTCTGACAAATTTAAACTTTCAACCCTCATTTTTGTATTTCTCAAACCACTTATTCCTATCCTTTCACAACTTTGATAAAAATAACCATTTCCATAATCGAATGATTTTTGATCTTCAGAAATCAACTTATAAATTTTTTTTCTTATATTTCTATGTTTATCAAATTTAAACTTATCTATAAAATAATTAAGCTTTGAACTTGAAGTCATATATAAAAATTCTTGATTAGAAATTTATTAACATCTTGGTTTTCATAATCTTCATTTTCTTTATTTTTAAAATCTGTAATAAATAAATCTAATTGATCAAAATTATATGTAAAACAAATCTTGTCTCTTGTATACTCTTCTATACTTTTCATCCCAAAATTAAGATTGTAATCTGAATTTAATATTTTTTTTTTAGAATTAAATAAGTATGGTTTTCTCTTATTTAATATTAAGAATTCTATATATATACCAGACCAGTCTGATACTAAATTTTTATAATCAGACAGTTTTAGAGTAGGGGATATATCTATTTTATTTTTTATAAAATCTAAATTTCTGATATCAAATTCTTTATTTTTTAAAGACATATAATGTGGTCTAAATTCAAAATTAATATTTTTATCAATTAATTTATGAAAAAAAATTAAATAAAATCCACTACTATAAAAATCCGTTTTCCAAGTTGGGGCAATTAATAAGTTTTTGTTATGTTGTTTTTTGTTATATTTTAAAAATTTATATTTAGATTTAAAAGGTTTGATTTTTTTTGAATATAGACTGTTAATCTGTTTTACCTCACGATATTGAAAACTATTAATTGTTTGAATTGCATTAAATTCAGTGAAAGCTTTTTTATCATATGCCATTACCAAACTTACTGGAGAATGTTGAATGTAAATATATTTAGAATTTTTAGAAAATATAGATTTTTTAAATATTGTTGAATTTAAACCAGGTGTAGTTGAGTAT
>CACLSX010000051.1 GCA_902609705.1 uncultured Pelagibacteraceae bacterium
TATGTATCTACCTATAACTGCATTATTTGATGGAGCCTCTTTAGTATTAGGTTTCTCAATTACATCTGCAATTTTAAAATTTAATTTATCAATATTTTTTTTTATTGAATATATACCCCAACGATCTACATTGTTTTTTTCAACTTTCATGCTAGCCATTACAGATCCTTTTAATTTTTTGTGAATTTTTATCATATCTTTTGAACAATTCTTTTTGATGATTAAATCATCAGGTAACAACATTAAAAAATAATTATTTTTTATAAATCTTTTAGTTTTAAGTATGGCGTCACCAGTGCCCAAGGGTTTATTTTGATAAACAAATTTAATTTTTTTTCTAAAAAAAAGGATTTTTTTGTACTCTTTAATTATTCTGGGATCTTTCTTTTTTTTTATAATTGATTTGTAAAATTTATCATTATTGAAATATTTCTTTATAATCTCTTTTTTTTTTGAAATAATAAAAATTATTTCACTTACACCAGCCTCAATACATTCATCTAAAATATACTCAATTCCTGGTTTTCCATTTATTGGAAGCAGTTCTTTAGGAAAAACACTTGTCAAAGGTAGCAAACGTGTACCCAAACCAGCAAGAGGAATAATAGCTTGTTTAATCATTAAGATGTTTTACTTATAATCATATTTATTAAAAATGAAAATTTTAAAAAATGTTTTTGAACTAAATAAGGCAGTAAAAAATTACAAAAATGTTGGATTTGTACCTACAATGGGGGGAATTCATAAAGGCCACATATCTTTAATAAAAATTTCACAAAAAAATAAAAAAAAAACAATAGTAAGTATTTTCGTCAATCCAACACAATTTAATCAAAAAAAAGATTTTAAGAATTATCCTAGAAATACAAAAACTGACATTTCAATATTAAGAAAACTTAAAGTGAATTATTTATTTTTACCTGAAGTAAATGAAATATACAAAAAGAAAATGAAAAATTTTAAACTTAATAAATCTGATAAAATTTTATGTGCTAAATATAGAAAAGGTCATTTTGAGGGTGTATTAAACGTGATGAATAGGTTGTTATATATTGTTAAATCTAAACATGTTTATATGGGTGAAAAAGATTTTCAACAATACATTTTAATTAAAAGAATATTAGGAAAAAAATATAAAATAAATATTGTTGGTTGTCCTACAATTCGAGAAAAAAATAAAATTGCTTTTTCTACAAGAAACAAATTGTTAAATAAATCATCCATAAAAAAAGCATCAAAAATAGCTATCAAATTGGATAAGATTAAAAGACTATCACAAACTAATAAATTTGTGGATTTGTCAAAATTTAAATATGAGCTCGAAAATAAATTTAAAATAAAAATTGATTATCTTGAATTTAGAGATGAGAAAAAAATGAAATTAGATAATTTTAAATCTAAATATAGACTATTTATTGCCTATCATATTAATGGAGTAAGATTGATTGATAACTTTTGATTATAAAAAATAAGCCCCTACACCTAAGAAAGATACAAATCCTATTACATCTGTTATCGTTGTAACAAATACACTAGAAGAAATTGCAGGATCAATTTTCATTTTATTTAATGTTACAGGCACTAGTATACCAAAAAGACCAGCAACTATCATAGTTAAAACCATTGAAATTGAAATTATCAGGGAGAGCTGAATGTCATTAAACCATAGTTGAACTATCAAAGAACTTATAATTGCAAAAATAACTCCATTTAAAACTCCAATATTAAATTCTTTAATAATATTATTCGTAAAATTATTTTTTGTTAAATCTTGTGTCGCTAAAGATCTTACTGTGACAGCTAATGTTTGCATGCCAGCGTTACCACCCATCGATGCTACGATTGGCATTAAAAAAGCCAAAACTACCATTTGCTGTATAGTAGCACCAAATAGACTAATGCAATAAGTTGCAAGAAAGGCGGTAAACAAGTTTAATAACAGCCAATTAAATCTTCTCTTTGTTTTTGTTAGTACTCCATCAGTTATTTCTTCATCACCTACTCCAGCTAATCTAAGTACGTCTTCTTCAGCTTCCTCTTTTAACACTGTTAGAACATCATCATAAGCTATCATCCCAACTAATTTGTCAGACTTATCTACTACAGCTGCTGAACTCAAATTATAATTTTCAAATAAATTACCTACTTCCTCTCTATCCATATCAACCGGTATTAATGTTTGAGATTCAGCCATTATAGACATCATTTTTGTGTCTCTTGGGGTTCTTAATACTCTTGATGAAGGAACTGTACCAATGGGTTTGAATTCTTGATCGACAATGAATATTTCGAGAAATTCTTCAGGAAGTTCTTTATTTTCTCTTAGATAATCTATCGTTTGTCCTACAGACCAATTACTTGGTATAGCTGTAAATTCACGCTGCATTAATCTAGCAGCAGAGTCTTCTGGATAACTTAAACTTTCAAGTAATGCAAATCGGTCCTTTGGGGGTAATGAGCTAAGGATGGTATTTTTATCTTTTTCATCAACATTTTCTAAAATCTTAATTGCATCATCTGACTCTAAATTTTTTAGTATATTCACTATTGAATCAGATGATAAATAAGCAATCATCTCAGACTGAATTGATTCATTTAATTCAACAAAGACTTCAGGGTCAACTTTGAAACTATTTAATTTTATTAAATTTTCTCTATCATTTTGACTTAAATGTTCAATTATATCGGCAGCATCTGCTGGATGCATAGCATTGAACGAATTTGTAATAAATCCTGCGTCATTTGAGGCAATTTTATCTGTGACAACTTTGATGAATTCTTTGTTAAATTCAAAGTTAACTTTTTTATCTTTTATTTTTTTTACTATAGTCATAAAATTTACCTATAATTTAGTTGGCACTATTAATACAAAATAAAAATAATACAAATTTATAATGACAATGGAGATCAAAAAGTCAGTAAAACCAATAAAATATAAATCTGCGATAGATATACTTGAAGAAAGATTGGAACAAATCAAAGTAAATAAAAATAAAGAACTTATTTGGATACTTGAACATGAAGAGATTTATACAGGTGGAACAAGTTTTAATGATAACGAAATTTTAGATAAATCTATAAACTTTATTAAAACGAATAGAGGAGGAAAAATAACATATCATGGTCCTGGTCAATTGGTTTTTTATTTTGTGATTGACTTAAACAAAAGAGGTAAGAATATAAAAAAAATTATAACTGCAATCGAAAAAACAATTATAGATACATTAAAAAATTACAATATAAAGTGTTTTGCTGATAGAAAAAATATTGGAATTTGGTTTAAACACAAATCTGGCAAAATAGATAAAATTGCAGCAATAGGCATAAAAGTAAAGAAATGGATTGCTTATCACGGTTTTGCTTTAAATATCTCTAATGATCTTGATGTATATAAAAAGATAGTTCC
>CACLSX010000052.1 GCA_902609705.1 uncultured Pelagibacteraceae bacterium
TCAAAAAACAAAATATTCAAAACCTAAAAAAGAAAAAAAACTTAATGGTAAATCTCATAACCATTTTAATCAAAACAGCATTGATGAATTAATTGAATTAATGAGTAAATCTTCAAAACCTATTTTTTATACTGGCGGTGGGGTGATTAATTCTGGACCCAAGGCTAGTGAACTTTTAAGAGAACTTGTTTATGCAACAGGTTTTCCTATTACTTCAACTTTACAAGGATTGGGATCTTTCCCAGGCGATGATAATCAATTTTTAGGAATGTTAGGTATGCATGGAACTTATGAAGCAAATAATGCAATGCATGATTGTGATTTGATGATCAACATTGGTGCACGTTTCGATGATAGGATAACAGGGAAAATAGATGAATTTTCTCCAAAATCAAAAAAGGTTCATATTGATATTGATCCATCATCTATTAATAAAAATGTTAAAGTTGATTTAGCTATTGTTGGAGATGTGAAAACTGTGCTTTCATCTACTTTGAAAAGTTTAAAACAAAAAAAATCAAAATTTTTAAAATCAAATAAACAAAAAACTTCTAAATGGTGGGAAAAAATTCAAAAATGGAGATCAGTTAGATCTTTAGATTACATTGGAAGTGAAGCGACTATAAAACCCCAATATGCAATTGAAAGATTATATGAATTAACTAAAGATAAAGACTCCTATATTACAACTGAGGTTGGACAGCATCAGATGTGGGCCGCACAACACTACAAATTTAATAAACCAAATCGTTGGATGACATCTGGTGGTTTAGGTACTATGGGATATGGTTTACCAGCAGCAGTGGGTGTACAAGTTGCTCATCCAAAAAAATTAGTTATTGATATTGCGGGAGAGGCTTCAGTATTAATGACAATTCAAGAAATGTCCACGGCTGTACAATACAACCTTCCGATTAAAATATTTATATTGAATAATCAATACATGGGAATGGTTAGACAATGGCAAGAACTTTTGCATGATAAAAACTACTCTGAAAGTTATACTGCTGCTCTACCTGATTTTGTTAAATTAGCGGAAGCATATAACTGTGTTGGTATTAGAGCAAAAACACCAGAAGAGTTAGACGATAAAATTATTGAAATGTTGAATACAGATAGACCTGTAATATTTGATTGTATGGTTGATAAAGTAGAAAATTGTTTTCCAATGATACCATCAGGAAAGCCTCATAATCAGATGATTTTAGGGCCCAAAGATCAAGAAAGTAAGAAGATTACTGGCAAAGGTAAGTCCTTAGTTTAATGCCTAATTCAAAATCAGCGTATAGTTTTTCAAATAAAAAAGAGAAATATGATACACATATTATAGTCGTTTGGGTAGACAATGAAGCTGGTGTATTAGCTAGAGTAGTAGGTCTATTTTCTGGCAGAGGTTATAATATTGAATCTTTAGCAGTTGCACAAGTTGACGAAAAGTTAAAGATATCAAGGATAACAATTGTAACTACAGGAACACCACAAGTTGTTAATCAGATTAAACTTCAATTAAGAAAACTTGTTCCTGTTCATAAGGTTGCAGATTTTAAAAGAGAAGATAAAGCAGTCATCTTTAAGGAGATGGCGTTATTTAAAATCGTTGGTCCAAATAATAAATTAGAAGGCGCATTGAAAGCTTGTAAAAAATACAATCCTGTATTATTAGACAAAACAAAAAAATCCAATGTTATTCAAATAACAGCTTTAAGACGAGAAATAGACAAAATGTCAAAGGATTTAAAAAAATTTGGATTGGTGAGTGTTTCAAGAACAGGAGCCGTAGCTATGACAAGAGGTGCAGAAATATTTAAATAATTAATTAGGAGAAAAAAAATGAAAATGTTTTATGAAAAAGATACTGATGCAAATTTAATAAAGGATAAAAAAATTGCAATCTTCGGGTATGGTAGCCAAGGACACGCTCACGCTTTAAACCTTAAAGATAGTGGAGTAAAAGAAGTTGTTGTAGCTCTTCGAGAAGGATCTTCAAGTATTGCAAAAGCAGAATCTAAAGGATTAAAAGTTATGAACCTTTCTGATGCCGCTGAATGGGCTGATGTTGTGATGATATTAACTCCAGACGAATTACAAGCAACTATTTATAAAAATCATATTGAGCAACGTGTAAAAGAAGGGACATCTATTGCTTTTGCTCATGGATTAAATGTTCATTATGATTTGATAAAAGCAAGAAAAGATTTAGATGTATTTATGGTAGCACCAAAAGGACCAGGTCATTTAGTTAGAAGTGAATTTGAAAAGGGTGGTGGAGTTCCATGTTTATTTGCTGTTCATCAAAACGGATCAGGACAAGCTAGAGATCTAGCAATGTCATATGCTTCAGCGATTGGTGGAGGAAGGTCAGGTATAATTGAGACAACATTTAAAGATGAAGTAGAAACAGATTTATTTGGTGAGCAAACAGTTTTATGTGGAGGTCTTGTTGAATTAATTAAAAATGGATATGAAACCTTAGTAGAAGCAGGTTATGAACCTGAAATGGCATATTTTGAAACAGTTCATGAAGTTAAACTTATTGTAGATTTAATTTACGAAGGCGGAATAGCTAATATGAATTATTCTATATCTAATACAGCTGAATATGGAGAATATGAGTCAGGTCCAAGGATCATAAATAAAGAAGAGACAAAAAAGAGAATGAAAGAAGTTTTAGCTGATATTCAGTCTGGTAAATTTACAAAACAATGGATGGATGAATGTAAAAATGGTCAAAAAAATTTCCTAGCTACGAGAGCAAAACTAGCTGAGCATCCAGTTGAAAAAGTTGGTGCTACTCTAAGAGAAATGATGCCGTGGATTGCTAAGAAGAAGCTTGTCGATAGTGACAAGAAATAACTTCATGTTAAAATTGGGTTAAATTATCCAATTTATTTTGCAATCTGAGCGAGAGCATGTATTATGCTCGAGCTAAAAAATACAATGTCAGATAAAGAAAAATTATACATATTTGATACGACTATGCGTGATGGTGAACAATCTCCAGGCGCATCTATGAGTGTTGAGGAAAAAATTCAGATTTCAAGAGTATTTGATGAAATGGGAATAGATATTGTTGAAGCAGGTTTCCCAATTGCATCACCAGGAGATTTTGAAGCAGTCTCTGAAATAAGTAAAATAATGAAAAACTCAATTCCATGTGGTCTTTCAAGGGCATTAAAAAAAGACATTGATGCATGTCATGAGTCATTAAAACACGCTCCAAGATTTAGAATCCATACTTTTATTTCTACAAGTCCATTACATATGAAACACAAACTTGAAATGACAAACGAGCAGGTTCTAGATGCAATTAAAGAAAGTGTTACTTATGCAAGAAACTTTACTGATGATGTTGAGTGGTCATGCGAAGATGGAACTAGAACTGA
>CACLSX010000053.1 GCA_902609705.1 uncultured Pelagibacteraceae bacterium
TAAAATTGATCTGCTAAATCAAAGTTATCTTCAATCCTTAATTTAAAAATAAAAAAATTTAGTTTTTCACCATTAAATAGCTTTTTTAAAATTCCTGATGTTGTTATTGTTAAAAGTGCGACATAAAGAGCGAAATGATTCAATTTCGCAATCAAGTTTTGTCCAAAGAATGCCTCAGGCATTAGTTTTGGGGACTTGCTAAAAAATTTATAAATTAACCTAAATAGAGTTATGTAAAATATAAATATCCCAACAATTACGTGCACATTTTCTATAGTTATTCTTAAATCCGAAAAATCCAATCTGACTAAAATAAACCCCATTGGTATCTGAGCAATTAGAAGGAGCAAAGTGAACCAATGGAAAAATTTAGCTAACCAACTATATCGTAATGTTATACTATTCGACATGAGCTATTTTATAAAAATAAATAATATTTTCAAAATAATGTTTATTGTAGCACTTTCTTTTTCATTTAATTCTAATGTTTTATCAGAAGAAAGTGCAAAAGACATTATAAAGAAAAGAAAATCTTTATTCAGTCAAAATTATAAACTAGCAAAAAGAATTAGTATTTTACTTAACGAAGTTGAAATTGAGGACTCAAAAAAACTGATGATTAGAATGAGTGATAATTATTTAGAATTACTAAATTTATTTCCAGAAAATACAAAAGAGGGACATGGAACAGAGGCTTTACCAATTATTTGGGAAGAAAAAGATGAATTTAATGCTCTAATGAAAAAATCATCTGATCAAATGATAAAGCTAGCTTCAATTATCGAAGACCAAGATGATTTTAGAGCAGCTTTGAAACAATATATGTGGTCGAGCTGTAAAGCTTGTCATAGCAGATATAGGGCTCCACACTAATGAAAAAGTATTTTTTTATTCTTATTGTTTTATTTTATGCAGATACTGCTTTCTCTCATTCGCACTACCCCATAACAAGAGATTCATTAGAAGCAATTAAAAATGGCAAGGTATTATACAATCAATATTGTGTTTCTTGTCACCAAGCAAATTTAGCTGGAGCTACAAATTGGCAAGGTTTAGATGAAGATGGGCATAGAAAAGCACCCCCTTTAAATGGAACTGGTCATACTTGGCATCATACAGATGAGTTACTACATAGAATGATAAAGTATGGATTTGCTAAATTGATAAAAAATTATGAAGGCAAGATGATGGGTTTTGGTGACAAAATAAGTGATGAAGGTATTGATAACATTCTTTCGTACATTAAATCTTATTGGAAAGATGATATTTATGAATATCATTTAGAAATGAGCAAACAATGAGTTCAGAAGCAATTAATTTTAATTGGTCATGCAAGCATACTTGGAAAAGAAGCGCAAAAAATACTGCTTGGTGTTTACTAGGCTGTGCAATTGGTGACTTTGGAACTATATTGTATTTTCAGATAACAGGAATTCCCTGGCCTGTTTTAGCCATCATGATTTTAGCAATTATAAATGGTTTGATTACAAGTATTATTTTAGAAACTATAATTTTACTAAGACAAAAACTTGATTTTTCCAAAGCATTAAAGACTGCGCTTGGTATGAGCTTTATATCAATGGTCAGTATGGAAATAGCCATGAACCTCACAGATATAATTTTAACAGGTGGAGCTATTTTAAATTGGTGGGTAGTACCAATAATGCTTTTAGTTGGATTTTTAACTCCATGGCCATACAATTATTGGAGATTAAAAAAATATAATATTGCTTGTCACTAAAAACATCTCTATATCAAATTAAGACCTCAGATAATGACTAAAGATTTAATAACAATTGATGGCCTTTCAAAGGTGTACGACAATGGATTTAACGCTTTAAAAACTGTTAATTTAAATATAAAGCAAGGTGAAATTATTGCTATGCTTGGACCAAATGGAGCTGGCAAAACTACACTGATAAGTATTGTATGTGGTATAGTTAAACCAACTTCTGGAGTAATTACAGTAGATGGTTTTGATATTATAAAAGATTATAGAGAAACAAGATCAAGAATAGGACTGGTCCCCCAAGAAATTTCACTAGAACAATTTGAAACAGTGTTTAACAATGTTTCATATTCAAGAGGCTTATACGGAAAAAAGCCAAACCCCCAACATATAGAAAAAGTTCTAAAAGATTTTAGTTTATGGGATAAAAAAGATTTAAGGTTAAATCAGCTTTCAGGAGGAATGAAAAGACGTGTAATGATAGCAAAAGCATTATCTCATGAACCTTCGATATTATTTCTTGATGAACCAACGGCAGGCGTAGATGTAGAATTGAGAAAAGATATGTGGAAAGTTGTAGAGGGATTAAGGAAAACTGGAGTAACTATAATATTAACAACACACTATATTGAAGAAGCAGAGGCAATCGCGGACCGAGTTGCAGTAATTAATCAAGGAGAAATCATTGTTGTTGATAATAAAATAGATTTATTAAAAAAGATGGGTCATAAAAAATTAACAATTGAATTACAAGATAAAGTCGAAAAAATTCCATCAGAACTTGATGAATATAATCTATCAATCTCTAATGATAATTATTCATTAATTTACAACTATAACTTACATGCAGAGAGAACAGGTATCACAAAGATGCTTCAAGATTTAAAAAATGCAGGTTTGAGGATGAGAGATTTAAAAACAGAGCAAAATAATCTTGAAAAGATTTTTGTGACATTGGTAAAGGAAAATAATGAGGATTAATTTTTACGCATTAAGAGCAATTTATTTTCATGAAATGGATCGATTTAGAAGAACATTAATACAATCTCTTCTTTCTCCAGTTTTATCTACTTCATTATACTTTATAGTATTCGGCTCAGTAATAGGGGACTATGTACAAAAAATTGATGGCATTAGTTATGGCTCTTATATAGTTCCAGGATTATTGATGTTAACATTATTAACACAATCTATCAGTAACACTTCTTTTGGAATTTTTTTTCCTAAATTTAATGGAACAATTTATGAAATTCTAGCAGCTCCAATTTCTACTGTAGAAATTGTAATTGCTTATGTTGGTGCAGGTGCAACTAAAACCTTAATTGTTGCTGCAGTAATTTTCTGCACTTCACTTTTCTTTGCAGAAGTTAACGTGAAGTTTCCTTTACTAATGATTTTCTTATTAATTCTAGTTGCTTTTACTTTTGCTTTGTTTGGGTTTTTAATTGGACTTCTTAGTAAAAATTTCGAGCAAATGTCTATAATACCAACAATTGTCATAACACCAATGGTATTCTTAGGTGGAAGTTTGTATTCGCTAGATATGCTCCCAAGTTTCTGGCAAACAGTCACTTATTTTAATCCTGTTGTATATTTAATTAATGGGCTGAG
>CACLSX010000054.1 GCA_902609705.1 uncultured Pelagibacteraceae bacterium
AAAATTTATTCAAAAAAAGAGACATTAATTGAGGATAATGAAAACAATTTCTATATTTTAAAAAATGGTTTTGAATTAGATATTACAAGTGAAATAGTTAAATCTCAAAAATCAATAATTATTGATAAAAATAATAATAAATATATTTTTGATAAGTTGGTACTTGATATTAAAAATAAAGAAATTGCTGGTAAAGAATTAAAAGTAGAGTTTGAAAAATCTTATTTTGGAAATGAAGATAATGAACCTTTATTAAAAGGCCGAAGTTCTTATTCTAATGATGATGAATTAAAGGTATATAAAGCAGTCTTTAGTACTTGTAATATTGATAATAAAAAATGTAGAGGCTGGGAATTAAATTCTGAGGAATTTAAGCACGATAAAAAAAAGAAAATATTTGAATATAAAAATTCTTGGCTTAAAATTTTTGACTACAAGGTATTTTTTACCCCATACTTTAATCATCCTGATCCATCTGTAAAAAGAAAATCAGGTTTTTTAGCACCTACTTACTCTACTTCAGAAAGTTTGGGAATTTCAATACATTTTCCGTACTATAAAGTTTTAGGTATAGATAAGGATATTACTTTTAGTCCAAGGTATTATGCGGATAAAAGTTTTTTACTCCAAAATGAATACAGACAGACATTAAAAGATTCAGACATTTTGAGCGATTTTAGTTTTATAGTAGGTGATGCTGGAACAAAAGGTCATTTTTTTTATAATCAAGTTGGCGATATAAATAATAATTTAAATTTTGGAATAAATCTCCAAAGTGTAGAAGGTGATAACTATTTAAAAAACTATAAATTAGCTGATACATCTAATTTAGTGACTGATGATAACTTGTTGATTTCAAATCTTGATTTAAATTGGAGTTTTGAAGATTCAAGTTTAAGCACTTCTATTGTAGTTTTTGAAGATTTATCAAGAGACTATAACGATAGATATCAATATGTTTTTCCTGACTTTAAGTTCTCGAAAAATATTATTATTCCTGAAAGATATAATGGAAGATTTAGTTTTGATTCTTATGGTTATAATAAAATTTATGATACAAATGTAAAAGAAGCTGTAATTACGAATGATTTTTTATTTTCATCAAACGAATTTATAAATTCTAAAGGTATAACTTCAAACTATAATATTTTTTTAAAAAACCCAAGTTCATACGCTGATAATTCATCTAATTTTAAAGATAATGGTAATTATGATTTATATGGAACAGTTAAATTAGATGCAAGTTTACCACTTCAAAAAAAAATGAAAAATTATAATGATTTTTTAATGCCAATAGCATCTGTGCGATATAGTCCCAATGGTAATAGTGATATTTCATCAAAAAATATTCTTCTAAATTACAATAACGTATTTAGTTTAGATAGGATAGGTGCTTCTGATCAGGTAGAAGGAGGAGATTCTTTGAGCATGGGATTGGAGTATAAAAGAACTGATATAGGTGGTAATGATATTATTGACTTTAAAATTGCAAATGTTCTTAAATCAAAAGAGAACTTAAAGCTTCCATCTAAGTCTAAGTTAAATAAAACTAGGTCAGATATATTTGGATCCATTAATTACAATTACAGTGATAATTTAAAGTTAGGCTATGATTTTTCTTATGATAGAGATTTGGAATACTCTAATTTAGAGGGTTTAAACCTTGATATTGATTTTAATAATGTTTTTACAAACTTTTATTATTATACTACTGATAATGATTTAGGTAATAATGAAACTATTTCTAATAGCACATCAATAAACTTTGGTAACGAAAATTCTTTTGAATTTAACACAACTAAAGACCTGATTGACGATTTCACTGAATACTACAACCTAATTTACTCATATCAAACTGACTGTTTATCAATTAATTTTAATTATAATAAATCATTTTATAAAGATGGGAGCTTAGAGCCAAATGAAAGTTTATCTTTTTTGATAAAAATTATACCTTTTACTGAGCTTGGTGTACCTAATTTAGGTAAATTGATTAATAAATAATAAATATGCGCAATATTTTTTTAATTATTTCAATATTTATTTTTTTTTTTAACATAAACCAAACACATTCAAAAATTTTAATAAAGTATAAAATTGGAGACGAAATAATTACGAATAAAGATATTATAAACGAGAGGAATTACTTAATTTTTTTGAGACCAGGTTTAAAAGAATTATCAAATGAAGAAATTATGAAGATTTCTATCAATTCGTTGATAAGAGAGATGATAAAAATAAAAGAAATTGAGAAAGTTTTTAAAAATATTGATGAGGACATGATAACAAGTGGAGTAAAAAATAAACTCTTTAATTTTAAAAATGTAAATAATGAGGAAGAATTTTTAAATTTATTAAATGGAACCAATATTGATTATAAAGATATAATTAAAAAAATGAAATATGAGGCGCTATGGAATGAGTTAATATTTCAAAAATATGGTTCGCTTATTAAAATAAATAAAAAAAAATTGAAATTAGATTTAGAGGCTAAAATATTAAATAATAAAAAATATGAATACAATATTTCAGAAATATTATTTGAAGTTGAAAAGAATGAAAAATATGAAATTAAATATAAGAAAATACTTGATTACATAAAATACAATAACTTCAAGTCTGCCGCAACAAGGTTCAGTATAGCGAGTAGTGCAAATAATGGAGGCGATATCGGATGGATAAAAGAAACATTATTATCGACAGAATTAAACACTATTTTAAATAGTATAAAAAAAAATCAAATAACAAGACCAATTAAATATCCATCTGGTTACTTAATATTAAGAATTAATGATAAAAAAGAAATGAAGCAATCAATTGATATTAAAAAAGCACTTGATGAAGCTATTAACTATGAGAGAAACAAACAATTAAGTCAGTTCTCTATTTTGTTATACAAAAAACTTAAACAAAATACTAAAATTAATGAATACTAAATATATTTTAATTGTATTGGGTGAGCCATACAGTACTTTTTCGGAGATTATAGGAAAGTACTTTGTTAAAACGAAAGATTTAAAAGATAAAATTATTTTGATAGGTAATAAAAATTTACTTTTGAAACAACTTAAAAATTTAAACTACTTATTTAAATTAAATGAAATTAAAAATTATAAAGAAGCAAAAAAAAATACTATAAATATAATTGATATAAAATTCAAACATTATAAAACTTATAATTCAATAACTGATTTATCTAATACATATAT
>CACLSX010000055.1 GCA_902609705.1 uncultured Pelagibacteraceae bacterium
AGAATTTCTTGCTAGGGAAAAGTAATAAACTAGCTTTTGAAGCCGCAAAAAAAGTCTCTGAGCAAATAGCCCACTATAACCCTCTGTATATTTATGGTGGAGTTGGAATGGGTAAGACACATTTGTTAAATGCAATTGGTTTAAGTTTGAAAGAAAAAAATAAAGTAATGTTTATTTCAGCTGAAAGATTTATGTATCAATTTGTAAAATCAATAAAATCCAATGACATGGTAAAGTTTAAAGAGTATTTTAGAAATACCGATATATTTCTGATTGATGATATTCAATTTATGAATGGAAAAGAAGCTATGCAAGAAGAGTTTTTTCATACATTCAATGTTTTGCTAGAGAAAGGATCTCAAATTATTGTATCAGCAGATAGACCACCAAACAAATTAACTAGAATACAAGAAAGAATTAAATCCAGATTCTCAGGAGGACTGGTAGTTGATATCCAAAATGCAGATTTTGAATTAAGATACAATATAATAAAATCTAAAAATGATGATCTCAAAATTCATGATCCTAATAATATTAAAATTAGTGACGAAATTATAAAATTTATCAGTACAGAAGTTAATACTAGTATCAGAGAACTTGTAGGAGCATTTAATAGAATAATATCTTTCTCAAGAATTTATGGAAAAACTCCTTCGATGTCAGAGGTAAAAGTAATATTAAAAGATCTCTTAAATTTAACTGAAAATAAAGTCGATATAGATAATATTCAAACAATAGTCTGTAAATATTTTAAAATAAGTAAAAACGAAATGTTGTCACCAAGAAGGTCAAGATATCTTGTAAGACCAAGGCAAACTGCTATTTATTTAGCAAAAATGCTGACATCTAAATCTTTGCCAGAGATAGGTCGATCATTTGCCAATAGAGACCACACAACTGTTATTCATTCAGTCAAAACAATAGAAAAATTAAGAAAAGATGATAATGAATTAAATTTAAGCATTGATAGCCTAAAGAATAAAATATTATACAAACAAGAAAATGAAATTTAGTGTTAATCAACAAGATTTGCAAAAATCTTTAGGTTACTGTCAGGGTGTAATAGAAAAAAGAAGCACTTTACCTATTCTCTCAAATATTTTGATAGAAGCAGCAAATTCAAAATTAAAAATTACAGCAACAGATTTAGATTTAATATTTGTAAATGAAATTTCAAATATTAAAATTTTTGATGAAGGTAAAACAACTACTTCTTCATCAATTATGTTTGATATTGTAAGAAAAATACCCTCTGGTAGTCAGATAAATTTTGAAAACTCTGGAGAAAGTAAATTACAATTAGAATCAAATAAATCTTTATTCAATTTAAATTCTATAAATGCTTCTGAATTTCCAATTACAGATGAAAATTTCAATGAGAATGAATTTACTATAAATTCAAAAGATTTATTAAAACTTTTAAACAAATGTAAATTTTCGATTTCAAATGATGAAACAAGGCATTATCTTAGTGGTATTTTTTTCCATCAGACCCAAACAGATGATAAGAATTTTTTAACTGCAGCCGCAACAGATAGCCATAGAATGTCTATCTCAAAAATAAGACTAAGAAATAAAATTGAATTTGAACCAATAATACTTCCAAAAAAAACTATATTTCAATTATGTTCTCTTCTAGAAGATTATGATGGTGAGGTTAAAGTCTCAAATATTAAATCCAAAATTAAATTTGAACTTAATAATAGTATGTTGATATCAAAGTTAATCGATGGAAAATTCCCTAATTATATTCAAGTTATCCCTAGAGAGAATCAAAAAAAACTTGAAATAGATCTAAAATCTTTTCTAAATTCCGTCGACAGAGTAGCATCAGTTTCTCTAGACAAAAAAGATGGTGTAAAATTTAATTTGACTAAAGATAATTTAGATTTATCTGTCAATAACACTAACAGTGGTGATGGTAAAGAAAGCCTATCTGTAAAATTTGAGACAGATTTAGATATAAGTTTTAACTCTAGATATTTGCTTGATATAGCATCCCAACTAAATGGTGATAATATTGAAATATATTTGAAAGATACTGGATCTCCTGCGTTAATAAAAGATCCTGCAGACTTTGACAGTATTTATGTTGTAATGCCTATGAAAGGTTAGTTAGCAAGACCAAGCTCGGAATAAATTTCTTTTTGCAATAATTTTACAAATTCTGTTTCTTTGATACCTGTATTAATTGGTTTTAAAATAGAAATAGTAATCGTTTTATTGGGTATCATCTTTCCAGATTTTGGCCATACTCTTCCAGAGTCAATAGCGACGGGTTGACATTTTACATTTAATTCTCTGTAAATTCTTCCAACTCCTTTTTTAAAAGGAATAATTTCATCTGGTAGAACTCGAGTAGCTTGTGGAAAAATTATTACAGGTCTTTTTGTTTTTTCCATAACTTCTTTAATTTTTTCAGTAAAATTAAGGTTTTCTTTAGAAACTTTATTTCTATTTACAGAAATAGAATCTATCTTTCTTAAATACCAACCAAATATCGGAATATTTAATAGTTCTTTTTTAAGAATAAAAATTGGTGAATTAAATATTGTTTGTAAAAAAAAAGTTTCAAACATCGATTGATGAGAGCATGCGATGAAGAAATTTTCTTTATTAATTATGTTTTCTTGACCTTTTATTACTATGTTGGTTGAGTAAAAAATTTTTAAACAGAATGAGGACCAGTATCCAAAAAGTTTACCTCCAAAAAGAGTGATTTTCTTTGGTAGTAATAAAGATGGAAGAAAAATAATACATATTAAAATTAATCCAGAAAAAAATATACTTTTAAAGAGGATATTTCTCATTATAAGTTTTAAGTTAGATAATATCTGTTATTTTTTGTCTTTTTCTTATAATCTTTACTTTATTTCCTTTAATCAAAATTTCAGCAGGCCTTAATCTAAGATTATAATTAGATGATAATGAATAACCATAGGCACCTGTATCGCAAATAATCATAATATCATTTTCTTTAATATTCTGAAATTTCCTTTCTGTTAAAAATTTATCAGTTGTTTCACATACTGGGCCTACAAACTCTAATATTTTCTTTGATCGTGACATATTTCTTAGGGATGGAATTATCCTATGTTTTGCGTTATACAAAGCTGGTCTTATCAAATCATTCATCGCCGCATCTAATATTACAAA
>CACLSX010000056.1 GCA_902609705.1 uncultured Pelagibacteraceae bacterium
ATTTCAAAACATTTTTATCAAAATCCAGATGAATTTGCTGATGCATTTGCAAGAGCTTGGTTTAAGCTTACTCATAGAGACATGGGACCAAGAGCTTGTTATTTGGGTAGCGAAGTACCAAAAGAACAATTAATTTGGCAAGATCCTATAGATAAACCAAAATATAAACTTAAATCAAAAGATATAAGAGATTTAAAATCAAAGCTTTCAAAATCAAAAGTCTCTGTTTCTGATTTAGTTTCTACGGCTTGGGCTTCTGCTTCTACATACAGAGGTTCTGACAAAAGAGGTGGAGCAAACGGAGCAAGAATTATGCTTGAACCTCAAAGAAGTTGGAAAGTCAATAACCCTAAAAAACTTTCAAAGGTTATTAAAGCTTTACAAAAAATTAAGAAAAAATTTGATAAAAATAAAAAATCAGTCTCAATGGCGGATCTTATAGTATTAGGTGGAAATGTAGGAATAGAGATGGCAGCAAAAAAAGCTGGTCATAAAATTCAGGTTCCATTTACTCCTGGAAGAGGAGATGCAAGACAAGACCAAACAGATGTAAATTCATTTGGATTACTTGAGCCGCAAGCGGATGGTTTTAGAAACTACATGAAAAAAGGTAAATCTAATGTTTCAGCTGAGGAAAAATTAATTGATAAGGCACAATTAATGGGATTAACGGCACCAGAGATGACAGTTCTTGTAGGAGGAATGAGAGTTTTAGATACAAACTATGATAGTTCTAAAAATGGAGTTTTCACAAAAAAACCTGGAACTCTATCAACAGATTATTTTGTAAATCTTCTTGATATGAGTACCACTTGGAAAGAAACTGACAAATCTGAACAATATTTTGTTGGTAAAGATAGAAAGTCTAAAAAAACTAAGTGGAAAGGTTCAAGAGTTGACCTTATTTTTGGTTCAAATTCTCAATTAAGAGCATTAGCCGAAGTATATGCTTGCAAAGATTCATCAGACAAATTTATCAAAGACTTTGTATCAGCATGGGTCAAAGTGATGAATGCAGATAGATTTGATTTAAGATTAAATTAGTATAGAAAAAGGCGGAAAAAAAATGACATCATTAAATTTTGAAAATTTTTATAAAGTTCCTGAAATCAAATTTGACATCTCAAAATTACGTAAAGATCTAGATGCAATATTAAAGAAAAAAAGATTTAATTCACCAGGAGTAACTCACTTTGGTGCAATTCCTTTAAATCAAATCCCTAATGATGAAGAGTCAATTAAGGGAAATAACATTAGAGGAAGATATTGGACTATTGCTGATGAGACAGGAAAAGAAGTTTCAAGAGACATTGATATTGAAGAGTCAAAATATACTCAATTAGTGCCTGAATTTGAGAATACTTATTTCAAGGAAGTTTATGAAATCCTGAGCAAAAAATTTAAACTAGGAAGGGTAAGACTCCTGTTAAAAGAACCTAGATCTACACTAAGCTGGCATAAAGACCCAGAATGTAGATTGCATGTTCCAATAGTAACTAATGCTGGTTGCTCAATGGTCATAGAAAATGTTGCAAAACACTTGCCTGCTGATGGTCATGTGTGGATTACCAATAATACAAAATATCATAACTTTTTTAATGGAGGAGAACAGGCTAGAGTTCACTTAGTTGCTTGTGTTCTTGAGAGCCCGTTTAAAGAATAATGGAAGTTACCAACGGTATTTTTAAAGCTGCTGGACAGATTTACACTAATAACAGAGGCTCAATTTTAAGAACAATCGTTTATACGATTGGTCACTTTGCAATTGCCATAACAGTTTTGATGTTGGTTGCGGATGTATCATTTATGATAGCCTTAACTGATGCAATAGTAGAACCAATTGCTAATTCTATTTGGTATTTCGTTTTAGATAAGTGGTGGGCAAGTAGATCAAAAAGTTAATAATAATCATTATCAATAAATAAATAGAAAAAATTTTATAAGGATAATTTGTAGTAATAATAATTATTCGCAAAAAAAATGCGTAAATAATAATTATTCGCAAGGATATTTGTTGAAAATAATTTTTTCATATTTAATTTTAAAATATGCAAATAGAAAATTACAATTGTAAAAAATGTGGATTAACAATTTCTTCAACTTGTTCTAAGTGTGATAAAATAGTTGATGTTGAAGTCCTTGATGATGGATGTATTGTTCAAAAGACTAAATGTGTTGATTGTGCGAATGCTCCAGTGATCAAAGACGTATGTGTCCAACAAAAATAACTAGTTAATATATATAACTTAAAGGGTTAGTTGATTTTTCCCCAAAGATCTTCTTCATCAACCCACCCTTTAAAACTTTTTGTTTCTACTAAACACCATTTTCTCTCACATTTTTTTACTAACAATAATCTTCCAGTTTCTATTTTAGCCAATGGTTTGGAAAATTTAGTTGGTTTTTTGAAAAGAATTTTATTTGACACAGTTATAAAGGATTTTGATCGCTTCAATTGAGATATATGTATCCACCCACCATTTTTTTTATTATCAATTATTCTTCTAAAATTTTCTTTTTTATCAATCACTTTTACTGGCAAGTTTATTTTCTTGTAAATATACTTTATTGGATAATCAAAACTTGGTCCATATCTTACGTTTACCTTATCATTTTTAAGCATTAAAAATTTTTCATTATCCTCCGAAATGGCATTCGAGGTAAAAAATATTATGATTAAAATCTTGAAGATTAATTGCACAAGCAACCTCTTTTTTTAGTAAATTTTATTTTTCTAAATTCTAGTTTTTTTAGATTAACCACCAGTATTGATGAGTGAAGACTTTTATCAGAAGAAA
>CACLSX010000057.1 GCA_902609705.1 uncultured Pelagibacteraceae bacterium
GTAAAATTGTCCCTTTACCAAGTACATGCAGTAACAGAAGGCACAGATGCTCAAGCAACTGTTAGTGTGAAAATTGAAGAAAATGATAGGACGACAGTAGGTCAATCAGCTGATACAGATACTTTGGTTGCATCAGCAAACGCATATTTAAATGCATTAAATAAAATGCTGATAAAACGTGAGAAAAAAGCACCATCTCAAAATATTAAACATCAAAAAGTGAAAGGAATATAATTAAATGTCAATGTTTGCCAATTTAAGAAAGTTTTGGAGCCAGGATATGGCAATTGATCTTGGAACAGCTAACACGTTAGTCGTTTTAAAAAGCAAAGGTGTAGTTTTAAATGAACCATCTGTTGTTGCGGTTGTAGATAACAAAGGAAAAAAGTCAGTTTTAGCAGTAGGCGATGAAGCTAAAACAATGTTAGGACGAACACCAGGTAACATACAAGCAATAAGACCTTTAAGAGACGGTGTGATAGCCGACTTTATAGTGACAGAAGAAATGATTAAACATTTTATAAAGAAAGTTCATAAAAAAACATTGGCAAATCCTAGAATTTTAATTTGTGTACCAACCGGCTCAACACCAGTTGAAAGAAAAGCTATTCAAGACAGTGCTTTGGCAGCAGGTGCGAGAAGAGTTCAATTAATTGAAGAACCTATAGCAGCAGCAATCGGGGCAGGCCTACCAATTCAAGAAGCAACAGGATCGATGGTTGTAGACATTGGTGGTGGAACAACGGAAATTGCCGTTATGTCATTAGGAGGAGTAGTTTACTCAGAATCTCTAAGAGTTGCGGGGGATGCGATGGATAATGCATTAAAAGATTATATGAGAGAAGAATATAATTTAATGATTGGAGATAGCACAGCTGAAAAGATTAAAAAAGATATTGGAACAGCAATTCCAACAAATAATAATACTTATGCAGTTAAAGGTAGAGATTTAAGATCAGGGACTCCTAAAGAGGTTAATATTTCAGAACAAGATACTTCAGAAGCTTTAAACCCGATACTAAAAGAGATTGTATCTGGAATAAAAAAAGCACTAGAAAATACACCCCCAGAGTTATCAGCTGATTTAGTTGATATGGGTTTAACAATGACAGGAGGAGGATCACTTTTAAAAAATATTGATAAAAGATTCTCTAAAGAAACTGGATTACCAGTGAATATTGCTGATGATCCATTGTCATGTGTTGCGATAGGAACAGGAAAGGCGTTAGACGATCAAGAAATATTTTCTACTGTGTTATCTGAGTATTAAATATTATGTCAACAGAATCGAGTAGAGACGATTTTATTATTGCTATTCGTTCCGCATTTTTAAAAAAAGGAAATAGACAAAAATTTTCTTTATTCACTCTACTAATCATATCTATTTTAGTTTTATCATTAGAGTATTTTAAATCTGGACCAGTTAATCAATTTAGATCTATCACAAAGGATATTATATTTAGAGGATCATACGTTGTATCAAGTCCTTTTAAATATATTAAAGACAAATATTATCTCTTTCAAGATCATATGAGCATGTATGAAGAGTTTTCAGTTTTGAGAGATAAGGACCTTGACCTTGACTCTCTAAGAAAAGAAGTTGATTTTTATAAATCAGAAAATGCTCTTTTAAAAAAATTGATAGAGGAAAGAGACCTTTTTTCTAAAGAATATATGTTAACTAAAATTTTATTGGATAAACAAAGTCCTTATTTGAAGTCACTAATAATTAATAAAGGTCAAAAAAATGGTGTTAAATTAGGATCAGCTGTTAAAGATCGTCTATATTACATTGGAAAGGTTGTAAATGTTAACTTTTTAAGCTCAAGAGTATTATTGGCTAATGATCTTAATAGCAAAATCCCAATTATTATCGAACCAAGTGGAATTAACGCTATATTGTCAGGGAATGGAGATGATGAGTATGCAGAGCTAGAGTATTTACCGAAAGAAAATGAAATAAAAGAGAATGAAATTGTATATACATCTGGATCAGATGGTACAATTCCAGCATCAATTCCTGTTGGAAAAATAATTGTTAAAGAAAATAAAAAGTACGTAAAGTTTTTTAGCAACTTAAATCAACTTAATTATGTGCAGGTAAATAAGTAAAATGGCTAGAAGTGATATAAAATTTTATCAATTTTTATTAAATGGTTTTCCAATTATTTTGTTATTTTTCTTTGCTTTGACAGGCTACTCATTTTCATTTCAAATTTTCACAATTAATATATCTTTTAATTTTATTCATTTAATTGTTTTTTATTGGGTTTTAAGGAAACCTGAAATGCTTGGTTATGGCCTTATTTTTTTTGCAGGTATAATTAATGATGTTGTGCAAAATCTACCTATTGGAGTTTCATCAATAAATTATCTTTTACTGTGTGTTATTGCGTCTTTTTTTAGAACAAGAACTCTTGTTCCTAATTTAATTTATGATTGGATATTATTCTTTATTGCAATATTAATTGTTAGCTCAATTCATTTTACAGTTTTGGCAATTTTCTTTGATGGAAATATTAGCTATGGTGCTTTAATGTCGTCAGCATTTTTTTCATTTTTAATTTATCCAGCAGTGGCAAAATTATTTAATCAAATTTATTTACTAGGTTTAAAACAAAAAAATGTTGAATAGAGGGAGAAATATAGAAAAGGGCAGAGTTATAACAAGGAGGATGTTTATACTAGCTGCAGCAAAAGTATTGCTTTTTGCTGGCATATCATCAAGATTATATAATTTACAGATTTCTGATAGAGAGAAATATGAAA
>CACLSX010000058.1 GCA_902609705.1 uncultured Pelagibacteraceae bacterium
AAACGATAGTTTAATCATCCAAAAGTTAACTCAAGATAAAGATATGTTTGGTTTCTTTGGTTTCAGTTATTTCTTAGCTGCTAAAGATAAATTACAAGCTGCTAGCATAGATGGTGGACAACCCTCTCTAGCGAGTATTCAAGACTACAGTTATGCAGTTGCAAGACCATTATTTTTCTATGTGAAAAAAGCTCACGTTGGAGTAATCCCAGGATTACATGAGTTTGTGAAAGAATTCACAACCAAGAAAGCTATTGGAAAAGGTGGTTACTTAGCAGATATTGGTTTAGTTCCATTAGACTCTAAGTTGTATAAAACAACTAGAACTAATGCTACGAAGCTAGTTGCTATGGGTAATTAATTATTACTCTGTTAACAAATAATTATAAAAGGGGTCTTTTTAGACCCCTTTTTTTTGAAATAAGAGTAAAGTCCTCAATAAAGGAGATTCTTTGAACTTAATATTGTTTACATTTATTGTTCTTCTGGGTTTCACAAGTTATTATTTTGGACGTAGAAAAGCATATACAATTCAATCTACAAATAAAAGATTAACTGCATTACCACAATTTTATGGTTATTATCTTGCAATTTGGTGTGCAATACCAGCTTTTATAATTTTTTCTTTATGGGCAATTTTTGAGCCCACAATTGTAAAATTATTAATCTTAAGTGATTATTCAAATCAAGGCTATCTTGATGATGAATTAAATTTAATTTACGAAAAAACAAAAGCATTGTCTCGAGGACAATTTACCGGAGAAATCACACCTTTTATTGAGGCTTCAGCTGAAAAATATTTAAGTCTTCGATCAATAGCTCAAAGTTCAAAAGCTGTTATAGTATTATCTATAATTATTGCCTCTGTTGCTTACGCTTATAAAAAAATTTCATCTAATTCTAGAACAAGAGAACCAGTTGAAAAATTTTTGAAAGCAGTTTTATTTACAGCTTCTTTAGCTGCAATATTAACTACTGTTGGAATAGTATTTTCACTTATATTTCAAACTATAGATTTTTTTAAAGTAATTCCATTATTTGATTTTGTCTTTGGAACTCATTGGTATCCTGCAAAAGCTTTTGTTAGAGATTCTTCAGAGGCTTTAGATCCGACAATGTACTCCGATACTTTTGGAGCAGTCCCTATTTTTGCTGGTACTTTTTTTATTGCTTTCATAGCTATGTGTGTTGCTATTCCTATTGGACTAATGAGTGGAATTTATTTGGCTGAGTATGCATCAGTTAAAGTTAGACAATACGCAAAACCTTTAATTGAAATTTTAGCTGGTATACCAACAGTTGTTTATGGATTTTTTGCTGCTCTAACAGTTGGACCTTTTTTAAAGGAAATAGGTAATAGCATGGGTTTAGACGTTTCAGCTGAAAGCGCTTTAGCGGCAGGCGGAGTAATGGGCATTATGATTATACCATTCATTTCAAGTTTAAGTGACGATGTGATTACAAGTGTACCTCAAAGTTTAAGAGATGGAAGTTATGCCATGGGAGCAACCAAATCAGAAACAATAAAAAAAGTTATTTTTCCTGCAGCATTGCCTGGTATAGTTGGATCTATTTTGCTTGGTGTTTCAAGAGCAATTGGAGAAACAATGATAGTTGTTATGGCCTCTGGTTTAGCTGCTAATTTAACTTTAAATCCATTAGAATCTACTTCAACAATTACAGCGCAAATTGTTGTAATATTAATTGGAGATCAAGCTTTTGGCGACCCAAAAACGCAAGCTGCATTTGCTTTAGGTATGTCATTATTTTTAGTAACGCTCTGTTTGAATATTGTGGCCTTAAGAGTAGTTAAAAAATATAGAGAAAAATATGAATAAAAATAAAGAACAATTATTAAATAAAAGATATAAAGCTGAAAAGAGATTTCGATTATACGGTCAAAGTGCAATTTTTATGGCACTTTTATTTTTAACAATCTTTATTTTTAAAATTTTTTCGACAGGCTATTCAGCCTTTCAAAAAACTTGGCTTATTGTTCCAGTTACTTTTGATGCTGAATTAATGATGTTAGAGCAAAATCCTTCTAAAGAGGATTTAAAAGATGCTGATTATTACGATATAGCATTAAAATCAATGGCTGATTTGGATCCAAATGCTAATGAGGATCAAGAAAATGAGCTGAAGAGAATGGTCTCTTACTTTTTCGAAAGAGAGATTAAAAGGGAACTTTTAAACGACCCTTCATTAATTGGAAAAACTAAAGATGTTTATTTAACTGCCTCAGATGATTTAGATCAAGTATTTAAAGGCAATTATCCAAGAGATTTACCTGAAGATCAAAGAAGAGTTACGGATTATCAATTAAAGATTTTTGATCAACTTGTAGAACTA
>CACLSX010000059.1 GCA_902609705.1 uncultured Pelagibacteraceae bacterium
AATGAATCAGTCCAATATACTCGCCATTTGATATTTTTATAGCTTTATTAATTCCATCATAAAGATTTTTATCACGAGTTCTTATTATTTTTATTCTTTTGAATTTTTTGAATTTTTTTATTTTTTCATAAGTTTTATCTTTTGAAAAACCATCCAAAATTATATATTCAAAATTTTTATAATTTTGAGATAAAACACTTGCTATAGTTTTTGAAATATTTTCTTGATCATTTTTTACCACTGTGATGATTGAGAATTTCAAAACTTATCTCTAATTTGATTTAAAACCTCTTTTATTCCATGTTCTAAAGATATTTTGGGTTTCCAACCATATTTTTTTGCTAAAGATATATCTAATAATTTTCTTTTCACGCCACTTGGTTTAGATAAGTCAAAATGAATTTTATTTTTTATATTTAAAATCTTCATTATTATTTTTGCATAATTTAAAATTGTTTTATCACTACCTAGGCCTATATTAATTATACTTTCAGATTTTTTATTCATAAAATAAATACAGGCATCAGCAATATCATCAATATGAACTAATTCTCTTCTAGCTTTGCCATTTCCCCATAAGATAAATTTTTTTTGGTTATCTTTTTGTCTTTTTAACTTGATTGCTTTAATCAATAAAGAAGGGAAAAAATGACTAGTTTTTTCATCAAAATTATCATTTGGTCCGTAACTATTACAAGGAATCAATGATTTATAATTTAAATTATAACTTTTGTTATAAGCCTCGCACATTTTAATACCCGCTATTTTTGCAATTGCATAAGGTTCAACTGACTTTTCAAGGCTGGATTTTAAAATATCTGTCTCCTTAAGGGGTCTAGTAATATTTTTTGGGTAGATGGCGCTAGATGCAATAAAGATTATATTTTTAATACCATTTATTTTTGCACCATTTATAAGATTATTTTGAATTTGTAAGTTGTTGAAAATGAATAATCCAGGATTATTAATATTCGCTCCTATGCCCCCTACCTCACCGGCAGCAATAAATATCATTTTAGGCTTTTTTTTTTTTAAAAATAAATAGGTTTTTTCTTGGTTGAGTAGATTAAGTTTTTGTTTTTCTATTGTTAATATATTTTTAAAATTATTATTTTTCAAATTTTTTACTATTGCTGAGCCAAGAAGTCCACTGTGACCAGCAACATATATCAAATCCTTTTTTTTTATCATTTATAATTGGATTCTTTTAAATAATCACTCTCAACCATTAATTTTACTAGTTTTGTAAATTTTATGTTTGGTTTCCAATTAAGTTTTTTTCGTGCTTTATTGCTATTGCCCAATAATTCATCAACTTCTGCTTTTCTAAAAAATTTTTTATTGCAAGAAATTATACATCTTCCACTTTGATCATAACCTTTTTCGTTTAATCCTTTTCCTTTCCATGTAATTTTCATATCAAGAATTTTTGCAGCTTCATTAATAAATTCTTTGACTGTTTTAGTTACGCCGGTTGAAATAACATAGTCATCTGGTTTTTTTTGCTGTAACATTAACCACATCGCTTTTACATAGTCTTTTGCATGTCCCCAGTCCCTTTTAGCATTTAAATTTCCAAGTATGAGTTTTTTTTGTCTTCCTAATTTTATCCTAGATAAACCAATTGATATTTTTCTTGTTACAAAATTCTCTCCTCTTCTCTCACTCTCGTGATTAAATAATATTCCATTACATGTATATAAATTATAAGATTCTCTATAATTCTTAGTTATCCAATGCGCATATACTTTTGCAACACCATATGGGCTTCTTGGATAGAACTTGGTATTTTCAGATTGTTTTTTTTCTTGGATCTTACCGTACATCTCAGATGTACCAGCTTGATAAAATTTGATTTTTTTTTTTGAATTTTTAATACTCTCTAAGATATTTAGGACACCTAGAGCATTTACTTGAGCTGAATAATTTGGAATATCAAAAGAAATCTTTACATGAGATTGTGCTGCCAGATTATATATTTCATCAGGTTTAATTTTATTAATTAAATCTGAAATTGATTGACCGTCGGTTAGGTCTCCATAATGCAAAATTAAATTATTTTTGTTTTTTTCTTTATATAAATGATCAATTCTTGGTGATATTAAAATTGAAGACCTTCTTTTAATTCCATGTACTTTATAATTTTTTTTTAATAAGAGTTCTGCTAAATAAGAACCATCTTGACCTGTTATACCAGTTATTAAAGCTGTTTTTTTTTTACTCATTTTT
>CACLSX010000060.1 GCA_902609705.1 uncultured Pelagibacteraceae bacterium
ATTTTTGCAATAGGACCACAAAATGTTTTTGTAATAGAGCAAGGACTTAAGAAACAATACATATTTTTAGTTTGCTTAGTTTGTGCATTATCTGATTTGATTTTAATTTTCTTAGGTATATTTTTATTTAATTATTTTTCTAATTATTTTAATAATATAGTGGAGCTGATTTTAAATATCCTTTTAATTATTTTTTTATCTTTTTTTATTTATGGAAAAATTAAAGAAATATTTAAATTTAGATCTTTAGAATTCAAAAATAATGTCATAGCACAGAGCTCATTTAACATCTTTATTAAGACCCTAGGTTTTACATATTTAAATCCTCACGTATATTCTGATACAGTATTTTTTTTAGGAAACTTCTCAAAATCCTTTAATATTGAAAACAAAATTTACTTTGGAATAGGCGCTTCTATAGCTTCTTTTTTATTTTTCTTTTCTTTAGGATACTTATCTAAGATTTTTTCAAACAAATTAAATAATAGAAGCTTTTGGAAATACATAAATATTTTTATAATAATATTTATGTCAGGTATAGTTTTTTACATTATTAGAGATATTATTTATTAAAGATTTTTTTTGATAATTTATTAACCTTTAAATGGTTCCCATCAAATCCGTACTGAGTGTGATATTTTCCAGGAAATGCAACACATTTTATGTCTGCACTTAAAGCAGAATTTAAACTTTCTTCTGTATCTTCAATTGCCACACATTCGTCTGAGTTAATATTCAAGTATTTTAAAGCATAATTATAAATATCGGGATATGGTTTTTCTCTTAATATGAATTCATTATTGCCGATAAAATCAAAATCTTTTTTTTCAATTCTTCCTCTTAACGAGTTAAAAATAGAATTGATATTGTTACTCGTTGTTGAACTAGCAAGCCCAATTTTTATTTTGTTCTTTTTGCAAAATTGAATTATTTCTTTTACACCGTCTCTAGGCTCAACTTTGTGTTTGTTTAAATATTCATTAAAAATTTTGGTTTTTAAATTTCTTATTTTTTTTCCGTCTATTTCAACACTAGTATCTTTTGCGTAATCATTAATTCTCGTAGTTCCACCTGATTTTGACAATAGTTTTCTGTAAATATCTTCATCCCAAAACCAGTCTAATCCACTTATTTTAAAAGCTTCATTAAATGCATTTCTTTGAAGATCTGATGTCTCAGCTAAAGTTCCAATAGAACCAAATAAAACAGCTTTGTAACTCATTATCCCTTCACGGCACCAGCTGTTAATCCACTGATTACTTGTCTTTGGAAAAACATAACTAACATAAATAAAGGAGCAGTAGCTGAAACAACTGCTGAAACAGCCCACATCAAATTACCTTCATGTTGATTTGTTCCAAGATAACTTTGTATTTTAGGAACCATAGTATGATTTTCCTGATTCAATAAAAGAGCAGTCACTGTAAAATCGTTATACGCAAGCATTAAACTAAATAATCCAGCTGTTATTACTCCAGGCCACATAACTGGCATAATGATATGTCTGAATGCTTGAAAATAAGAACAGCCATCAATTAAAGCACTTTCATCAAGTTCTTTAGGAACAGTTTTAAAAAATGAATACAACAACCATAAAGTAAATGGTTGATTTATTGCTACAAGAACAACTATGGTCGTAGGTAGTATTCCCCAAATTTGTAATTGAAAAAACGGAAATAAATAACCAGAGACCAATGTAATATGAGGCATTGCTCTAAAAATTAATGCTGCAATTAAAATCCAAAATGCATAATTTCTTGTAGACCTAGATAAAGCATAAGCTCCTAATGTCCCGAGGAACAATGAAATGGTTACAACAAAAAATGTAACTATAACTGTATTCCTAGATGCCTTCCAAAACTCTCCTTCAGTCCATGCTTGACTATAAGCATCTGTTGTAAACTTTCCTCCAGTTTCTAACAATGTATTGAATGCTGTAATAGCATACCACCAGTCGGCTCTTGAAAAAAAGTCAGCTCTTACTTTAAATGACCCCCAGAAAGTCCAAATAAAGGGAAAGCATGCAACTAACAACCAAACTATTATAAAGGTTGTATTAAAAATTTTTAAAGCATTTGATCTTTTATCAAGTCCGTATTCCATTTATCTCGCTGTCCTAAATTCCTTCCATGTTCTTATTAAAACTGGTGCTAAAAGTATGGCTATCCCAACAATTGTCATCATTGAGGTGGCTGCGGCCGAACCAAATAATATTACTTCCTCATTAA
>CACLSX010000061.1 GCA_902609705.1 uncultured Pelagibacteraceae bacterium
GCACAATCATTCTGCCAATTCTTCCCATGCCATTAATACCAACTTTTATTGTCATTTTTTTAAATAAAGTTTTATTTTTTTACTAATTTTTTCACTACTTAAACCAAAATGATCATAAACTTTTTTATAAGGAGCGCTTTTACCAAACTCCTCTAATGAAAAAGAAAAGCCTTTTTTGATATATTTTTCCCAAGGCATTTTTGAACCTGCCTCAATTGCAAAAGTGTTTTTACTTTCTTTTAAGATTTTATTTTTATAGCTTTTGTTTTGTTTTTCAAAAATTTCTTGGCAAGGCATTGATATTACTTTTGAATAGATTCTTTGTTTGGCCAATTTATGACTAGTCTCAATTGCAAGATTGACTTCTGATCCTGAAGCTAAAATAGTTAAATTTATATTTTTTCCAGTCCTCAAAACTTCGTAAGCTCCCATAGAGCATTGATTTTTTTTGCTAAAGCTATTTCTTATGGGTTTAAGGTTTTGTCTAGTTAAGGCTAATATGCTGGGTGTTTTGTTGCTGTTTAATGCAATATCCCAACACTCAATTGTTTCAGTTTGATCCGCTGGTCTTAAAACATTTAAGTTTGGGATAGATCTTAAAGCAGCAAGCTGCTCTACAGGTTGATGTGTAGGTCCATCTTCTCCTAGTCCTATTGAGTCATGAGTCATAATATAAATTACCTTCTGTTTCATTATAGCAGACAGTCTTATTGAAGGTTTGCAATAGTCTGAAAATATTAAAAAAGTACCTCCATAAGGAATAAAATTACTATGAAGAGCTAGTCCATTCATTATTCCACTCATTGCGTGCTCTCTGACACCATAGTGAATATAATTACCATCAAAGTTACTTGAATTAATAATTTTATGTAACTTAGTTTTTGTATTGTTTGATCCTGCTAAATCGGCAGAACCACCAATCAAAGTATTATTCTCTTTTAACACAGCTGATAAAAACTCCTCTGAGGATTTTCTTGTAGCTATTGTCTTTAAATTTTTTATTGCATCTTTTTTTTGTTTTATAATTGAGGTTGAGAATTTATTTTTTATAACACTTTTAAATTTTAGTTTGTGTTTGCTAAAAGTTTTATTCCATATTTTTTCTTTTTTAATCCCTTTTTCTCCGATTTTCCTCCAATCAGTCAAAATTTTTTGAGGTATTTTAAATGGTTTATAATCCCATCCTAATTTTTTTCTAACTAATTTAATTTCATCTATTCCAAGAGGACTTCCATGAGAAGAAGCCTTTCCACTTTTATTTGGAGATCCAAATCCTATTTTTGTTTTACACGAAATCACAGTTGGTTTTTTTGAAGTTTGCGCCTTTTTTAGAGCATTATAAATTTCCCTATAATTATGCCCATTGATTAAAATATAATTCCATCCATAGCTTTTAAATCTGTTTTTATAATCATCTGAGACTGCTAGACTAGTGGGACCATCTATCGAAATAGAATTGTTATCAAAAAGCATTATAAGATTATTAAGTTTAAGGTGACCAGCTAGGCTCATTGCTTCATGGCTAATTCCTTCCATAAGGCACCCATCACCAGCCAAGACATAAGTTTTGTGATTTATCAAATTACTTCCTAATTTTTTCTTTAAAACTTCTTCTGCAATTGCGAAACCTACAGAATTTGCAATTCCTTGACCTAAAGGACCTGTTGTTGTTTCAATACCTGAGTTTGGATGATACTCTGGGTGTCCAGCACAAATTGAATTTAGTTGTCTAAACTTTTTGATATCGTTAAGTGATACACTTTTATATCCTGTTAGGTACAAAATCGAGTAAAGCAACATTGATCCATGTCCAGCTGATAAAATAAATCTATCTCTATTTAGCCAGTTTGGATTTTTTGGATTAAATTTTAGGAAATACTTAAATAATATTGTTGCTACGTCAGCCATACCCATAGGCATACCTGGGTGACCAGAATTAGCGTTCTGAACCGCATCCATTGATAAAAAACGAATAGCATTTGATAAATTTTTTTCTATATTTTTCAAAAAGTATCCT